>VXMP01000080.1:3405-80278 GCA_009841075.1 Acidimicrobiia bacterium | reverse complement strand
CCTCGCCGCCAACCTTCCCCCTTGGTGATCCCCACCCGGGCGACCCTATTGGAGGGCACCGTAATTCAAAGCTCTTCCTATATCTCAGCCGCTTCCGGTTTGGGTGACTCGGAGGTATATATCCAGGTAGCGGTGGATCACGTTTGACCAGTCGAATCCTGCTACCCGACTGGTCGACTCGATAGCCAGACGTTCTCTAAGACCCTGGTCGGTCAACACTTCTAATAGGGAACGCTCCAAACTATGGGGGTCGCCGTTTCTGAACAGGAGTCCGGTCCCTCCTAGGACATTCTTGAAGGCGGCCAGGTCGCTCGCTACTACCGCACAGCCTGCGGCCATCCCTTCGGCCACCGTAATGCCAAAGCTCTCTCCCCCTCGGTTGGGGGCGCAGAAAACCCCGCTACCGGCCAGGGCCGAACGCTTGTCTGCCTCCGACACCCTCCCCCGGTATTCCACTCCCTCTATCGCAGGAGTCTCTCCGCCTCCGATCACCAGCAATCGGGCCTCCGGGATCACCGCCCGCACCCGGGGCCAGGCCGAAAGCAGCAGATCACGACCCTTGCGGGGGTCGGGTCGTCCGACGAAGGCCACCTGGCAGGGGTTACGGGGGCGGGAGACCTGAAACGACCCGACATCCAAGGCGTTGGGGATTTCTACCGGTTCAAGACCCAGATGCTCGATAGCCCCTTTGGCGATGGGACTGACCACCGTGGCCGCGGCGTCACCCAGCATGGTTCTTATCCGTCTGCTCCCCCATCGGTAGGCGATTCGGAACAATCGGGACGGGTCGGCGTGGAAGGTAACCACGGTGGGAATGTCTCTACCCAGCGCCCCCCACCCCACCAGCGGGACCATCGGTTCGTGCACATGGATCACATCCGCATCCGAAACCGCCTCCCGCACCCTGGATAGCACCCTGGGTGATAGGGCGACCCGGGCTCTGGCACCGTTGATCGGCAGCGAAACCGAACCGCCGACGTCTACCCGATGGGCTTGGAAACCGGCCGAGGGCGCGACTGCGTAGGCGTCGTGACCTTGTAGTCGTAAATGACGGGCCAGGCCGATCACCTGGGCTTGAACCCCGCCCGGAACGTTTAGGGCATAGGGGGAGACCACCGCGATCCTCATACCCGGTGCTTCCTTATAGGTATTGATAGTCGGATGGCCAGTTGGGCTGGACCAGATGCCATTGGGTGGGTGCCTCTCTGATGATCTGTTCGAACCGGTAGGCCAGTTGTTGGGTTATCTCACCCATCCGGTCGGGATGATCCGGGCCAGGATCCTCCACCGGAGCGTCCACCACCACCCGATGGCCCGCCCCCGGCTTGAAGTATGAAACCACCGGAAGCAGCACGGCCTGGTGTCGGATGGCCAGGGCGGCCGGACCGGCCGGCAGAGTCGTTCTCTCCTCGAAAAACTCCACTTCCACGCCCTGCCCCCCGATATTACGGTCGGACACCAAGGCGATCAGACGACCTTCGGAAATAGCTTGTCTTAGGGCACGCATGGCGGAGAGCCCCTCGGCCAGAACCACCGAGATGTTGAGCTGCGCCCTCAGGTCGATAAACCAGTTGGCGAGACGACGGTTGGAGAGAGCTTCGGCCACCGCCGTTATCCGTACCCCGGCCTCCTCGGCCAAGGTGCCCGCCATCTCCCAGTTGCCCACATGAGGTAGGGCGACCACGATCGGTTTTCCCTCCGCCTGGGCGGCTCGAACATGATCCAGACCCTCCAAAGTGCAACGGGATTTCACCCTCTCGGTCCGGCGGGGACGGAACCAAAGGGTCTCCGCCCAGTAGCGTCCGTAGGCGCAGAACATTTCCCGGGCGGCCGATTCAACCACCCGTCCGTCGACTTCGCCCAAGACCCTTCGCATATGGCGGAGGGCCATTTCCTTACGCGCCCCGGCCCATAGCCAGGCCCACCATCCCGCCCATCGGCCCAGACGGCGA
Source organism: Acidimicrobiia bacterium (assembly GCA_009841075.1). Lineage (GTDB taxonomy): Bacteria > Actinomycetota > Acidimicrobiia > Spongiisociales > Spongiisociaceae > Spongiisocius. The sequence goes on along the minus strand of VXMP01000080.1, from coordinate 78,326 downwards.
ATTAACGGCTCCGGGAAGGCCCCGACGATCCCGGCACCCGCCCGGTAGGCCAGGTAGACAAGGCGTTCAGTCACTCGGCGAGAGCCGCCGCCAGGTGTTAAAGAAGCGTTGGAAGACGGTCAGCCAGGTGAGGACGGCCATCAACCAAAGCATGGCGGAGACCTGATCGAACAGAAAGCCGGCCGTGAACAAGATGATCCGCTCCGCCCGCCCCATCAGCCCCCCTCGACCTTCCACCCGTCCCACGTCGGCCTTGGCCCGCAGATATGAGATGAGCAACGACGCTCCCAGGCTCAGCACACACAGCACCACCAGGGCCGGGTCGCCTTCCTGAGGGGAGAGCCGAGAGGTCAGCCAGAACGAACAGGCGGCATACATGGAGGTTTCACCGATACGATCGAACACCGAGTCGAGTAGAGCCCCGCGGGGCGAGGCGGAACCGGAGGCGCGGGCTACCGAGCCGTCTAATCCGTCCAGGGCGGAACCGGCTAGAATCACCAAGGCTCCGGGGATCACGTTGCCCAGGGCTAGCAGGATTGATCCGGTTAGCGTTACAACCAGTCCGGTTATCGTGAGATGAGCGGGTCGTACCCCGAGGCCGGCCAGGAAGCTACCGATCGGCGCTACTACCCGATCGACATATTTCCGGGCCCAGACTTCAATCATTTGTGGATCCTCTCTGGCAGGAAGGTACCACAGTCAGTAAGCATCGTATTATTACCTACACTCGGGTGCCCTAGAGAAGGAAGCGGAGGAGGATGCGACCGGAGAATATTCGAAACGTTGGCCTGTTCGGTCATGGCGGCTCGGGGAAGACCTCCCTGGCCGAAGCGCTTCTTTTCCACGCCGGTGAGATTAACCGGGTGGGTACGGTAGACGCCGGCAACACGGTCATGGACTTTGAGCCCGAAGAGATCGAACGCCAGGGTTCGCTCGGACTGTCCGTAGCTTCTTTCGAACAGAACGGTATGCGGGTCAACCTGATCGACACCCCGGGTTATGCGGATTTCATCGGCGAAGCACTGGCTGCTTTACGGGCGGTGGATTTGGCGCTGTTCGTGGTGTCGGCCGTGGACGGGGTGGAAGTACAGACCGAAATCCTCTGGGAGGCCGCCCGCCGAGAAGGTGTTGCCCGGGCGGTTTTCGTCAACAAGCTGGACCGGGACCGCGCTTCTTTCGCCCGCACCCTGGACGGATTGACAGAGGCCTTTGGCAAGCGGATCGCCCCCATCCAGATACCGATAGGCGAAGAGGGCGACCTTAAAGGAGTGGTGCGGCTGGTTTCGGGACGGGCCTACAGCTATAAACCCGACCAGACCGAAGGCTCACCGATCGAGGTGCCGGCGGAGATAAACCAGATTTTCGAGGAGACCCGTTCCGCTTTGGTCGAGTCGGTGGTCGAAACCGATGACGATCTTCTGGAGGCCTATTTCGAAGGCGAGGAACCGTCACTCGAAAAAATGGTCGAGGTAATCCACAACGGGATGATCGAAGGGGAGATTTTTCCGGTGCTGGTCGGATCGGCCGGCGCTCTGGTGGGGATCGACACCTTGGTCGAGTTCATCAGCGATTTCGGCCCCACCCCCTTGGAACGGACCATGCCGCCGGTAGCGGGTGAGCAGCCGAGTGTCGATGCGGACGGCCCGGTCCTGGGCTACACGTTCAAGACCTCGGGCGATCAGTATGTGGGCCGGGTCAATACCTTCCGGGTGTTTTCCGGTTCGTTCAACTCCGACACGGTTCTCGAAACCCAATCCGGACAAAAGCTCAAAATGTCCAGCCTGTTCTCGCTGCAGGGCGGAGATCATAAGGAACTGGCGGAGCTCATGACCGGTTCTATCGGTTCGGTGTCCAAACTTGACCATCTGCGGGTGGGCGACACGCTACGAACCCCCGGCACTCCGGTGGTTATGGAACCGGTGCAGGTTCCCCGTCCCGTGCATGAGGTAACGGTTACGCCTCGTTCCACCCAGGACGAAGACAAACTGTCTACCGCTTTGGCACGGGTGCAGGAGGAAGACCCTACTCTGCTGGTTGAACGACGGGCCGAGACCAGCGAAACGGTGATGTCCGGTTTGGGCGAAGCTCATGTTATCGCCACCCTCGCCAGGATTTCCCGCCGATTCGGGGTGAAGGTGGACACGGGAATGCCCCGCATCCCCTACCGGGAGACCATCCTCGGTCGAGCCGATGTGGAAGGCAAACACAAGAAACAGTCCGGCGGTAGAGGTCAGTTCGGGGTGGCCTATGTGAAGTTCGAACCCAATGGCCGAGGGGAGGGATACGAGTTCGTCGACCAGATCAAGGGGGGATCGATTCCACGGGGTCTGATCCCGGCGGTGGATAAGGGCATCCAGGAAGCTTTCGAGCGAGGGATTCTGGCCGATTATCCGGTGATCGATGTTCGAGCCACCGTCTATGACGGCAAGTATCACTCGGTGGACTCCGACGAGCTCAGCTTTCGTATGGCGGGGATCATGGCAGTGCGGGCGGCCGCTCCCGACCTGCGGGCTACCATCCTCGAACCCATTGTTACCATCACGATTCGCGTATCCGACGACTACATGGGCGACATCATCGGGGACATAAACGCCAGAAGAGGACGGGTTATGGGAATGGACGCCGATGGCCGCAGCCGGATCGTGAAAGCGGAGGTGCCCTTGGCCGAGGTGCAGCGTTATTCGGTGGATCTTCGCTCCATGACCGGCGGGCGAGGGTCTTTCGAGCTGGAGTTCGCCCGCTACGAGCCCGCCCCGCCTCAAGAGGTCCAGCGGGTGGTGGCGGCGTCCAAGGCCGAGGATTAAGAGGGGAAAAGGGCCCGACTATGGAGAAGGCTGCCCTTCGCTTAGACGAAGAGGAGGTTATCGATCTACCGGTAGCTTCGGGAACCGATAAACAGCAGGCGATAGACATACAGGGCCTTAGGGCGGCCACCGGGTTGGTTACCCTGGATCCGGGCTACGCCAACACCGCCGAAACGACCAGCTCGGTGACCTTCATAGACGGCGAAGCGGGAGTTCTGCGCTATCGGGGCTATCCGGTCGATCAGCTGGTGGACCATTCCTCTTTTCTTGAGGTGGCCTACCTGCTTGACAACGCCGAGCTTCCCACCGACGAAGAGCTGGATTATTTCCGTAATCGGGTTTCAGAGCACTGCGCCCTGCCTAAAGGGTTTGAAAAGGTGCTGGAAAGTGTTCCGGACGGGACCCATCCGATGCAGAAATTGGCGGTGTCGGTTACCCTTTTGGGCTCTTCCCGATCGGATCGGCCGAAAGGGTCGGAAGCCTACGTTTCTGACTTCATCCGGTTGATAGCCATGATGCCCACGCTGGTGGCCTGGTCCTACCGAAGCGGCCACGATCAGGTCTATATAAAACCCGACCCCGATCTTGGTTACGTGGCCAACTTCTTAAACATGACCTTCCACCCCGGCCAGGGCGATTATCGGCCTACCGAAGCCCATATCAAAGCCATGGAAGCCCTGCTCATCCTCCATGCCGATCATGGTCAGAACCTTTCCACCTCGGCGGTTCGGCTGGTGGGGTCCGGTCGGACAGACGTCTACTCGTCGATTTGCGCGGGCGTTCTGGCCTTGTCGGGCCCGCTGCATGGCGGTGCCAACCAGAGGGTTATCGAGATGTTGGAGGAAATCCTGGCGGCCGGAGGTAACACCCGTCTGTTCATGGATAGGGCCAAGGATCGGGAGGATCCGTTCCGGCTGATGGGTTTCGGGCATCGGGTGTATAAAAACGTTGACCCCAGGGCCCTGATCATCAAGCGTTACGCCAGGGATATGGTGGACAAGAACAGCAGCCGACTGTTTGACCTGGCTATGAGGCTGGAGAAGGAGGCGTTGGCGGACGACTTCTTTGTTTCCAGACGCATCTATCCCAACGTGGATTATTACTCGGGCATCATCTATCAGGCGATGGGTTTCCCGACCGAGATGTTTACGGTGCTGTTTGCCTTGGGCCGGCTCCCCGGCTGGCTGTCGCAGCTCAGGGAAATGATGCGGGAATCAAACGCCCCTATAAAGCGTCCCCGTCAGCTTTATACCGGATATCCGAAGCGGGATTTTCCGACCCGATCCGACCGCTGATGGACGGGATCCGCATCCCGGATGAGGTAGCACAACAGGCAGGAGTTCCGGACGACCTCGACTCCAGCCAGATCGGCCCCTATAGGTTCCCCTCACCTACCAGGCGTATGATCGGATCGCGCATCTACCTGGTCGGGGGGATTCTGGCGGTGCTCGGTGCCCTGGCCAACCTGGGCGGAGGCCTACTGTGGGTAGGGGCCGGGTTTTTTCTGCTCTCCTATCTGCATTTCATGACGTCCTGGCCTCTGGTTGTCCAGCAGGAAGAGGCCTTGATAGCGGCGGCGGTGCAGTCGGAGGCTCCGGTGGGCCATGCTTCTGCAGCCCTCGGGTTCGAGGGCCTATCTTCCCGTCCGGCCTGGAACGTGATCCTCTATTCGGCCGAGAATCCGCCCAGGTCCCGCACCCTGGTCCGACTGGACGCCGTTACCGGCCAACCCATCGACGAGGTCTACACCGAACAGATCGAACCACCCTCCGACCAGATTTAAAGGAGCGACAGAAACCTCTAAATTGGTTCGGAGAGACTCGTTCGGGGGGGGAAAGCCTCCGGTTTGTCTTGATGATCCTGTTCCAACCGGGTCTTGCGGGGTACTCCAACCGAAGTGCACGAGGCCTTGATTTAGTTGGCCTAAGGTGCTTGGGGGATTTTTTTCGCGTTCCCAAAATTAGGGGTTGACCTTTTTGAAAAGTCATGATACGTAGGGGGTTGCCAAGCACCGAAGGCCGGGTAAGAGGTAGGTATCCCGATCGGATCCCCGGCAATTTTGGGAACATTCAATGGAGCGAAAGCCAAACAGTAGTCTCCCGGCTTCAGTCCGGGCATGGCTCACCACGCTCCTTCTTCGGCGGCGGTGGCGGGGGCTGGGGCCCGGCGTAGCCGGGTGAGATGGGCCGATTTTCGCGTTCTTGTTAGTGTTTTCCCAGGTTATAGAGGCTTTACCACGAACCTCAGGTTCACTGATTTAGTGGGGAGGTTGGGCGGCAGAGAGCAGATCTGACACAGCCTCTTCTCTAGGGACTCCCCTTCTCTCCCCCTTTTGTGAACGGAGTCGAAGGCCTACCGTGCCGTTCTCGACGTCCTGATCGCCCACCACCAAAATGGCCGGAACCTTCTGGGTAATGGCCCGGCGAATCTTCTCTCCCAGCTTGCCGGGGCCAACTGTGGTCTCCACCCTTAAACCCTCGCCACGGAGTTGATCGGCTATCTCCAAGGCATACTCGACGTGCCGGTCGGCTACGGGAACGATGGTGGCCTGAACCGGGGAAAGCCAAATGGGCATAGCCCCGGCGTAATGCTCGATGAGAACCCCGAGGAAACGTTCCACCGAACCGAACTTGGCGGCGTGGATCATCACGGGACGCTCCCTGGTGTCCTCCGAGGTTACATATTCGAGCCCGAACCGTTCCGGCAGGGAAAAGTCCACCTGGATGGTGGACATCTGCCAGCCCCGCCCGATGGCGTCTTCCACGTGTACGTCTATTTTCGGCCCGTAGAAGGCCCCTTCACCGGCAGCGATCCGCAAGGGGATTCCCGCCGTTTCCAGGGCTTCGGCCAGACTCTGCTCCGCCAGCTCCCAAAGCTCCGGTTCTCCAACCCACTTCTCTTCGGGTCGGGTAGCCAACTCGGACCGAAAATCCTTGAACCCGAAATCCCTCAGCAGCTGAAGCACGAAATCAAGATGAAGTTGCAGCTCGTTCGGCAGCTGTTGTCTGGTGCAGAAGGTGTGTGAGTCGTCCTGGGTGAAGCCACGAGCCCGAAGCAGGCCATGCACCACACCGGACCGTTCGTATCGATAAACCGACCCGAGCTCGGACAGACGGATCGGCAGGTCTCGATAGGAACGGGCGTCCGAACGGTAGATAAGGACATGGAAGGGGCAGTTCATCGGCTTGACCCGATATTCCTCGTCCTGATCCATATCCAAAGCCGGATACATGTTCTCGGCATAGAAATCCAGATGACCGGAGGTTTGCCAGAGACCGGCCTTGGCCAGATGGGGCGAAAAGACGAAATCGAAGCCGAAATCCTGATGAACTCGGCGGCTGTAATCCTCGACCAATCGTCTCAGCATGCCCCCCTTGGGGTGCCACACCACCAGACCAGGCCCCAGATCTTCCGGGAAGGAAAACAGGTCGAGCTCCCGACCCAATTTGCGGTGATCTCTTCGGGCAGCTTCTTCTATCCGGTGCAGATGGGTGCGGAGGGCCTTCCGTGACTCCCAGGCTGTTCCGTAGATGCGTTGGAGCTGGGGGCGCTTTTCATCGCCTCTCCAGTAGGCCCCGGCAGTTCGGGTTAGCTTATATGCCTTTAACCTTCCAGTTGAAGGTAAATGTGGCCCACGACATAGATCTACGAACTCGTGGTTGCGATACACGGAGATGATATCGCCGGAATCCACCTCGGTGTCGTCCACCGAGCGGATGATCTCCAGCTTGTACGGGTGGTCGCGAAACAACTCCAGACCGACCTCACGGGACATTTCTTCCCGCTCGAAAGGTTGATCTTCGGCGATGATCCGATCCATTTCCCTTTCGATCTCCTCCAGATCTTCCGGGGTAAAGGGGCGGTCTAGGTCGAAGTCGTAATAGAAACCGTCGGTTATCGCCGGCCCGATGGCGAAGGTCGCCCCCTCAAAGAGGTTGAGTACGGCCTGGGCCATTACATGGGCGGCGGAATGGCGCAGAATGTCTCGGCCCGACTCGGAGCCTTGGGTAATAACCGCGAACTGTCCTCCCGAATAGATCGGGCGGTTGAGGTCCATCAACTCTTCGTCCACTGATACAGCTATCGCGGCGTCGGCGAGACGCGGGCCGATCGATCCGGCTATGGCCAGGCCGGTTACCCCCTCCTTATGGCAGGTGACGGTGCCGTCGGGCAGAACAAGTTCGATGCTCAAAGTGTTTTCATCCAAGGGTGGGATTGGAATAAACCATCGTAATCATCAAGCCATCGGCAACCGGAATCAATCGGCCTGCAGAAAGGTGGGCACAGAGGAATCATGAGACCTTCCTCCATCGATAGGCACGGTCGGTGTGTTCGACCTGGAAGCCGAGTTTCCGGTAAAGGTTGACTGCGGACAGGTTGGCGGCGTCAACATACAGGATCGCTCGTTTGGCCTGGCGTTCCCGATAAAGATATTCCAGGCCATCCCAGGCGATTGCCCGACCTAGCCCCCTTTGATGGAAAGCCGGGTCAACCGCCAGCACATAGATTTCGCCCAGCACTTCCCCAGCCGACTCCGATTGTTCGTGAATCTTGGTCCAATGGAAGGCAGCCAAACGTCCGTCTAACCAGGCGATCCGAACCCCCTCTGGGTCGAACCAAGGTAACGAAACCCGACGTTCCAGGTCGTCTCTCGACCAATTGCCCTGTTCAGGGTGGCCTTCGAAGGCCCGGTTGTTGACCGCGATCAACGCCTCGGCGTCCCGCTCCACGTTGAATCCGGTTAGTTTGACCTCTGGGAGAGGTTCGGGCACCACCGGTATGGGAAGATCGGTACCCATCCGATAGAGGTCGCGTTCGTGGGTGAACAAGGAAGGCGGCGGTTCGATAGCCGAGGTGTGGAGCCAGAGCACCGCCTCATCGATCCCGACAGTCGGCAAACCTTCTGCTACCGCCTCGAGAAACCGCTCCCCTTGGCCGGAACTGTCGGCTATTTCCAGCGTCCAAACCCGTCCGTCCGGGTTGACAGAAGCGAAAGCGTAGGACAAGAGCCGCCCCTCTTCCTCCCAGGCGAAGCCGGGTGATTTCGTCGCCGTATCCTGCATAGCCGACATCAGCACCTCGCCGAACGGAGGGGCCGACTGCTCCTGTTCCACCCGAATGATTAGTTCGGCGAGCCGAGTCCCCAGTTCGTTAGGGGCGGCCGGTCGTAATAGCATGGTGATAGAGAGAGTACAAACTATTCTCCTAACCTTCAGGTTTAGCTTTCGGGAGCGTTACGTTTTGGCCGGTCGGGATGATCGAAATATGCCACCGGATGGCGGCGAGAGGGAGGGTTCTCGCTGGTCGAGGCTACGCCCGGCCGACCCGATACCGGTAACCGAGGAGATGATCACCCCCCGATCCGGTTCCGAGACCCCCCGCTTCTGTCCTGGCTGCGGCCAATCCTGGGTTACCGGTGCCACCAGGTGTCCGGCCTGCCTGCACGAGGTACGGTCCTCCGGTTCTTTTACCGCCCCGACCTATTCGGACACTCCCTCCGATCCAACCCCATCGTCCGGAAGACGGGAAGTATCCGTTTTCAACGCCCTCTCGATCAGCCGAGTTCTGCCGGTGATCCTGGTGATCGTCGCCCTGGTACTCGGGGTTCGCACCCTCATCAGCCGTGACCAAACGGTGGAGGTGGTGCCGTCTTCGACAGTCGCTACCACCCCGACCGAGACGGTTCAGGCTCTGACCTTTTACGCAGATCGGATCTCTGATATAGCCCTGGAGGTAGCGGATGCCCGCACCCGAGGGCGACAAATCAATGACGACTGGGACCGAGGCCGGACTGATTACGAACAAACCCTCCAGGATATGAACGATCTGGTATTCCAGATTGGTCTGCTGCCCGTGCAGCTGAATACCACCGATCCCCCCGCAAGCCTAAGCGACCACTTCCATCAAGACTTGGTGGATTCGCTAGACGAGATGATCGCCTCGGCCCGAACCATGCAGGAAGGGCTCCAGTCCACCGACACCGGCGAAACCCGCCAAGCCGGACTGCAGGACTTCGAGTCGGCCGCCTTCGAGTTCGCCCTCTTGTCCGATCAGGTAACCGCCGCCGCAGAAGAACTATCCGAACCCCCCGAACCCGACACCGCCGACATCGTCCCCGAGCAATAGCCTGCTACCGGCGTTCAGGCCTGGTGAGGGCCCTGCCGTACCAACTATTCTGGTCGGGCTCGGACTATCCGGAGGCGTGGGCCTGAGTTGAGGAACGGGTTATCTGATGACTCCGGGGCATAGCCGGTGATCGCCGAGATCTCGGATGCGGTTAGGCCGCGCTCCAGCATGGCCTGCCCGATGTCCGAGACCAGTCGGGCACGCTCCGGTGGCAATTCATCGCTGACCGGCTCGTGGGTGCGCCAGCCGAGCGCGCTAAACCTCTTGTATAGATAGGTCCGTTGTTTGGCCGGGATCACCCCGAGGTGGAACCCGCGCTCGATCAGAGACTGCATGGACACACCCCAGTAACGCTTGAGGTCATGGAGTCGGCCGGTGGTGACGTTGCGAAGTTGAGGACGGATCACTTCCGCTGGCATCAAGAACTCCGCCGCGAAAGAAGTGGCATCGCTTTCATAGTCATCCGGAACTCCTTGGCTGTGTAGGCATAGATGTCCCAGTTCATGGGCAAGCGTGAGCCGCCGCCGGTCGGTCGGTGCCGTGGAGTTGAGCATGATTACCGGATAGGGGTCGACCCATTGCGAAAGACCGTCGACGCGGCCGGTGCCGAAGTCGCTCTCAAAAATCAAACAGCCCGTCTTCTCGATCCATCCGGTGAGATCACGTACCGGACCCACAGGCAGGCCCCACTCTGCCCGAAGCAGGCGGGCGGCTGTCACCGGATCGAAAGCGAAGGGATCGAACCAGGGGATGGTGAGGTCGGCATAAAGGTCAACATGTTCCAGTATGCGCCTGGCATGCAGCCGATGAAGGTTTAGCTGAGCCTCAAGGCGACGCCACACGGTTGGGCGAGCGGTGGCCCGCCTGCGCATGTGTGCACCGACGGCTATAGCTCCACGCATCCTTCCGGCCCTTAGAAGCAGCCCTGATGTCACTCCTAGAGCGGAGGCTATCTCCTTCAACCTCTCCTCTGAGGGCTCCCGCAGGTCGTTCTCGTGTCTGGACAGGGCCGCCTGTGTAATACCCAGCCGAGCGGAGAGCACCTTCTGCGTCAGCCCACGGGCGCACCGGGCAGTTGTGATGGCTTCGCCCAGACTCAAGGCTCTCCCAGAACTGCCTCTTTGCGCTTCTGGTGCCGAAAGTCGGTTCCTGTAAATCGGCCTATAGAACGCTGCCTGGGGATGTTGCTGTACCGGATTCCTTGAAGGCAGCGACCCCTCGACTTGGGGGTGGGGCCGCCCCATTGTTTGAAGAAGAAGGCTACGTCTGCAGCGGCGCATTTGTCTCTTAGGTCTATTGCCCAGGATTCTTGCATCGGGCGGGAGCGGGGACCGCTTTCGCCTCCGACTATTACCCAGTGGATACCCGATAGGTCCAGGTCGGGTAACGGACAGAGCAGAGGTTCGGCGCTGACGAAGCGGATGGCGGCGGGGACGGTGCGGAGGTGGTTGACGCGGAAGGCGTAACGGTCGTTTTCCACGCTGACGCCCATCCAGACGTTTTCGGGCCAGTCGAGTTCGGGAGCGAGGGTGGCGAGACGACTGGAGCGCTTGGTGAGTACCTGGTAGGTGTGGCGGGGGGTGTCAGCCATCACCTGGAAGACCTGACGGATGAAGTCGAGCGGGACCTTCGGGTGGAACAGATCGCTCATCGAGTTCACGAAGATGAGTTTCGGGGCCTTCCATCGGTACGGGGCTTCCAGGGTGTCGGGATGGAGGGTCAAGCCGAAACCGGGGCCGCTGGTGCGAGGGTCGCCGTTCTTCTGGTACTTGGGTTGACCCATGTCATGGAGGCGCTTTGCCATGGTGAGGGCATAGCAGTTGTCGCAACCTGGAGATATGAGATCGCGCCCGGTGGTTGGATTCCAGGTGGTCTCGGTCCACTCGATGCCGGTTTGGTTGCTCACAGCTTCTGCCTTTGTTCTGCCTTTGATTTCGGTTGTCTATAAACGTACAACGAGGGTGGGACATTTTAGAGCGCTTAGTCGTTAGCAGAGCCTAGCGGAGGTGTTTCGGTCGGTTCGAGCAGCTCAGTTAGGGCGTTGAGTTCAGAGAGGGCGGATTGAAGGTCTTCGAGCATCTCGGTGGCGATTTCGTGGGGCGGGGGAAGGTTCTCGGTGTCTTGCAGGCTGTCGTCGCGTAGCCAGGTGAGGTCGAGGCTCACCTTGTCGCGGGCGATCAACTCGTCGTAGGTGAAGCGCTTGAAATGGTCGGTCTCGATGCGTTGGTGGCGGTTGTCGGGCTGGTAGCAGGCCACAAAGTCGTCGAGGTGGGCTCGGGTGAGGGGGTTCTGCTTGAGGGTGAAGCGCTGGTTGGTGCGCAGGTCATAGACCCACAGCTCGCGGGTGTGGGCTTGGGGGGCACCTGGCCGGCGCTCGAAGAAGATGACGTTGGCCTTGACGCCCTGGGCATAGAAGATGCCGGTGGGGAGGCGGAGCAAAGTATGCACGTCGCACTCGTGGAGCAGGCGGCGACGGATGGTTTCGCCGGCTCCGCCCTCGAACAGCACGTTGTCGGGAACCACCACCGCCGCTCGGCCTCCGACTTCCAGAAGGGTGACCACGTGCTGGACAAAGTTGAGCTGCTTGTTTTTGGTTTGGGTCCAGAAGTCCTCCCGCTCGTAGGTGGCTCCGGAGGCCTTACCGAATGGGGGGTTGGTGAGCACCAGTTCGAAGCGCTTGCCCGGGTCTTCTCGAAGTGCGTCATCCACATGAATAGGCGAGTCGGAGTCGGGGCTTTCAATGCCGTGCAGCAGCAGGTTCATGGCACAGAGGCGGGCGGGGAGGTCGGCTATCTCCCAGCCGGTAAAGGCACCGGAGCGAAGATGGGCGCGCTGGTCGGGATCGAGGTTTGGGTAGCGTTCCAGGATCGACTGGTAGGCACCTAGAAAGAAGCCGCCGGTTCCGCAGGCCGGATCGCAGACAGACTCCGCAGGGCCGGGGAGCATCACGTCCACGATGGCCGAGATCAGCGCCCGAGGGGTAAAGTATTGGCCCGCTCCTTTGGCACCTTCCTGGGCGGTTTTTTCGATCAGGCCCTCATAGGCGTCTCCTTTGAGGTCGGCTTCCAGGCTCAGCCACTCGTGCTTGTCCACGAACTCTTTGATAAGCCGCTCCAGCTTGGCCGGGCTCTGGACCTTGTTTTTGGCTTTGAAGAAGATCACCCCCAGAACGCCCTTCTCTCGGGCCAGGGTGCCCAGAATGTGGGTGTAATGGGTTTCGAGGTCGGGGCCGGATCTGGTTAGAAGCGACTTCCAGTCGAGATCCGGCGGTATGATCGGATCACTCCCAAGTAGCGAGGTTTGTTCGTCGGCCATCTTCAGGAACAGCAGATAGGTGAGCTGCTCCACGTAGTCGCCATAGGAGAGGCCGTCGTCGCGGAGCACATCGCAAAAGCTCCACAGCCGATCCACCAGCACTTTCTGATCAGTGGTCATGATCGGGCCTTCCTTCGGGACTTGGGCTTAGCCGGACGGGAGGCGGCGATGCGTTCTAGCAGAACGGAGGCAGGCTCATCATCGGGATCCTGAGGAACCAACCGCCCCGAAAACGCCTCTGCTAAAACTGATTGACGGAGGTCTGCTATTCGGTCTAATCCATGATTTATGGATTCTTCAATGACATGAATGAGCGAGAAGTTAGATTCTATAAGTTCGACAATATGACTTTGGTGCTCAATAGGAGGAAGATCAAATTTGTATTGCTTCATCGTCTGCCACTTGAGACGAGGCCGATCTCCAGTACTGTTAGCGGTTGCGTATTCGACAAAGGATTGATTGCTTAACAGTAAGGTCAGAAACCTAGGTAATAGAGACTCAGACCTTGGCAATACGATGAGTTCGGCAGAACCTAAACTTTCGCGATCAATATTTACGACTTTGTTCAAGTAAGGACGAAGACGAGCATATGCCACATCTCCTGGAAACAGCCTTGAAGATTGTGACCTATAGTCAGAGGAGTGTTCCCAATTTAGGATATTACAAGTATTGCTTTGTATGTTATTTAAGCTCAGATAGGGCCGAAGATCGTCGTAATCTGATATTACCTTCCCCTTTCTAGGAGTGACTATCTTCTCAAGTGCGCTTCGTTTCCAGCCGGGCGGTAGGTCGCGGTTGGTGTGGAAGGCGTCGGCGAGGATGGCGGAGCGCAGCAGCCCCAGCCGGTCGCTTAGGGATTTCAGAGACGTTTCGATGGCATCCAGACGAGAAAATATCTCCTCAATCCGCTCAACAATCCGTTCCTGCTCCGCTAATGGTGCTATTGGAACAACCGTAGAAAGTAGGTCATTCTTTTTGAGATTGTTGATATTTGTGCCCGCTGCTAACTCCTGCCATTTCTTCCGTACCACGCGAGATTGAAGGTAGTAGCCGAGATAGGCTATATTAATATCAGGTAGGGCTCGTATTACAGCCATAAACGCTCCGTGCCCACCTTCCCAGTTCTTGGACACAATGGCGGACTTCCCCACGACAGATAAGCTGCCGCTTGAGGTCGCAATAAGAACATCGCCAGCGCGAAGAAACTGGTCCTTTTTAACAAGATTTCGGGATACGAATATGAGGTTATCGTCGAATTTCGTCCTGCCAGGCTCAAGGTTGCCTGCACGAGCGATCGGCACATAACCAGGCTCGCCTTTTTGGACGGCATCTTGCTTTTTGAAGGTAACTCCTCGTATCAGCTTTGCTATGTCGATCACTTCTGCCCACGCCCATCCGGGTGGTAAATCGTTCATGCTGCTAATTCCTCGGTGAGTTCAGTAAGCAGAGGGTTCAGTTCCTCTCCAAAGAGTCGGCTTGCTCGGCCCAGGCCGCCGTGGGTGCTGAAGGGGGCTTCCATCAGGTCTTTTGGCTCAACAGAAAGGTTGGCTACCAGGTGATCCTTGATGAGATGTAGGTAGGCGAGTTGGCCATCATCAAAGCTGCGGCCTAGGTTGGCTTGCCCTGTCAGCCAGGCCTCGAACCGCTCCTCCACCAGCTCTTTGTAGGCGACCAGCTCCTCCGATTCGCCTAGCGCGTAGCGGACCAGACTGACCAGATCGGTGTTGATCCTCGGCCCCGACCCTCGCACCTTGGATTCGTCCAGCACTTCGTAGGCCCTCCACAGCACATCGGGGGTCCAGGCCCGGGGTGGTCTTTTGATGGCGTTGGCCAGCTGCTTGATGTCGGCGTAGGTCAGTCGGGCCTTGTAAGGCCGGCGGTAGAGGATTTCCAATGCATTAATCTCGTCACGGTTCTCCTCTATAAATTGTTCAAAAGAGTCCACCAGATTACGGGAGTGGTCGGTGGCCTCCCGGGAATACTCGCTTGAGATCACCCGATCCCTGGTAGCGGTGTCGATGATCTGTTCGTAGCTGCGGCGTACCTCGATCAGCTTCTGCCGGAGCATAGAGTTGCTGGTCAGAGATTCCAGGGCTGCTTTGATCATCTCTGTTCGGGCCGAAGCGATTTGCCCTTCGTTCGGCTCCTCACTTCCGGCCTCCTCCTTTGCCGCTTCGTAATGATGGTCGGGGTTGAGCGCGTCGACCATGCGGCTTGCGATTTCCCCGAGACCCATGCCCGCGATCTCCTCTACTTCCTCCCGGTCGGCTTGGGTGATGCGCTTGTCGAGCCGGGCCAGGCGGGAGGCTGCCGATGAGATCACGTCTTCGCTGGTGTCGCCCAGGCCGATCAGGTTGAGAAGTCGGTCGAACCCCATGCCGGGTTTGCGTTCGAGCGGAACGGTGTCGTGGAGGTTGGTGTCGGTCACGCCCACGGCATCTACCAAGACGAACCTCTCCTTGGCTTGGGCGTCGGGGGTGACGATCAGCAGGTCTCCGGTAGGCATCACCCGCACTCCCCTACCTTTCATCTGCTCAAAGAAATTACGGCTGCGAACCATGCGCATGAACACCACGCATTCGATGGGCTTGACGTCGGTGCCGGTGGCGATCATGTCCACCGTGACCGCGATGCGAGTCTCATAGCTGGTACGGAACCTCTGCAGTAGATCATCCGGTTTGTGGCCGGATAGCCTGGCCGTGTAGGTGATCTTCACCGCGCCGAGGTTGTCGAGGCCGAACTCCTCCCGGACAATCTGAACGATGTCGTCGGCGTGGCTGTCGGTTTTGGCGAAGATCAGGGTCTTGGGGATATGTTCGAGCCTGCCGTCCTCTCTCAGTACGCGATCGGGGAACATCTCGGGCATTGAGTCCCGCAGGGTGCGGACCACCGTTCGTATCTGATCGGGGGCTACCACCTTTTTGTCCAGGTCAGAGGCGTCCCAGTCAATGTCCTGGTCGATCTGGTCTAAGCGCGTTTGGCGGGTTTCGCGGTCGCGGAACTCGGTTACGAAGCCGGCGGGCACCGTACCGCCCTCCTCGCCGACTTCGGTGCGGATGCGAAACACGTCGAAGTCCACGTTCACCCGGTCGGCCACCGCCTGCTCGTGGTTGTATTCCATCACCAGGTTCTGGTGGAAGAAGCCGAAGGTCTGTTTGCCGGGCGTAGCGGTCAGGCCGATGAGGAAGGCGTCAAAGTACTCCAGAACCTGCCGCCATACCCCGTAGATGGAACGGTGGCACTCGTCGACAATGATCAGGTCATAGGCCTCAATGGGCAGCTTCTCGTTGTAGGTGACCTCGACCGGACGCTCCGGTGCGATCTCGAATCCGGTCTGCTCGTCCAGATCCTGGTCGATCGGCTCGCCGCGGAGGACGGAGTAGATACGCTGGATGGTGGACACGTGCACCTTGGTGGCTGCTTCGCGGTCGATATGGAAGTCGGACGAGTCCAGCATCCGGGCGTTGTACAACTCGGTGAACTTGCGTCCGTCGTCTGGGGTGTCGAATTTCTCGAACTCGGTGATGGTCTGGCGGCCCAGGTTGGCCCGATCCACCAGGAAAAGCACCCTCTGGGCACCCGCGTGGCGGAGCAGTCGATAGGAGACGTTCACCGCGGTGAAGGTCTTGCCGGAGCCGGTGGCCATCTGAATCAGCGCCCGAGGGCGATTGTCCTGCAGAGACTTCTCCAGATTACGAATAGCTCGGGCCTGGGCGGGCCATAGACCGGTTTCCTCCAGTTCGGGCAGCAGGTGCAACCCGCCACGGATTCCGGATACCCCGCTTCCGTCCGCATAGTCGTTAACCCACCGGGCCAGCGTCTCGGGCCGGTGGAAAGCGAACACCCCCCGCGAGGTGGGTACCGGGTCGAGCAGGGAAGTGAAGCGGGTTTCCGTTCCGGTGGACTCGTATCCGAATGGCAGGTCACCATCTACCCGGAAGGCAGGTAAGTTCTCCGGATAAGCGGTCTGGTACTTGCTGGTCTGTGTTTCGGCTCCGGTGAGTGTAGTGCCCTCCCTCTTGGCCTCGATGACCCCCACCGCCTGTCCGTCCACGAACAGCACATAGTCCGCAGGTCCGGCTTCGGTTCGGGCTTCACGAACCGCCACGCCCGGGGCAGCTGCCACCGCAGCGGACCGATAGTCCTGTATTTCCCAGCCACAAGCGGTCAGGCTCCCGTCAATCAGAATACGTGCCTGGTCTTCAGGTTTGATGTAATCCATCACCTATTACTACACCATCCGGGATAGAGATATTCGCGCTCATAATGTTTGAGGGTACACCCGACCAGTGACACCGGCGCACCAGGCGTTTACCAGAACGTCTGCGGAATGGCGAACCATCGTGCATAATTATGCGGAATGTCTCGAATCAACATTGACATAGAGGACGATCTGATCGCCCGCGTCATGAGTGATTTCGGATTACCGACCAACCAGGAGACGGTTCACTTTGCGTTGGAGCGCCTCCTGGCGAGCGGCCAGATGAGCGTAGAAGACCAATTAGAGATGGAAGGCGTAGGTTGGTATGGAGACCTCGACGAAATGCGTTCCGACCAATTCAATGATCGGGATGGCTGTGGGGGCTAGGCGCGTACCCAGTCCAGGAAGGGTGATGGATTGGTGTGGCAGGTACCGTTTCTTGTTCTGCGCTTGCGGGCGCGGGTGACAAGCAAGGATCGAGATGGCTTGGAGACCGCAACATAGAAGGTGCGCCGTTCTGCTTCTCTGTCCTCGGGGGTGTTGGCTCGAAAATCCGGAAACTGGCCTTCGTTGCAAGCAACCACGGCTACGCTCTTAAATTCGTGTCCCTGGGACTTGTGTACGGTTAGCAAGCGCACACCGGGATCAAGTGGGTTACCTCGTTGGCATCGGTCAATGTGGTTTTTAAACTGTGGAAAGGACCGCAAGCCAACTGGAACTTGATCAACAAATGAGGTTAAGGAATCACTGATCTGTTGAATGTCGTCCAACCAATCGGGATCCCTGATATCCAGTTGATGCAGTTCTGAAACGAGTTCTTGAGGAGTAGAAACCGTTCCAATCCGGGCAAGTTCTGCCAAGCAGGGATCCGGGCTTTGGCGGAACAACTCCGACACATCGTCCCACTCCTCATAGGGATTCTTGCCACATAGACGTGCCAGGTGCCGGCGGGTGGAGAGATGGTCGGGGGCATTCTTGAATCTTATGAAACCCAAAACTGTTTGCGCAGGGAGGCTGGTTACCCAGGCATCGGCAGTGCTGGCAGAAACGTGCACTATTCCCAACTTATCAAGGGCATCCCGGGTAGGAATCAGTGCTGTGGCCGAGCGACCGAGGACTGCTATCTGTTCGGGAGCAACCGAAGTGGGTTCATCAGGTAAGACAGCCTCCTTCGGTAGTCCGCAGTCGAGTTGCCTCTCAATCCAAGACGCGACACCGATTCCCTCGTCGGCCTCAGAGTCGAACTCGGCGATCTGCAGTTCGCCGCAGGCTTCGTAATGGGCTCGGGAGGTGTCCGATGGAATGCTTAACCCGGAAGCGACCCTCCGAGTGATTTGGTTGATACGTTGAGTGGATCGGAAGTTGGTGTCCAACTCGATTCGCTCCGCGCTATACCGATGCTCGAACGCGCTTATGAGGGTGTCGTCTGCCCCGGCGAAGTCGACAATTGACTGCCGCTCGTCGCCCACGAGCGTGGCAGGGAGGTGAGTGCCCACCGGAGGGCCGATGAGCGAAGTGAGCAGTCTGTACTGCGACCTGGTCAGATTCTGGGCCTCATCTACCACGACGTGCCTGTATATACCTCGGTAGATCCGGCTGGCACCCCTGAGCGAGAGCACTTCGGTGGCCCGTTCGAGCATCGCCTGATAGTCCAGCGCCCCGGCTTCGGCCAGGACGCGCCGCCAAATTTCTATGTGGCGGGTCTCTTTGCCATGGGCTCGGTCCAAGTCCAACCTGCGGAAGGTCTCGACCGGGTCGGCCGGATGTCTGTAACCTCCTCGATCGAGCCATGCCGCGAGGAGTTCACACCGGTCTTCGTCTCGGCTGAGTATCTTCGGCACCAGCGGAAGCCCGACCAGCGTCCCGTGGTGCTGAACGACACGGAGAGCGAAGTCGTAGAAAGTGTGGGCGTCTACCAGTCGGTGGAGGTCTCCGAGGCGGCCGGCGAGCCGATCCTCTAGGCCGTCAGCGACCTGTACCGTGTACGAGAGGGCCAAAACTCTGAACTCCTCAAGCGGCGACTGATAGAGAATTCGCTCGATCCGCCGCGCTACGACCTCGGTCTTGCCCGTTCCAGGTCCTGAGACGACGGTGAGCGCACGTGCTCGACTGGCAACCGCTTGCTCCTGTTTTGTGGTCAAGCAGAAATTAGTCATCTTTTCCGGTCTCCCTAACGAAATATGGTACCCAGCCGGTTCATCAGTTCTCTGAGCGGAACGGGCCACTGCTCAGCCTCGGTCTGCCACGGATGCGATTTGATCAATTCTGTCGCTAAGAGGCTACCAATAGTTCCCTTATGATTCTTCATGAATTTCAAAAGTGAACGCTCGCCTCCTGAACCATCGTAGCCCAGATCAAGACACACATCTCGGCACAGGTTGAGATGAGATTTAAGCATCATGTGTTCGGTTGCTTTTTCTCTGCCGTCATCGTCGGGTGTGCCGATCCAAACAATATGATCCACCCCTTCTCGTCCGTATCTACGGACGAGTTTCTCGGCAGATCGTCTCCCCTTCTCATCGGAATCGGCGAACAGCAGCCAGGGAAGCCCCACCAGATTGGCGAATTTAAGTACCGCGGCGGCTAAGCCGGCCCCCATGCTCCCCGGGTCAACTACACAGAGTCCCTGCGCTCTGGAGCCATAACAATGTCGGGCCAAGGCTGGAATAAGAGCGCGTTCTGTTGCGCCGTCACCCAAGACTACGGCGGACGCAAAGACCAGCTCACCGAAGGGTCTCTCCACCGTCCTGCGGATCTTCTCCATTTCCGTTTTATGCAGGCTCGGCCTTCGGGAACGGTCTGGTGCTTGCTCGCCAGTCACGTGAAGGTCGATCGCCTGGACGAGACCGCTGTCGTTTCGCAGCAATCGCAGGGATCTTGGACTCGCTTCTGACACGAGGTGTGAGGAATGTGTCGTAACGATCACCTGGCCACGGATTCGCGTCAGCAGGCTTGGCAACTCGAAATGGGCTTGTGGATGGAGATGGGCTTCCGGCTCCTCAATAAGGCTCACCGGGTGAGGTGCGGGCGCATCACCGTCGCGGCCGAGACGCCGATCATATAGAACGCCCTGAACCTGTAGCGAGGCGAGGCTCCGTGCACCGGCACCCTGCATTCGCATGGGCAGCGGTCCAGCCCCGGCGTCGAGTTCAATCGACATAGATCTCGACATCTCCTCCAAGCGTATCGGAAGCGGCTGAAGGCTTGGAGCGCCCACGCCTCCCACCGATTCATCAAGCGTTGCGAGCGAATCCCGAACGGCCGCCAGCGAGCCGCTTGCAGTTACGATCATCGAGCTCAGAGAAGAGAGATCGTTCTCGATCAGAGCGCGCTCGTCTTCTCTGATGTCCAAGTCGTAGAGCACCTGCCTGATGGGCGACCCTGGTCTTCTCATCTCTCCAGCGAGGTCTCGTCCGGTGTTCACCAAATCCGCAGCTATTACAGATCTCACCTCGTGTGCAGCTGCATGCTCCAGGGGAGCACTCCAGCGACCCTTGCCTTCGTTATAGGTCAGCCGAAGATGCTCGATGCGTGCCCCGTGGCCTTCGAGCGATCGCCGGATGCGGGTTCGCCACGCCAAGCGTTCGCGATCCGGTTCGCTTGTGACCAGGGCAATCGCGTCTCTAAGACGGCCGCGCAGACGTTCGTCGAAAGTCTCCTCGCCACTGGCGCTTGGAGGTTCGGAGGGAGCGAACACTACGTCAATCAGAGGGTTAAGGTTCTTACCCACCGTGAAGTCATCCCGACTGGCTGAGGCGGTGCCGAGGGCGAGAGACAATGCTCTCATGACCCGTGACTTTCCGATGTTGTTCGGCCCAACCAACACGGTCAGGTCACTCTCGAACGTCATCCGGCACTCTTCGATCCCGCGAAAATTACGTATTTCTATGGACTCTAAATAAAGAGCAGCGAATTCACAAGATTGATAACTAGTATTTTTTTGGATGCCATTGTTATTGATCACAAACTTATTATATCATGTTAGCTACGGTATGCATAATGGTAATGGCAATCCAGATTGATTAATGCAGTATTACAGTTCCTCTGGCATAGGCCTCCCACCTATTGCCTATTGAAAGGAACCCCATCCTGGGGCGGGAATGTAGGTTCGTAGCTGACCACTCCAGTTAGTACAGCTAGAGTGTCGGGCTGGGGTCTGGTGGGGTGGGTTTGTTTAGGAGGGCTTGGATAACTACCCCGCTTGCTACTACGGCTCCGCCTGACAGTATGGCGAAGGTTACGGTTTCGTCTAGTAGCCACCACACCCAGACCGGGCCGAGGATGATTTCAGTCATGGAAATTACGACCGATTCGGCGGATCGTACCTGGCGTGCCCCTATCGTGTAGAGGGCCAGGCCTCCCGCCAGGGCTACCCCACCCAGCCATAGGGCGACCAGCAGGTCGGTCAGGTCGGGGACGGGTACCCCGACTGTCTTCCATCCGATGGTTGCCATCGTGATCAGGCCCGATACGGCCACGGCGGGCAACATGTCGATGTTAGGTCGGCGGCGCTGAAGTACGGTAAACCCGGCGAAACCGGATGCCCCTATGAAGGCGAGAAACGTCCCGATCGAAAGGCCCTCGGCGTGTCCGGGGCCGTTCATTATCCCGATCCCGACCATTACCAGGCCCATTGCCACCCAGGTGATCCGGGTGATCGGCTCTCGCAACACCAGCCATCCCAGCAGGCCCGCCAGAATTGGTGCCATGCTGAATATGAACATGGCCTCTGCCACAGTGATCAGGGTGAGGGCGTTGACGAAGGCTATCGAAGACATAGAGACGCAGGCTCCGGCCAGAACCCCGTTCAGGCCGATGTCGGTGAAAGACCGGACCAGGTTGTGGCCTCGGCGCATAGCCACCCAGATGGTGATGAAAACGAGCTGCGGTACCGCCCGATAGAAGAGTATCTGCCAGGGGGTGGAGGAGTCCATTATCCGCACTCCCAGGCCCAAAGTGCTCCAGAGGGCTCCGGCCGTGGCCACCAGCATTATCCCCTTAACCCGGCTCGGTCCTAACAGTCCGGGTAGAAAAGAACTACCGGTGTCCGGTTCTAGAGGCCGACCCGATCCCGGATCCATGCCACGATGTCTTCCACTATTACACCGCCCTCCCTTTCCTGTAGGGAGGCATGGCGGATTCGCTGATAAACCCGGCGTTCCACGTTGGGTAGTTGACCCAGCTTGAGGCTCATATACGGCGGAATGAGCGTGTCGTCTTCCCCATGGGTTAGGAGGCAAGGGGTGGTGAACCGATGGAGGGATGAGTTGACCCGTTTCATCGCCCCGAGCATATGGGTGCCGAGCCGGACTGTGGTTCGGGACTGACTCAGGGGGTCTTTGATGTAGTCGGCGGCTACGGCGGGATCTTTAAAAATCTGATATAGGTCGAACGGATTGGACAGACTAAGAGTGGGCAAAACCTGGGCCAGGATCGGCCCGTACTTTCGTTTCCAGGCGGGAACCACGGCGTCGGTGGCCGGCGCGTTAAGCACTAAGAGGTCGGGTTGGCGATGACGGGATAGCGCGTAATCAAGGGCCAGCAGACCGCCCATAGAGTGGCCCAGAACCACTACCGGAAGGTTCTGATGGAAGAGGGAGGCCAGGTTGTCCATGATCTGGTCAAGATAAAACGACCAGACGGTTTGGTCGGCGCGGTTGCCACCCGACCCCCCGAAGCCTTCCAGGTCAAACGCCCGGGTATCGATTCCGGCGGCAGCCAGCCGTGCTCCGACCAGATGATGTCGACCGGAGTGCTCCCCGAGGCCGTGGATGATCAAAAGGGACGCCCACGGGTCGACGGCTTCCCAGCGGCGGCGCAATTCGGTCACCCCACGGCGGGTGGTGACTATATCCAGGTGGGTGTAGGGCGGGCTGATCATTGGGTGAGAAACAATGGTGACCGGAAGTTCGGTGTGTCCGGCCAGTTTACATTCGCCGGACGATCGCCTAACTACCCCTGGGTCGGGAGCTTTAGAACCTTAGGGGATCCAGGTTTAGGTTTTGGTAAAAGTTCAGGGTCGGGTAGCGGTCCGATGTCCAGCCCGTATTTGAGCACCAGATGGTAGTAGTCCCGCCGATATAGAAGCTTGACAGACAGCTCGGGATAGTGGTATCGGAACAGACGAACCTTGCGGTTTTTACGGTTGACCAGGCTCTGTTTCATGGTGGTGATCTCGATGTATGTGCCATCGTCCGGAAGGTAGAAATCAGGGGTGAAGCTTTGGATCACCCGACCCTCCTCGTCCCATTCGATGGGGAACGATTCCGGTTCGTATTCCCAGCGTATTTGGTAGAAGTCGAGCAGACGGGAGAACTCGGACTCGCTTTGATGAGCAAAGTCTACCACAGGCGGGGAGGTACCGACCGGGCTTGGATCGAGAATGGTCAGAGGATGGCCGTCCTGGTAGCGGATTGTTTTACAGGTGGGTTAGGTTGCCGACCTCTCACCGGAACCCCTCGAACGGTTCCTGGCTCAGTTCCTCAGCTAAAGGGAGTGGGGCCTGCACCGCCTTCTTGGCGAATTCCAGCAGCTCCCCTTCCAGATCGCGCTGGATCTTCCCCACCGTTATAGCGAAAACCCCCTGACCCCGACTTAGGGCGTCCATGAGAAACTCCTGGGTGTCCTCGTCGTCCAGGCTGATCCAGAGGTTGGAGCCGTCGCTCAGCAGGCTGGTCTCCCACAGAGGCTGGTCGATATGAACGTTTTCTCGTAACCAATCTACCGTCATGCGCACCTTGCGGAGATCAAGTCCGGTGTCGAGCAGACGCTTGATGACCCGAAGCTGCACTACGTCTGAGAAGGTGTAGAGGCGCTGGGTTCCTGACCCCTCGGCTTTTTTCAGGGAAGGCCTAAGCAGGCCGGTACGGTCCCAGTAGTCGAGCTGGCGATAGGTGATGCCGACCAGTTTGCAGACCTGAGGTGCTCGATAGCCGTCTACCTCGGTGGGAGATTCTTCGGAAAGTTTCTCCTGGTCCATGCCTAGGCCCTGACTCCTATCGTTGATTCGGGTTTCGCTGCTAAACCGCCTACCCGCCCGATACCGAAACTTCTGGAGCCGGTACTTACAGTCGGGTAATTATCTGCTTGCGAGAACTACCCTAGACGGCTTGGGGCCGATTTCAAGGCTTTTTTGTCCGGAATCCGCCGCGATTTCGGCGGGAACCCGGAGGCGGGGGGTCAGGAACCGGACTGAAAGTCTTCGGGGGAAAGGTCCTCCAAGAACTCACGGAAGGCCTCCACTTCCGCTTCTTCCTGGTCGTCTTTGATCTCAATCCCGGCCTCGTCCAGGACGTCTATGGAGGCGAAAACCGGTGCTCCGGTCCGGGCGGCCAAGGCTATGGCATCGGAAGGGCGGGAGCTGACATGGATGGCTTTTTCGTTCTGGGTGATCACCAGGTCGGCGTAGTAGACACTTTCGCGTAGTTCGGTAACGGTCACCCGGGTCACTTCTCCGCCCAGGAGTTCGGTGGCGATACGAAGCAGGTCGTGGGTGAACGGACGATGTGGGTTCACCCCTTCGAGCGCGTAGGCGATGGCGGTGGCTTCGGCGGCACCGATCCAGATGGCCAGGTAGCGGGTACCGTGAGATTCGCGCAGCAAGACGATGGGTTGGTTGGTCGGGTATTCGATCCGTACCCCGACCAGATCCATCGGAACGGTTTCTTCCATAACGCGAGCCTAATCACTATCCATCGGATTTGTGATGGCGTGCGGGTCGGAGGCGAAACCGGCCATGTCAAGTATTGCCCATATGGAGGGCAGGTTGCGGAGGGTGCCGTTCCAGTCCAAACCGTATCCAACCAGGAACTCCTCTCCGACCTCAAAGCCGCGGTATTCGATCGGGACGTCCAGTATCCGGCTATTGGCCCGGTCGAGCAGGGTTACGGTCCGCAGGCTGGCACAGTTTCGTTCTCCCAGCATGCTCTGAAGCAGACGGGTGGTAAACCCGGTGTCCACGATGCCTTTGACGATCAGCACATGACGGCGGTGCAGGTTGGTGGCGGTGTCCATGGTCAGGCGGACTTCGCTCCCCTCCCCATATTTGGTCAGCTTGATGAAGTCGGTTTCGCATTCGATCTTCATCTGTCGGGTCAGGTCCGCCAAAAACGGCAACGAACCCGACATTACGCACACCAGTACCGGACGAAGACCTCGGTAGTCCTCGGCTATTTGCTTGGCCAACTCGATGTTTCTCTCCGCCAGGGATTTCGGGGTGATCACCTCGGTTGCGATCATCTGTTAAACCATCGCCAATAGTTACCTAGCCAGAATAGGGAATCACCGATCCCGGGTAACTCTATGCTGCGGATGAGGCGGGGCACAGAGCTTGGTGTACCGGCGGCAGGTTCAGGCACCGTTACCGTGGTGGTCGTTTCTATCTCGCCGACCTCGACCGTAGATACGGTTGATTCGGTAACGGTTTCCTCGTTCAAGTGGGCGGTAGTAGCCGGGGGCGAAGTTTCAGGTTGAACGGAAGGTATAGGTTCAATAAAAACTTGAAAGTCTGTCCCCGGCGTGATGGCAATGCCTCCTGCCAGCGGACGCTTCCGGTCGGAGGTAACCGGCACCAAGGTCAGCGGCGAGAAGTTCGCAAAGGCGTAGTCGAATAGCCGTGCCACATCTTCGAAATGTTGATTGGAGCCCAGCACCACGGCGTAGATGCGTCGCCCCTGGCGCTCGGCCACGGCGGAAAGGGTTTGAAGGGCTTGGCCGGTGTAGCCGGTTTTAATCCCCAAAGTACCCGGATAGGTGGCAAGCAGGTCGTTGCGATTGACTATAAGCCGAGGGGTTCCGTCGGGGGTGGGGGGAAGGCTGAAGCTTCTAATGCTGATTATGTGGGTGAAATAAGGGTTCTCCATGGCCGCCCTGGAGATGGTTAAGAGGTCGCGGGCGGTGCTGTAGTGCTCCGGTTCGTCCAAGCCGTGCGGGTTGGTGAAGTTGGAGTTGGTCAGGCCGAGTTCGGCGGTTCTGCGGTTCATCATCTCGGAGAACCCGCTCACCGAACCTCCCACATGCTGGGCCAGTGCAACAGCGGCGTCGTTGGCGCTCCTGAGCATCAGCGCCGCCAGTAGTTCTTCTACCCTCCAGGGATTTTCTCCTCCCACCAGCCCGATCTCCGATTCTCCTATCGAGGCGGCCTGGTTCGTGATCGTGACCGGTTCATCCGGCCGAGAGTTTTCCAGTACCACCATTGCGGTGAGGATCTTGGTGGTAGAGGCTATCGATCTACGCTGATCGGCCTGATTTTCGGCCAGTACCTGCCCGTAGGTGTCGTCGTAGAGTATCCAAGCCTCGGCGCTGATTTCCGGCGGTTCCGGAGCGACCAGGTTGGGCACGTTCCATAGCTGCGCATCTCCTGGAAGGGCCGCTCCCAACAGGGCTGACAGAACTATCACCGCCGGAATTACCCCGGCACGGATAGTCCGCATGGCGCGGGTCAATCCGGGTCGAGGAGGGACTTCACCTCCGCATCAAGGAAGGATTGGTGAAGAGATCGGATCGCCTCCGCCCCCCGCTTGAGAGTTTCGCGGGCCTGACGCCGGCCGGCCGGATTGCGGCTCAGGCGAAGAGCGAGGGTGAGTCGGTTCAGCATCTCCGCCTGGCGGGAGGCCGCATGTCGAACCTGGCGAATATGTCGGGGCTCCAGACCCTCTTCCAGCAGAACCCCGCTTTGTCGGGCGATCACCACATCCATCGTGCTGTATTCCCGGTCACCGTCCGACCCATCCGATAGGAATAGCCCGTGTTGGTCGAGCAGACTGACCTGGGAAAGGGATAGGCCGGAGCGTCGGGCCAGCTCCTTGAGGTCGAATTTCTCATCCGATAGGTCAGGAAGCCCTCCGTTGTCCGGGTCGGATCCGACCAAACCGCCGGTTTCGTTTTGTTCGATCTTGGTCAATTCCCGTTTGATCACCTTGAGCGGCAGGAAAAAGTCACGCTGCCTTCTCAGGATGTAGCGGAGGCGATCGATGTCGGAAGGTTGATATTGCCGATAGCCGGAGGATGACCTACCCGGGTGGATCAGACCATTGGATTCCAAAAAACGAATTTTGGAGGTACTCAGTTCTGCGAACTCCTCTTTAAGGATCTCCCTTACCTTGCCGATGGTATAGACCGGATGATCGGTCATTGCCTCTGAACCAGCAGCAACCGGAAGGTTCCGATCATCAACTCGTCACCGTCGATCAGGAGGGATCTCTCTGCCAGGGAACCATTTACGTAGGTGCCGTTGGTGGATCCCAGATCGGTGAGGGAGACTCCTTCGGTGGTGACCGTGATCCGGCAATGTCGGCGGGAAACGGTGATATGGTCGAGCGTTATGTCGTTGTAGGGAAGTCGTCCCACCCGGGAATGGCCCCTGGGTAGAGACCAGGACCGCCCGGCTTGGGCACCGGTTCGGACCATCAGCTGGTAGTGGGGTCCCTTATCCTTGGGACTTTCCGCCGTCGGGATAGGACGACCCTGATCGTCGAAGGGGATCAGGATCTCGGTGGTGTCGTCGGTTGAGAATCCGTTGTCGGGCGGTTTGTTGTCGGCTCGTTCTTCTTCGGGTGGGCGAGGATCTGGATCAGACATATTTGGGGAGTGTAGTTAAAGGTTTTAGTTAAGGGTAGGGGTTTTTTGACGGAGATCTACCAGGTATTGCCAGGTAACTATGAGGTAGAGGGTTAAACCCAGCACCCCAAGGAGGGTGGCCAACACCTCCCAGAAGATCGGGAAAAAGTCGGTGCCGGTCAGATAGAAGAAGGGCACCGCAAAAAAGATCAGGGCGGTAGCGGTTTTACCCATCTTGCGAACCGGTACCCGGATGCGGTGGCGTATCAGATAAAAAATAGTGGTGGGAGCGATAATGGCTTCCCTGGCCAGCAGCGAGATTCCCAACCAAATCGGAACCAAACCGGCCAGCATCCCCCCGATCACCCCGGCGAGTACCACCAGTCGGTCCGCCACCGGGTCCAACATCTTGCCGATTTCCGACACCTGATCGAGTCGACGGGCCAGCATCCCGTCAAACAGGTCGGTTACCGCGATGAGGCCGAGAAGAACCGCAGCCAGGAAGGGATTATCGGCCTCGAGCAGTATCCAAAGAAAGACCGGTAAAGCAAGGATTCTTAACAGGGAGATCAGGTTGGGCCAGGTCCAAAGCCCGGCATCGGGTTCGGTTATCTCCAAGGGGTTTCTGTCGGTCAAACCATCGCTCCCTTTAACGAGGGTATCCGGCAAGCTAGCAGAATGGGTTGGTTCACCGGTTTATCCAAAGGAAGGATAGGTCGGTGTGGTTGGTGTTAAAGTTGGGGTTGAACAACGGGCTGTGGCGCAGCTTGGTAGCGCGCTTGACTGGGGGTCAAGAGGTCGTGGGTTCAAATCCCGCCAGCCCGACCATGTACTCCTAGCGGAAAACCCACTGGAAGAAGGCGACCACTCCCTGTACCAGCCGCCAGCCCAGATATAGTACCGCCAGCCCGACCATCACCTTGAAGCTGAGCGGTGCACCCGGAGGCGGGCTGCTTCCGTCGGGTGGGCTCGGCACGGTCATACCCACCGGATTATTTGCCCGAACCGCGCCGTACCACCATCCGGACCGGGGTTCCCATGAAGTCGTATTCCTGGCGAAGCCGTCCTTCCAGAAAGCGCAGATATGTTTGGTCTATTTTTCCGCCGCCGACGAATAGCACGAAGGTGGGAGGAGCCGATCGGGATTGGGCG
The DNA here is from genome assembly GCA_009841075.1 of Acidimicrobiia bacterium. GTDB lineage: Bacteria > Actinomycetota > Acidimicrobiia > Spongiisociales > Spongiisociaceae > Spongiisocius. Next base: position 50,171 of record VXMP01000080.1, on the reverse strand, counting down.
ACGAAGCGGATTTTAGGGCGGCGACCTTTGCGGACCGGAGGCGGATGCTGAGCGGCGAAGGTGTTGATGAGCTGGTTGAGTTTGCCCGTTGGAATCCGCCGAGCCCGGTTGGTGAGCACCGTTTCCAAGGCCGGACCCAGCCGATGCAGGCGGGCACCGGTGAGGGCGGATATCCGGATGACCGGTGCCCAGGCGGCAAAACCCAGCCTGGCCCCGAGCGAGCCGGTAGTGAACTCTTTTTGTTCGAGGTCGGCTGCGTCCCATTTGTTCAACACCAGTATCAAAGAAGCTCCCGACCTGGCGGCCAGCTCTGCTATTCGTTGATCCTGTTGGGTTACCCCGTCGAGGGTGTCGATCAGCAGAAGCCCGGCCTGGGCTCGCTGGAGGGCTTCACGGGCCCGGAGAACCGAGAAGAACTCTACGTCTTCGGAAATTTTGGGTTTGCGGCGCATCCCGGCGGTGTCGATAAGCCTATAGGTGGCGTCCCCTAACCGGATTTCCACGTCGATCGGATCGCGGGTGGTGCCGGGTACCGGCGAGACCACTACCCGGTTCTCCCCTACCAGCCGGTTCAGCAAGGTGGACTTCCCCACGTTGGGTCGACCGATGATGGCTATCTCGGGCGGCTGGTCATGGTCTTGACCAGGTAGTCCGACCACTTCAGGAAACCTACCCACCAATTCATCCAGCAGCTCGGCTACCCCGTGGCCGTGGATAGCCGAAACCGGCAACGCCTCACCCAGACCCAGCCCGGCGAAAGACCCGATCTCCCTTCCCAAGGAGTCGTTGTCGGCCTTGTTCGCCGCCACGATGACCCTATCCTGCTCGGGCCGGAGCAGACGGGCGATGGCAGCATCGTCGGAGGTGATATCGCCGGTGACGTCAACCACGAACACGATCAGGTCGGCAGTCGCGATAGCCGTCTCCGCCTGTGCGCAGATGTCTTCTACCAGATAGGCGTCCTTGCCCAGCTGCCAACCGCCGGTGTCGACTACTACGAAATCCCGGTTGTTCCATTGGGCGGTGAACTCCCGCCGGTCACGGGTTACCCCCGGCCTTTCCTGCACGACCGCGGCCCGGCCACCTACAAAACGGTTGACCAGTGTCGACTTACCCACGTTGGGTCGCCCCACCACCGCTACCAGAGGTTTCGAAGCCACAGCCCAGGCCGGCCCTTTCCCGAACCTTAAGGTTCGTAGTGAGATTACGCTCCCCCTGAACCTTAGGTTCAAGGCACCGATTTGTGTACTTCTTAAGCCTAAGTTCGTTGGGAAAGTCCGATAACGAGGGGAAACACCCCTTGTATTAGTGCTTACCCGGCTCGGAAAGACAGAACCCTGGCGATGACCTGGTCGGCATTGAGCGTGGTGGTGTCGATACGGTGGGCATCATCGGCGGCGGCCAGCGGGGACAAAGTTCTGGTGGAGTCCTGGCGGTCGCGATTCTTCAGCCTGGCGGCCACCTCCCGAACGGTGGCCCGGGTTTCACCGGCGCGGCGAGCGGCTCGTATCTCGGGGTCGGCATCCAGATAGATTTTGAGTTCCGAGGCGGGGAAGACCACCGTCCCCATGTCGCGTCCTTCCACCACCACTCGACCTTCCCGCTCGGCCACCCACCTACGGAGGCGCTTCACCACCAGCAGCCGGACGCCGGGGAGAGCGGCCAGAGGGGAAGTGGCCGTGGTTATGGCCACCGTGCGGATGGCCCGGCCTACGTCCACCCCTTCCAGGAAAATGGTTCCGTCACGGTAGGCAAGGTCGGCACCGGCCAGGGTCACCATCACCGCCGCTTCGTCCTCGGGATCGATTCGATGAAGCTTGATCAGCAAGGTGGCCGCCCTATAAAAGGCACCCGAATCCAGGCTTTCGTAGCCGAGGGCTTGGGCCACTCCCCTGGCCACGGTGGACTTGCCTACTCCGCCGGGACCGTCGATCGCCACCACCCACCTTTCCCAGGTCGGGGCGGTCATAGGCTCTCCAGCATGTCAAAAAACCCAGGCCAGGTTTTGGTTACACAGGCCGGGTCTTCGATCACAATTCCGGGCTGGACCAGACCGGCGATGGCAAACGACATGGCCATCCGATGGTCGTCGTAGGTGCGGATCAGGGCCGGGCGAGGGCGACCAGGCCGGATCGATATCCAATCCGGTCCGGTCTCGACTACCGCACCCAGCCTGGTCAGCTCGGCTTCCAAGGCGGCCAGCCGGTCGGTTTCCTTAACCCGGAGGTTGGCGAGGTTGGTGAATCGTGATCCGGAGGAGGCGAAAGCCGCTACCACCGCCAGGGCCAGGGAAGCATCCGGGCAGTCGTTAAGGTCCGCCTCTACTCCCATCGGTTGGTCGGGGCCGGTCACCGAAATGCCTTTTGAGGTGGAGGTGATGGTGCATCCCATCCGTCGGAGGGTGGTAAGCGCTTCCAGGTCGGCTTGGGAGCTGTCGGACGGGATACCCGTAACCGTGATGGTTGCACCGGTGATAGCGGCGGCCACCCACGGGTAAACAGCCGCCGAGGCGTCGGCCTCTACCTTGAAGCGGGTGGGTCGGTATCCGGTAGGCGCCACGACTATGGTGCCAGAATCTATCCAGCGGGCGTCGGCACCGAAGGCAGTCATGACCTCCAAGGTGGTGTCCAGGTAGGGCCGCGATACCGTGCCTTCCGCCAGGTCCAGAACCACATCCGTTTCCGCTTGCGGAGAGCTGAGCAGCACCGCCGAGACAAACTGGCTGGACAGGCTCCCGTCGATGGTGACCCGGCCCCCGACCAACCCTCCGCCTTCCACCCGGACCGGCGGGTATGCCCCGTTCCGATCGGCTTCAATCCCCGCCCCCAGTGCCCGGAGAGCCGCCACCAGAGGGCCGATCGGGCGTTCCCGCATTCGCGGGGTTCCGTCTATCCGGCTGGGGCTGTCGGCCAGGGTGGCGGCGGCGGTGATAAATCGGGCGGTGGTTCCGGACGCACCGGCGTCAAGGTCTGTGCCGCCTCGGAGCAGGCCAGCCGATTCCACGGTAATGCTCCGGTCGGTTACGGATATCCTTACACCCAGTTCCCTTAGACAGCCCATCATGGCGCGGGTGTCGTCGCTGATCAAAGGGTCGATAAGTTCGGACCTTCCGGCGGCCAGGGCGGAGGAGATCAGAGCCCGATTGGTGATACTTTTGGAGCCCGGCGGCCGCACCGCACTGTTTTTGACCGGACGGGGAACAACCGGGTAGGTATTCATCTTCCCCTCCTGGCAGGCCGCCTCCCACGAGCCGAATGCTTGTAGAAGGCCCGCACCTCGTCTATTTTCAGATTTCGCCAACTGCCCGTCTTGAGGGTTCGGTCTCGTAACGGACCGATCGCCACCCGATGAAGGTCGGTTACGGGGAACCCTACCGCGTCGCAGAGTCGCCGAACCTCCCTGTTGCGGCCTTCCGACATGGTCAACTCCAGATGGGTGGTGTTCCCGGAAGTGTCGATGATCCGTATCTTCACCGGTACGGCCGGCCCGTCTTCCAGCTCCACCCCTTGCCGTAGTCGAGCCAGGCCGGACGGCGAAACCACCCCTTTGACCAGCACCTCGTATATTTTGTTCACGCCATGGCGGGGGTGGGTGACCTGGTTGGCGAAGGGGCCGTCGTTGGTCAGGATCAGCAAACCGGTAGATTCGGCATCCAGCCGCCCGACCGGAAAGACCTTGGGATGGACGGGGACCAGATCAACCACGGTCTTTCTTCCGGGGCCGTCATAGGTAGTACTGATAACCCCTGGCGGCTTATTCAGCAGGTAATAGACCTGGTCGGGATCGACCGGAAGGTGAACCCCGTCCACCAAAATTTGGTCTTGGGAGGGGTTAACCCGAAGACCGGGTGGGGCGGTTTGGCCGTTTACGGATACCCGACCGGACAGGATCATGGCATCGGCCCTTCGTCGGGAGGTCAGCCCGCTCCGGGCGATCACCTTCTGCAGGCGCTCGCCGCTATTCGTCGGTTGCATCCGACCTGGAAAGGCGTTGGTCCAGCTTCTCCGCCGCCTCCGGGCCGGGTAGGTGATCGGTGAGAGGTGGAAGATCGGATAAGGAGGCCATACCCATTGCTTCAAGGAATCGATCGGTGGTGCCGTAGATTCGTGGGTTGCCAGGGATGGGCAGCCGCCCGTTCTCTACGACCAGGCCCTTACGCACCAGGGTGCGGACCGCCGAGGAGGAGTCCACCCCTCGCAGCTCGGCCAGCTGGCTGCGGGTGACCGGTTGACGGTAGGCCACGATCGTCAGTACCTCGAGAGCGGCGGAAGATATCCCGGAGGCGGATGCGGAGGGGGCGAATCGCTCCAGGTAGGGCAGGGCCTCCGGTTTGGTGTAGAGGCGCCAACCCCCGGCGGCCTGGCGCAGGACAATACCCCGATCGTTTGCCTCTAGTGTCTCCGCCAAGCCGGAAAGCAGGCCCTTGACGTCGACGAGCGGTATCTCCAAAACCTGGGCCAGGTCGGACTCCGAAATCGGGGTTTCGGCGACGAACAGGATGGACTCCAAGGCGGCAGAGGGGTTCAAAACTTCATATCTCCTGTGAAGGGACCGGTTCGTCTTCTCTCGGCGGGCTGACGGCGATGCGATCCAGGTCTTCTTGTCTAACCGAAACCAGCCCCCAGCGGACCAGCTCCAGAACCGCCAGAAAGTAGGCCACCACTTCCGTACGGTTGAGACAGTGCGCCACCAGCTCCTCGAAGGTGGTTTCCAGGGCATCTGCAATCCTGACCCGTACATCGGCCATGGCGTCCTCCACGGACGGAAGGTCGAAATCAAGGTGATCCATAACCAGGGCGGCCTCTTGGGTTTCCCAGGCGGTGAGGTCGGCCATGATCTCGGCCAGCCGGTCCGGTGTGACCGTTGCGGGGAGGATGGGGGCCGACTCGATGTCGAGTTCGATGTCGATGCCGTAGGAGCGCCCGACGTACCGACTGCCGTGCTGAAGCCTATGTTGGAAGACGGAGGCAACATCCTGGTAGGTCAGGAAGCTCAGCAGGCGGGCCAGCAGTCGGTCGCGCCGGTCGAGCAGAGCCATCTCCTCCTCGAGGTCCACGGCCTCGGGTTCGGGAAATAGAAAACGGGTTTTCAGGTGGATAAGCATCGCCGCGATCAGGACAAACTCGGAAGAAAGGTTGAGGTCGGTGTGGTCGGATTCGGTCAGGGAGAAAAACTCTTCGATGATGGCCGACAGGCTGACCTCCATTACGTCAACGTGGCGGCGGCTCACTAGCTGAAGAAGAAGATCGATCGGGCCGTTGAAAACCGGGGTGGCGACCTGATAGCTCATTGGAGGTCTAGGAGGGTGCTGAAAAAGATGGGGAGGCTTGGCCCACAATTTTCATCTAACTGGGATTTCGTTTCCTGCCGGCGGGCCAATTGGACATTTTTCAGCACCCTCCTACCTTATATCGGACTTAGAAGGTTTAATGGTAGGCGTTCGAAAAGGGTTCATTCGAGAACCGATCGACACACCATACCCCTGGCCGGAAAGGGAACGCGAAAACCCTTTGATGCGTTCGGGAACTTGGCCCGGGTTTGTCTTCGGGAAACCTTCTTGAATCGGCCTTTCGAGGTACTCCAACCGAAGCCCCAACGAACTCCCCTTTGAGGTGATTTTGAGCTGCTTGGGAAGCGTTTTTTCGCGTTCTCAAATAAGGGGGTTGAATTTGTCGGTGTTCCATGATACGTAGTGGGTTGCCAAGCACCGAAGGCCGGGTTAGAGGAATGGTATCCCGATCGGATCCCCGGCAGTTGAGGGAACATATTTGTATGGAGCGACAGCCGAACCGCAGTCTCCCGGCTTCAGTCCGGGCATGGCTGACCACGCTCCGAATCAGGTGGTGTGAGGCGGGGGCGGGGACCCGGCGTAGCCGGGTGAGGTGTGGCTTTTTTCGCGTTCTCGTAGTGTTTTACCTGGTTAGAAGCGGTTTCTGAGAACCTTAGGAAGAAGCCCGGTCGGCGGTTTGGAGGAGTTCCCAGTCTTCGGGTGAGATGAGGTTGGGCCGCTCTCCATGATGATGCCGGGCGTACTCCACTACCAAAGGTTCGACTCCGGCTTCTTCCAATTCCCGGGCGGCGATCGGGCCGTGATCCAGGTAGGTGGCGTAACGGGTGGAAGGAGTCCAACCGAATTGTCCGAGCAGGGTAGCCAGCGACCTTCCGATCGGTCCCAGTCGGGCATGACGTTTCCCTATGTCATGGAGAAGGGCGCTTCTGGCCAGATCGTCTCTCTGAGGATGGGCTGCTTTAACCTCCCGTGCGGCTACCAGGCCGTGTCTCTGATCGGAGGGAGGTTGATCCCAGAACAGGTTGGTCTCCTCGCCGGGGTTAAGAAGTTCGGCTACCTCGGCCTGCTCTCTCGGGGAAAGACGGGCGGCCAGGGTTACGTCCCAGAACCGCTTCACCAGATGCAGGAAATCGGTCAAGTTACCCTCTTAACGCCCGAGGGTGGGATTCAACGTAGACCTCCTGAAGATGCTGGAGCGACATGCGGGTGTAGACCTGGGTGGTGGAAATACCGGCATGCCCTAAGAACTGCTGCACGGTACGCAGATCAGCCCCTCCCTCCACCATATGGGTGGCTGCCGAATGACGGAGCACGTGAGGAGAGATGCGGGAGCAGGGAATCCCGGCGGCGATGGCGTGCTTACGAACGATGCCGAACACGCCCTGGCGGGTAAGTGGTGCACCTCTGGCGTTGACATAAAGAATGTCGTGATCCCTTCTCTCCCCGCATAAATCCAGCCGGTCCGGCAGATAGGTTCGGATCGCCTGCACCGCCGGTTTCCCCAACAGCACCAGTCGTTGCCGCCCGCCTTTGCCGGTGACGATGGTGCCGGCAGTGTCCAGATCAAGGTCGGTCAGGTTAAGGGCGACCAGCTCGCTCACCCGAACCGCCGAACCGTAGAGGGTTTCCAGCAGCGCCCGGTCCCGCCGTCCCAGCGGGGTGTCGGTGGGTGGGGTTTCGACCAGCCGGACCGCTTCGTGCACATCCAATGCCTTGGGGAGGGTCATCCGGCTTCTGGGGGTTTCGGTTAGTCGGGTGGGATCGTCTTCGGCTTTACCCTCGGCAATAAGGTGCCGGTGGAAGCCTCGCAAGGCAGCCAGTTTGCGAGCAATCGTGGTAGAAGCACGGCCCTTTCGGTGCAGCTCGACCAGGAACTTATCCACCAGGGCCGGGGTCGGGGGGCGACCCTTCAGAAAAATAAGGTATTCCTCCAGGTCACGGCGATAGGCGAAGACGGTGTTCTCTCTTAGGCCTCGTTCGATCCCCAGGATGACCAGATACTCCTTCATAAGGCCCCATAAAGCCCCCGTACTATGGATATCCGATCTCAGCCTGGCCGGGTCGGTTCTCAACTCATCCGGCATAATCAGAACTCTAAAGGGGTGATCCTCTTAGGTGCGGTAGCTACCTTGCACCACGAGAGGTTCCCCAAAGAAGGCTTCCGATTAGAGATCCCTCTAGCGGTGTTCCCGTTGGGCGGGTGACGGGCTGTGGGTATCCAGCCTTTCCTGTTCCTGACGGTCGCTTCGGTAGCGACTGGAGGCCGCCACAAAGCCTATGAACAGCGGATGAGGATCCAAGGGGCGGGACTTCAGTTCCGGATGGGCCTGGGTGGCGATGAAATAGGGATGGGAGGACAGCTCGATGAACTCCACCAGCTGATCGTCAGGCGAGGTGCCGGACAAGGTCATCCCGCCCTTCTCCAAGTCTTCCCGGTAGCGGTTGTTGACCTCGTAACGATGTCTATGGCGCTCGTAGATAAGCTCGGCCCCGTAGAGACGGCGGGCCAGGGTTCCCTCCCTAAGTCGAGCCGGATACACGCCCAACCTCATGGTTCCGCCCTTTTCCGAGATGCCCTGCTGTCGTTCCATAAGGTCGATAACCGGATGGGGGGTCATGGGGCTGAACTCGGTACTGTGTGCCTCTCGGAGGCCGAGCTCGTTACGGGCGAATTCGATCACCGCCGCCTGCAGGCCCAGGCAAAGGCCGAGGAAGGGGATCTGGTTGGTACGGGCATGGTTGATGGCCCGTATCTTGCCCTCGATACCTCGTATACCGAATCCGCCCGGTACCAGGATTCCGTCCAACTCCTCCAGGTGAGAGCCGGCGAACAGCCCGTCCATGTCTTCGGCGGGAATCCATCGGATGTTGGCCCGAACGTTGTTGGCCAGGCTGCCATGACGTAAGGCCTCCACCACCGACAGATAGGCGTCCGGCAGCACGGTGTATTTACCCACCAGGCCGATATTGACGGTTCGGGTGGCAGACCGAGCCCGGTTGACCATCTGCTTCCAGTCGGTGAGGTCGGGGTCGGGTGTTTCCAGGTTGAGCAGGTCAACCACCGCCTGATCCAGGCCGTGTTCGCGCAGGATCAGGGGCATTTCGTAGATGTCTTCCACGTCCGGTGCCGAGATGACCGCTTCGGGCCGCACGTCGCAGAAGAGGGATATTTTGTGGCGCACGTCTTTGTTGATGGGCTTTTCCGAGCGGACCACGATTATGTCGGGACGGATACCTCGGGAACGCAGCTCCGCCACCGAATGCTGGGTGGGTTTGGTTTTGAGTTCTTCGGTGGGTCCGATCTGCGGAACCAGGGTGACATGAACGTGCACCACGTTGTTGTAGCCCACGTCGTTGCGGAACTGGCGGACCGCTTCCAGGAAGGGAAGGATTTCGATGTCTCCCACCGTCCCGCCGATTTCCGCTATCACCATGTTGACATCCTTACGGTCGCCCAGGCGATGGATACGTTCTTTGATTTCGTTGGTGATATGGGGTATCACCTGGACGGTGTCGCCCAGATAATCGCCGCGTCGCTCCTTGTTGAGCACCGACAGGTAGACGGATCCGGTGGTTACGTTGGAGTCGGAGTTGAGGCTCAGATCGGTGAAGCGCTCGTAGTGGCCTAGGTCAAGGTCGGTTTCCCCGCCGTCGTTGGTGACATACACCTCCCCGTGCTGGAAAGGGTTCATGGTGCCGGGGTCTACGTTGATGTATGGGTCAAGTTTTTGGTTGACAACTCGAAGGCCGCGCCCTTTCATAAGCCGACCTAAAGAGGAGGCGGTGATGCCCTTGCCCAAGCTGGACACCACCCCACCGGTCACGAACACGAATTTCGTCACTGGTTTAACGCTACCACATCCATAGCCGGGTTTTCGGCATCGAAGGAACCCGTTTGCCGCCTCGACATTGCCAGAGACCTGAGCTCGCGGGCATGATGGTGTCCGGGCCGGGAGTCGGTCAGTCCGGACAGCATTCTGGACAGCTCCCGTATCCGGTCGTCTTCGTCCAACTGTCGGGCCTCGGCTTTCGAACCCTCCCGCTCCACCACAATATGGGTGTCGGCGAAGGCGGCCACCTGCGGGAGATGGCTGATGCAGAGGGCTTGCCGTCCCTCCGACAGGCGGGCCAGCTTGGAGCCCATGGCCAGGGCGGTCACCCCTCCCACCCCGGCGTCTATCTCGTCAAAGGCCACTATTCGGGCGGAGTCGATACCGGAGGCCAGGCGAAGGGAGAGCACCAGCCTGCTTAACTCGCCTCCCGATGCCACCTTCCCCACCGGGCCAGGGGTGAGGCGTGAATCGGACGCAAACAGCAGCTCCAGGGTGTCGGCACCGTAGGTTTTGGGTTCCGACTCCCCCACTCGGATCAGAAGCCTAGGGTCGCTGAAGCCCAGCTCGGTCAGGTGTTCGGCGGCTTCTTTTTCGATCAACCCGGCCGACTTTCGACGCGCCCTCCGCAGCTTTTCTCCCGCTTTCTTCAGGGCTGAGGAAGCGGCTTCGTAATCCTGGTTCAGCCGGGCGGCTCGGTCGACCAGCTCTTCCAGTTGGTCCAGCCGGTTGCGGGACTCTTGTCGAAATTGGAGGATTTCTTCCACACCCGATCCGTATTTTCTTCGCAGGTCGCCTAGCAGGTTCAGCCGGTCGTTGACGATGCTCAACCGTTCCGGATCGATTTCTGAATCCTCCCACGCCTCCCGGGTGGAGCTAAGGGTCTCGGTCAGGGTTGCTTCCAGCCCTTCGACCATCTCCACCAACCCCTCCTTGGTGGAATCAAGCTCGTGCACTTTACGTACCGCATGCACCGCCGAACCTACTCCTTCGGTGAGAGCGGAAAGTTCCCGATGGGATTCCGCCAGCAGGAGGGAGATATCCTCGGCGTTGCCCAGTCGTTTCGATTCCGATTCCAGGGCCTGGTCGTCGCCGATTTGAAACCCGGCGCGGTCGATCTCCCCTATCTGATAGGTGAGCAGGTCCATTTCCCGTTCTAGAGAACGGAGATCACCTCCGAGCGTATTTTTAAGGGCTTCCACCTCTTGGAGGGACGTCCAGGCGGTTTGGTAGCGATCCACAACCTGGGGGGATTCGAGTCGGAGGTCGATCAAGTACCGTACCGCCTGGGGACGGGTCAGAGAAAGCGGGTCGTGCTGACCCACTATCTCAACCGCACCTTCGATCCGTTCTGCCAGGGAGCGGGCCGGGACCATCCGTCCGTCCAGATAGGCCCTACTCCCCCGAGGGTGCAATGATCGGGCTAGAACCACCTCCTCACCGTCCAGGAAGAAACGGCCCTCTACCTGAGCCTCCTTGCCGTGCGGACCGATCAGGCCGGAACGGGTCGGGGCACCGGTCAGCATCCTGAGGGCACCCAGCATCAGGGTCTTGCCTGCGCCGGTTTCGCCACTTACCACCACCATCCCCGGTTCTAGCTTGATCCGAGCCGCCTCGATGATCCCTAGATTGGTAACCGATAACTCGTCGAGCATGATCAGGTCAACGAGAACTTTTGCCTGACCGAGGTGGGGAAGGATCGGTCGGCGAAGCGGGCGATCGACACCCGGCCTCCGCCTTCGACTTCGACCTGCTCCCCCGGGTTCAGGTTCGCTATCTCCCGACCGTCCACTCCGACTACCGCCGGACGGTCTTCCATGACGTCGAACCGGATCCGGCGATAAGGCGGGAATACCATAGACCGGGAGAAAAGAAAGTGGGGGGCGACCGGGGTCATAACCAGCATATCCAGGGCCGGATCGATGAGCGGGCCGCCGGCCGACAGGTTGTAGGCGGTGGATCCGGTGGCGGTGGCAACCACCACCCCGTCGGCCGGGTAATTGATAAAAGCTTCCCCGTCGATGGAGATGGCCAGACGAATGGTTCGTTGGTTTTTCACCTTTTCGATCACCACATCATTCAGGCCGACGATGGGATCGCCGCCGTTAATCGAGGCGGTCAGCAACATCCGTTCCGAGGTGAACCAATCCCGGGCGGCGATCCCATCGAGAAGGGAGGAAGGGTCGGTGGGTAGCGGGTCGGCCAGATAACCCAGGTTGCCGTGGTTTATCCCGCCTATCGGTGCGCCGCTCCCCCTTCCCAACCGAACCGCCTTCAGAACCGTTCCATCTCCCCCGATCGCTATTACCAGGTCAAGGCCTTCGTCCGGTCCAAAGGAGGTCGGTTCCACGCCCAGGAGCCCGGCCGCATCGTGGGCGGCTACTACCTCGACGTTTCGATCTCGGAGCGATGACACCATCTCGCCAGTCCTGGACACGGTTTCGGGCTGGCCGATGTGCGGTACCACGGCGACCTTCGTCACATTTTCTCCATCAGCTGTTGCGGGTCGATGTCCGACCGACCGGCACGGAACCGACCCAGCACCTCCCTATTCCCGTTGGCCCCTTCGATGGGCGATCGGATCAGGTTGACAGCACCCAGCCCCCGTTCGGATAGCCCGGCCAAGGTGTCGGCTACCGTCCGGTTCCATACGGTGGGGTCGGTAAGTACCCCGCGGCGGTTCACCGAACCGTAGTCGGCCTCGAATTGTGGTTTGATAAGCAGAATGTAGTCCGTTTCGGGCGTTCCCAGGTTCACCAACGGGGCGGCGATCTTCAGCAGGGAAATGAACGATACGTCGGCCACCACCAGGTCGAAGGGGGCCCCCAACCGCTCGGGGTCGGCATGGCGGATGTTGGTTCGCTCGACTACCACCACCCGAGGGTCGTCTCGAAGGTGTTCGTGCAGCTGCCCGTATCCGACGTCAACGGCCACTACCTTGGTTACGCCGTGTTTCAGCAGGCAATGGGTGAAGCCTCCGGTTGAGGCCCCCACGTCCACCGCCGTGAGTCCTGCCACATCCAGGGCGAAAACCTCCAGGGCCTTTTCCAGCTTGATTCCTCCCCGGCTGACGTAACGGGGCGGAGGGGTTATCCAGCGTAAGGCTATGTCGGGGCCGACCAGGGTGGCCGGTTTCGGAAGGGGGATGCCGGTGACGATGATCTGGCCTTGACGGATGGCATGGGCGGCGGCGCTCCTGGAGTCGACCAGCCGGCGGCGGACCATCTCCACATCCAGTCGCCGTTTCATAGCAGCTCGTCGAGGATTTTCCGAGCCTCGGGGGCGTCTTTTCCGGCGAGGCGGGCCTCCAGGAGTTCGGCCAAAGCCGCCAAAGGGATCGACGATCGGGCGGCGTCCAGCTCCTCCACCGCCCGAATGTAGGGTTCAAGAGAGGCATCGTCGGGGGATGTGTCCTCCGGCGGTGGGTCGGGTTCTTGGCGCAATTCAGAGTTCATTTGGCCTTCATTATTGTCGGTGGGGAAGGGATCGGATAGATGTCTCTTGTGTAGACACCTGGATTATTAACCTGGCAAGGCGCACCGGTTAACGCCCGAGTGGGTGCATAATCGGAGGAGTCCTATATTTGATGGGGAGAAATGTTTCCAATACGTGACGAGAATCCGGGGCTGAGCCGACCCGTCCTGACCCTGATAATGATCGGGGTTTTGGTGGCGGTGTTTTTACTGCTCACCCCGTTCAACCTGGACGATTCCCCGGAATTCGCCCTTCGCCATGCTGCGATCGGGTGTGAGGTAACCACCAACCAGCTTCTGACCCTGGAAGAGTACCAGACCGGGAGGTGCTCCACTGCCGAGGGCGACCCCATTTTTCCCCAGAAGTCGGTGCCGCTCAGCGTGTTGGTTTCGCTCTTTCTGCATGCCGGTCCATTTCACCTGCTCTTCAACGCCTGGAGCCTTTGGCTGTTCGGGAACAATGTGGAAGATGCCTACGGGCGGGGCGGCTATCTGTTGCTGTACCTGATTTCGGGGATAGTAGCCACCTACGGCTTCGTGGCGCTTAATCCCGACTCGACCGCCCCTTTGGTAGGCGCTTCCGGTGCGATAGCCGGGGTAATGGGTGCCTATGTGGTCCTCTACCCGAGAGCAAAGATCCTAAGCCTGGCCTTCTTTTATCTGTTCCGCATCCCGGCCATATTCTTCCTGACCTTATGGTTGGGCTCGCAGTTCCTTCTGGCCGGAGGAGGCTCGGGGATTGCCTGGGAGGCCCATGTGGCGGGGTTCCTGTTCGGAGTGGTGGTGACGCTACTTTTCCGTGGCCCGTTGAACAACCGCCTTCGCAATCTGGAAGAAGAAGCCTACGAGGGGAGCTTCGGAATGACAGAGGAAATGGGGATGAATTGGGAGGAACCTACCTGATCAACTGCGGACTGCTTAAATTCCCAGCTTATCCAGCAGATCAAACATGGTAGGGGTGAGTGGCCGGGAGCGTAGGTCCTCTATGGGGACAAACTCGACCCGGGCGGCGTCGTCGCCGGCGGCCAACTCCCCGCCCACTACCCGACCGGTGTAGTCGATTATCACCACATGATGTTGCGGTGGCAGTGAAGGGTCCAAGGCCTCTCCCGCCCATATCACCTTTCCCAGCACCACCTCCAGGCCGGTTTCCTCCTTGACCTCACGGATAGCGGCCTCGGTTAGACGCTCCCCGTAACGGACCTTGCCGCCGGGAACCGCCCATAATCCGGTGCCGACTCCTCTTCCCCGCTCCACCAGCAGCATCCGGCCCTCCTGGATAACCACCACCCCCACCCCCACCATGGGTGAGGCATCGGAAGCCATTTATTCCGAGCCGGGCGGCGGTTGGTAGAGGGCCCGAATCCGCCTTCCCCCGCCCTCCGTGTCGCTGTGATGCATAATGATGGAACGGGCCGCGAACCCTCCCGCCTCGAAAAAGTTCTTGGCCAAACGATGGCCTGGCAGCACATGGGAATCGAAAAGGCTGTGGCCGGTACGGCGGAAATCCTTCATCAACGTGTCCCTCATAACCTCCCCTACCCCCACTTCGCGGGCCTCGAGCTCGACGAAAACCATCTGTATCGCACCCACCCGTACCCCGGGTTCGTGGGCCAACAGCGGTCGGGAGCGGCCGAGGATGAAACCGAGCGGGTAGCCCTCGATCTCGCCGAGCAGGAGCAGAGAATCCGGGTCTTCGATGCAGGTCAGGAATGCTGCCTCGATCGGTTCGTCCAAACCGTCCGCCCGAGGCCACATGGGGTGGATAGCCGACATCTCGGCCTCCAGCTTGCGGTAGAGGTCGGTCAAAAAGAACATATCCTCGGAGGTGGCGAGCCGGGCGGTAACGGAAATGGACATCTACGGGAAGGCTAGCCACCCCGCTTGGTTAGCAAATTAGGAGGGTGCCCGAAAAAGATGGGGATGCCGGCCGCAACCCTCCTTAGGCGCAGTCCCGACAGATCTGATCCTGACCTTCGGCCAGCTGCACCCGCTTCAGCAGCAGGAAGCACGACCTACAGACGAACTCGTCGCCCTTCATCCCCTCGGTTTCGATGTCAAGGTTCATTTCGGATCGGCGGATTTCTCTGATCTCGGTGGTCTCGTCCACCAGCATGGTGGCGGATTCGGTTTTTTCCACCTCGTCCAGCTCTTCGACTTCCAAGGCGTCCAAGGAGATGCCGTCAACCCGCTTTTCCTCGTCCTCGCCGTCCTCTTCTTCCCCCTCTTCAGCGTCTACGTCATCGTCCGGGTCGACTTGTTCGTCATCCAGGTCGTCCGGGTCTGCCAGTGCTTCGGAGTCCAAGTCTTCGTCCTCTTCGAGTTGGTCTGGTAATTGATTGTCCATTCCGAATTACCCCCTGGGTCTGATTCGCGGCGAGAATATACCGCATTTCATCATAAATCCGAAGACTTTCCCCGGATTTGATCGCAAGAGGGAGATTCGTCAGGTTTATACCATCAGGTTTATCCGGCCTTCCCCCAGTCGCACCAGGAGAGGGGTTTGCCCGATCGGTTCTCCGTCGACCTCGACCGGCCAGGGCTGATCGGTTTCGATCCGGGCTTCGGAAGCTACCAGCCTTTTGACCGCCGGGTCGGCCAGGTGGTTGCCGCCCTTCACCTTTCTCATCAGGGCGGCAACCTGTTTTTTCGAGCAGGTGAAAATCTGTACGTCAAGCAGGCCGTCCACCATGGAGGCCCGCGGGGCGACGTTGAAACCTCCCCCGAAGAACTGGGCATTGGCGGCAACCACAGTCAATGCACTTCCTGTGAACCGCCTTTGTCCGGCCTCGACCTGCACCTGACGGTGTCGCCAGCCTGGGAAGGATACGGCTACCGCCGTCACATAGCGCAAGGGTCCGAGCCGACCCGGTAAACGCAACGCGGCTTGGGCGGTGGAGGCGGTAGCACCCACGCTTGCCACGTTGAAGAAGTATCTTCTCCCCCACTCTCCGATGGCCAGTCCCACATCGACCGAATAGGGAGATCCTTCGACCAGTCGATCCACTGCCCGGTGGATGTCCGGGCCGATCCCGAAGGTGCGAAGTAGGTCACATCCGCTACCGGCCGGGATAATGCCTAATAGAGGAGGGGTTTCCCAACTCTGGGCCATGATCTCGTTGACAACCAGGTTTACGGTACCGTCTCCTCCGGCGGCTACCAGCCGGTGGCGACCGGCGGTGGCAGCGGCTCGGATAGTGCTTTGGAGCATGGCCCGTCCATCTACCACCACCACCTCGGCAGGTAGGGATCGGGCTTCGAGAGCGGCTTCGATTTTGGCCGGTGCCGATCGGCCCCGGGCGGCCCTCGGGTTAACCAGAACCTGCCACGGGTTCATGCCAGGCCCCGAGCCGCCACCACTCCCCTGTCGATGACCTTTCTCCCCTCCCTTACCGTCTGCTCAAGATCTTCGATATCCAGTACCCGGGCTGCGTCACCGACCTGACGTATAAGATCCAAAACGGTTCGGGTGGTGCGGACGAAATCACCCGCCTCCAGAGGGTTGTCTTCCATCAGCTCGTCCAGGTCGACCCCGCCCGCCCAGTCGTAGGCGAGCCGGGCAAACCCGGGATGGGGTGAGCGGGACAACGGCAGCCGGTGACTTTCCTCGGCGTGAAAAACCTCTTCGGCCAGATGACCCAGGCCCTCCCAGGCCCTCTCCAGCCGCTCGGTGGGCCAACCCTCGAACTCGTCCTCGTCGCGACGGGGCTCGAAGGCGAAGGTGGAAAGCAGGGCGGCCAGCTCCTGCACCTCCAGTCCTCCGAAAATCCGGTAACCTATCGCCTCGACCAGCAGCAGGTCGAGGTCGCTGTAAACCACCCGCAGCGCCTCACCTTTGGGTTCGAGCTTCCAATCCTTCAGATAGCCGAGTTCTTCCAGGAGACGCCGTGACCGATGAAAACGGTCCAACAGGGGGCTACCGCCGGAACGGGAAGAGCGCTTCTGCTTTTTGGGACGGGGCCGGTTTGCCCGTCGGTCCTGGAAGGCGGCGAAAGAAGCGGAGAGAAGCCGTTCGGCTTGTTGCCTGGAGTAATTGGCTACCAGATTGACCAGCATGTTGTAGGTGGGACGAAAACTGGAGCGGAGCGGGTGGCTACCGAGTTGGGCGATGGAGGCGATCCGCTCAAACGGAACATAGGGAGAGTGCAGTACCACCCCGTGACCGACCGTATCTATCCCCCGCCGTCCCGCCCGTCCGGTCAGCTGGGTGAACTCGCCCGGCAGCAGCAGCTCATGGCCTTCCCCGGTGAACTTGGAAAGCCGATCGATGACCACGGTTCGGGCCGGCATGTTGATCCCCAGCGACAGGGTTTCGGTGGCGAACACCAGCTTGACCAGACCGTCACAGAACAGCTGTTCGGTGACCTCTTTGAAAGCCGGTACCAGCCCGGCATGGTGGGAGGCCACCCCCTTCTCCAGCCGAGACAGCCAGCGGTCGTAGCCCAGGGCCCCTAGGTCGGCGTCCTGGATATGGTTGGTGCCCTCCTGGGCCCGACGGCGGATTTCCGCCCGTTCGTCATCGTCGGTTAGTCGGCTGCCGGACGACACTACTCGGTCGGCGGCGTCGTCGCACCCGACGCGGGAGAATACGAAGTAGATAGCCGGAAGCAGGTCGAGGAAGGCCAGATGTTCGACCACCGCCACCCGATTCGGGACGGAAAATCGGCGTCTCCGTCCGCTTCGCCTGGCCAGGAGTCGGGTAATGGCCGGGTTCGGCTTCATCCCGGCGGGCGTCTCGATGTAGAGCGGGAGTAGGTGGATATCGCGTTCGAAACGGTCCCACACCGACCACCATCGTTCCAGACGTACCGGACGCCGATCCTCGATAATCAATTCGGTGGGTCCTCTACGGGTACGGAGCCAGCCGGTGAACTCCTCGGCGTTGGAGACGGTGGCCGACAGACAAACCAGCCGGATATGGGGTGGGGCGTGAATGATCACCTCCTCCCAGACCGCCCCCCGGAAACGATCCTGCAGGTAGTGGACCTCGTCGAGTATGACCGCATCCACGGCGGTTAGGTCGGTGCCGGTGTAGATCATGTTGCGAAGCACCTCGGTGGTCATTACCACGATCGGGGCGTCATGGTTGATGGTGTTGTCACCGGTGAGCAACCCGACCCGCCCGGTCCCGTAGATCTGCCCGAAATCCCGGAACTTCTGGTTGGAAAGGGCTTTCAACGGGGTGGTGTAGAACACCCGTTTGGCGTTGGACAGGCTCAGGTGGATAACCGCCTCGGCGATCAGGGTCTTACCGGTGCCGGTAGGGGCGGTAACCACCACCGACCGGCCCATTTCCACCATTTCGGCCGCCTGCACCTGAAAGGGGTCCGGTCGGAAAGGGAGAGAATCAAAGAAGGAATGAACCTTCATTTCCTGAGGGTCAGGCGGATCAGCCAGATGGTTCCTTCGTAGAGAAGATAGAGCGGGGTGGAAAGCAGGATGAGGGTGACCGGATCTCCGGTAGGGCTGACCACCGCCCCTACCACCACAATAATTACCACCGCCCAGCGCCGCCCGGCGGCCAAACGGGCGGAGGTGACCACCCCGGCCGCCGCCGCCCCGAAAATGAACACCGGAAACTGGAAGGAGATGCCGAACAGCAGCAGGAAGCGGATGACGAAGCGGGTGTACAGCTCGACCGTCCACAGGTTCTCCAGATCGGAGAAGATCGAAACCAGAAAATCTACCGCCCGGGGCAGGCTCCAATAGGCGAAGGCCACCCCGACCGAAAACAGGGTCACCAGGGCGGCCACCACCGGGATGGCCCACCTTCGTTCCCGGTTGGTCAGGCCCGGGTTGATGAAGGACCAGGCCTGATAGGCGATGACCGGGCTGGCCAGGACCGATCCGCCGAAGATCGACATCCGCATGGCGATCGAGAATTGGTCGGTAGGGCCGGTGACCACCAGACTCCGCCCGGCGGTGTTGCTGTAGGAATCCTGAAGCAGGGCGAGCATCTGGTTGCGGAAGAAGAACGCGATCACGGTGCCGACCCCAATGGCGATGAAGGTTTTGATCAGGCGGGACCGCAGCTCGTCGAGATGCCCCATCAAGGGCTGGCTACTGGGGTCGTTCCCTTCGGTCATTCTGATTGCTTGGCCCGACCGGCGGTACCGTCCTCTTCGCCAGAATCCGCCGATCGGTCTTGGTCTTCCGGTGAAGTCTCTGAACGGGTGTCTTCGGTCGGGGGCGGGATAACCTGCTCGGGAAGGGGATCGTTCATTCCCTCCCAGACCTCACCAGGCGAAACCCCCACCGAGGGTTCAGGTGCTATCCATCGGGCCGAGGGCGCGGCCTCGGAGGGGTCGGTACCGGGCTGATCCAGGTCTTTAACCGAGCTTTCGATGTCCTTCTGCACGGTTTTGGCGGCATCGGCCGTCTCGGTCAGGGTTCGCTTAACGTCCCCGACCGGCCCGGTCAGGTCCTTTTTGATCTCCGTGATGGGTTCCCTTATCGGGGCGACCTCTCGTTCGATTCCTTCCCGGAGGTCCCGAACCGCACCACGGAGCTCTCGTAGATATTTGCCGACCGTGCGGGCCATTTCGGGGAGGCGATGCGGGCCGAACACTATCAGGGCGACCACTGCAATAGTGAGGATTTCCATGCCGCTCAGCGATTCGAACACGGGCCAATGCTACCGGCTTAAGGTCTACTGCTTGTAGCGGGACAGGATGGCCTGTTGAAGCCGGATGGTTTCTTCTCTAACCTCCTCCCCTTTCACCAGACGGGCCTGATTACCCAGCCGGAGGAGAAGCCGTGCACCTATGCGGGCGTCGGACATGGCAATCCGGACAATCAGCTCCTCACCGGTGTCCTCCAGCACATCCACCGGGTAATACTCTGTCAACCACCTCGCCTTCCTGCCGAGGGCCAGTCGGGCGTAGATGGCGTCCGCCGAGGGGGTATAGCCTTTAAACCGGAAGTCGGGCGGCTCGGATGGGGTTTGAAATTTTTGATCTGTGACCCGGACCGATCTGATCCGATCAACCCGAAATGTCCGGTGATCGTTGGCCCGTCGGCAAAACGCATGCAGATACCAGTTGCCTATGGAGACGTGTACCGAAATCGGTTCGATGTCCCGAATCGTGGTTCGGTTGATGTTGGTCGAAACGTAGGTTATTTCGAGAACCTGTCCCTCACCGGCCGCCTGGCGCAAGGTCGACAGGCATTCCGGTTCTCGGGGAAGTTCGGCGGCTACCGGAGGCTCCGCATCCGGCATCAGGGAGTTGGTGAGCTTGCCGATCGCCCGGTCCAGGGCTTCGTTTCCCTCCGAGGTACCGGCCACGGCCAGGGCGGCGCTGAGCAGCCCCAGGGCTTCGGAAGGGGTGAGCTTCAACGGACGAGACAGATAGTCGGCCAAATCCAAGACCACCTCGTCGTCTTTTATTTGGGCAAACGTCAGGTCATCGGGAAAATATCCGGGTACACCACAGACCATCAGCACGTTCAGGTCTTTGGCCAATTCCTTGCGGCCGGAGTAACCGAAACGCTCAATGACTTCGTCGACCTTGGGATAGGGGTTGGCCAGAACCCAGGGCACCAACCCCAGGATCCGGTTCAGCCTCTGTTCGGTTTTGGAAAGGGTCATACCACGAGGGCCTTCAATCGATCGATCATTTCGGCCCGGAGATCGGCCGGCTCAAGTATTACCGCCATATCGTCCAGGTCGATCAACCGGTCAAGCAGTAGTCCGGAGTTGGTATAGGGAACCTCCAGGGTGGTCCAATCCGGGTCGGAACCATACTTCACCGCGGTCGTTCCCGGGAACCGGTCCTTAACCCACCATGCCAGTCGGGTGTGGCATCGGATCAGGGCCTGTCTGGCAACCGGATCTTCCCAGGGCATTGAGGAGAGGACGTCCTGAGCCCGGTATCCCTTCGGGGGTTTGAAGGCCTGCTGTTTGGTATGGAGTTTGAATCCTTCGGCCCGATCCATCCGATAGGTTCGGACCTGGTCCGGTTCACCGGGTTCCGCCCCGGCGAAATACCAGTTACCGCGCAGGTGTCGCATGGCGTAGGGGCATAATTCCCGATCATGTCCCCGATAGCTGAAGCTCAAAACTCTTCGTTCCAGTATGGCCTGGAAGATCAGGGCCGGATAATCGCTGTCCAGGCCCAGGCTGTATCCCACCGGAAGATTGGGATCGGCCACCCGTGCCCCTCCCAGTTTCAGCAGGGGCATGGCCCCGGCCGGCCATCCCCCGGATCGGACCATATGTACCGCCAAGGCCAGTGCAGAGCGCTCCTCCTCGGTGAGGTCGATGGAAAGGAAGTTTTCGTCCGGTATCACATAACCGAACTCCACCTTCCAGATGTCGGTGGGCACCAAGGTCAGGTTGAAACCCAGCTTCCTCAAACTGGCCTTGTCCCGTTCAAACTTTTTGTGGAAGGCGCTGTCCGACAGATCATCATATCCGGGGATGGTCTGTCGGATCTGTTCCGAGGTCACCGGACTAGGCGAATCCACCAGATAGGCCAACAGGTTGATTAGGCGTTCTAGGGGGCGGCTCATCGTCCTGTAAATCCTAGACGGTGGGTCTATAAGCCGGCGATCAGCTGCTCTACCCGGTCGTCCTCGTATTTGAAAGGGTCTTTACATATCACGGTGCGTTGCGCCTGATCGTTGAGCTTCAGATGAACCCAGTCCGCCTGGTAGTCACGGTTCTTGGCCTTGGCAGCGGCTATAAAGCGTCCCCTGAGAAGGGCGCGGGTTTGAGGCGGGTTCTTTTTGGCTTTGGCCACGTCTACTTCGGGAACCAGGCGATCCACTACTCCTCGGCTGAGCAGCAGGTAGTAGAGGCTACGAGACTTGGTCACGTCGTGATAGCTCAAGTCCAGCAGCTGCACCTTCGCATCGGATAAAGCCAGCCCGTGTTTGGCGCGGTATCGCTCGATCAGCTGCTGTTTGGTTACCCAATCCACCCTTCTGTCCAGGCCTAACGGGTCCTTTTCCAGACCGGTGAGGAGCTCTCCCCATAGATCAACCGCCTGCTGGATCGGTGCCGAAAACCCGGCGTATTTGGTGGTCTGTTCCCAGTATTCCCACTGGATGTCCAAGGCCGACAGCCTGCGGCCGTTGGCCAGCTCTACCAGCCTCTTACAGGTCGGGTCGGAACTGATTTCTCGGATGGCCCGGATCGGGTTGGCCAGGGTACGGTCGCGAAATATCACGCCCGATTCGATCATCTCCAACAAGGCCGCGGTGACGCCCACCTTGACGAAGGTGGCGTATTCGTTCATGTTGGAGTCGCCGGCGATGACGTGAAGTCGACGGTATTGCTCGGCATCGGCATGGGGCTCATCGCGGGTGTTGATGATGGGGCGGGACCGGGTGGTGGCCGACGAGACCCCCTCCCAGATGTGGTTGGCCCGCTGCGAAATGGAATATTTGGTTCCCTTGGAGGTCTGTTGAAGCTTCCCCGCTCCGGTGAAAATCTGCCTGCTGACCAGGAATGGGATGAGGATGTCCAGCATATTTTGGAAATCCACCTTACGGCGGACCAGATAGTTCTCGTGGCAGCCATAGGAGTTGCCCGCCGAGTCGGTGTTGTTTTTGTAGAGGAAGATGTTTCCTTTGATGCCTTCCTTATGGAGTCGGATCTCGGCGGAGCGCTGCAAATCTTCGATGATGCGTTCCCCGGCCTTGTCGTGGGCGACCAGATCGTGTAGGTCGGTGCATTCCGGGGTGGCGTACTCCGGATGGCTGCCCACGTCCAGATAGAGCCGAGCCCCGTTTTCCAGAAAAACGTTCGAGGAGCGGCCCCAGGTCACCACCTCGCGGAACAATATGCGGGCCACCTCGTCGGGACTGAGGCGGCGTCGGCCATGCAGGGTGCAGGTGATGCCGTATTCGTTTTCGAGGCCGAAGATGCGCCTCTTCATGTCAACGGCCCGATTACTTCCCCGCTCCGTTCTCTGAAGGTTCTTCCCCGTCGGCGATGCTCTCGAGGTCGTCACTGCTTAACCGCCGGAACCGTCGGGGGGGACCTTCCCGTTCCAGAAGAGCGGCCTCCCAGCCGCTGATAGCGCGTTCCTCAACCTGTCGGAAGGCCTGGGCCGCCATGTCGAGAGCTTCGTCCAGAGCCGGTGTTTCCTGGTATCGCTCGCCGAGTTGTTCGGATAGCTCATCCGCCTGGCCTCCGATGGCGGTGTATCCCCGCTTGTCGTACAGGGTGCCGTCATAGGTCACCTTGAAGAGGCGATCTTCGTTGATGGTGGGACCCACCTCGGCAACCAGCACCTCCACCTCGAACGGCTTGGGTCCCTGCACGAAAATATTGCCCAGGGTCTGGGAAAAGGCCGAGGCCAGGCTTTTGGCGGTGACATCCCGGCGTCCGTACTGGTATCCCTTGATGTCGGCGTAGCGGATACCGGCTACCCGCAGGGATTCGAACTCGTTGTACTTGCCCACCCCGGCGAAGGCGATCCGATCATAGATTTCCGATATTTTGGTGAGGGTTCGGCTGGGGTTTTCCGCCAGCAAAAGCACCCCTTCCCGGACCTCCATAGCGACGATGGATCGACCCCGGGCTATCCCCTTCCGGGCATACTCGGCCCGGTCTTTGACCAGCTGTTCGGGAGCAACGTAGAACGGGACGGTCATCGGGTTACCTCCAGAGCCACCTCGGCGGCCGCCCGGATTATTTCGGGGTCGGTTTCCTGCACGCCGGCGGCGCTGACAGTGAACACGTTGGGATAGATACCGCGCCTTAGATCAGGTCCGCCGGTGGCCAGATCCTGTCCGGCGGCGGCTACCAGGGCGGCCACGCTGTGGTTGATCGCCTGGGTCTGGTCGCAGTCGGGGTGGTAAACCGTTCTCAGATAGGAGCGGGCTTCCCGACTGCCTGATCCGGCCGCGCCGAAATCCTGTTCCTCGTAGCGGCCTCCGATCGCATCGAAGGTGAACACATGGCTGGTTTCAAGTTCCGGTTCGATCCCGCAGAACAGCGGAACCACCACGAAACCCTGCAGGGCCAGCGGTAGTTGCGAGCGAACCATTCGAGCCAGGTAGGTGGCCTTCCCATCCAGGCTGAGGCGCACTCCCTCCAGTTTTTCGTAATGTTCCAGCTCGGTTTTAAACAACCGGATCAGCTCCCGTCCCAGCCCGGCCGTACCCGAAATAGCCACTGCGGAGTAAGAGTCGGCCGGGTAAACCTTTTGGACGTGGCGATGGGCGATGTCGTAGCCGGCCGTGGCCTGGCGGTCGCCCACCATGACCACCCCGCCGTCGTATCGGAGGGCCAGGACGGTGGTGGCATCGGGGGTGTGGAGGCCGGCCGGTACTGATTGAGCATCAAAGGTCCAGTCGGGGCCGAGGTCCAGGGACCTGATCAGCTCGGTGAAGCCGGCCCCGGGGAATGGTGTACCGAAGGGGAACAGGTCGGAGTTCACTGGCCACCTTTCTGGACGTAGTTTTTGACGAACTCCTCGGCGTTTTCCTCCAACACCGAATCGATCTCGTCCAAGAGGTCGTCGATTTTATGTACATCCGCCTTTTCGGGGATGTTAGGAGAAGACGAAACCCGTTCCGATTTCAGGTCGGGTCGGCGTGGGATTTGGTCTTTTTCCTGTGCCATCACGCTCCTCTCGGGGGATCCGTTCGTAGAGACTTAGGCTCTTAAGTTAACAATTCTGCCCGGCATCGAATCGCAGCCTTTAGCTTTCCAATGCTTCCAACAGCCGGGCGGCGTCCAAGGAGGAATCGATCAGGTCACCAACCAAGGAATGATTGCCTCGCAGCGGTTCCATCATAGGCACGCGTTTGAGGGTTTCGGCCCCCACATCGAACACCAGTGAATCCCAGTTGGCCGCCACCAGGGAATCAGGGTATTTCTTGACGCATCGACCCCGGAAATAGGCCCTGGTGTCGGGGGGCGGTTCGGTGGTGGCCAGCTGTAGTTCCTGATCATCGAACATTCTTCGGAGGTTCCCTCGTTCCTCCAGACGGTAGGCCAAGCCCTTGCGAGGATCGGTGTCGTGGTATTGGAGGGCCGCCAAGGCCAGCTTGGGATCGTGCCATTCCAGATCGTCCCGTCTTCGGAAGGCGCTCAGCATTCGCAGTTTGGCGGTCCAATCGATCCGGTCTGCGGTGAGCATCACGTCCTGCTCCAGGTCGTGAAGGATGGCACCCCATTCGCTGATGACATCCGACCAAACCGGGTCGGGAAAAGTCGACTCGGCATACTCGGAGAGCCATTCGAAGTAGCGGATTTGCAACTCCAGGGCGGTAGCGGCGGACCCGTCGGCCAGGGCCAAGGGAAGCTCTAGGGAGATGTCGTGGCTCAGCTGCCAGGTAGCGGAAACCGGGTCGGCCAGGGCCAGGTCGTCGGGGAGAGCACGGTCTTCTATAGCCGCCAACAGCAAAGCGGTGGTGCCCAACTTGACGAAGGTTTGGATCTCGGACATGTTGGCGTCCCCGATGATCACATGGAAGCGGCGATACCGGCTTACGTCGCTGTGAGGCTCGTCGCGGGTGTTGATGATCGGCCTCTTCAGGGTGGTTTCGAGCCCCACCTCCTCTTCGAAAAAGTCGGCCCGCTGACTGATCTGGTATTGAACCGGGGGGCGTTCGTTCTCCGAACCGATCTTCCCCGAGCCGGTAAAGATCTGGCGGGTGACCAGCCAGGTGGTGGCGTATCGGATCAGGTCGGAGAAGGGTAGTTCCCGATCGATCAGATAGTTCTCGTGGTAGCCGTAGGAGTTGCCCTTGCCGTCGCTGTTGTTCTTATGTACATACAGATACTCGCCTGGTTTGAGCACCTGGTAGGCGTTTTCCACCGCCTGGGCCACTATCTTTTCCCCCGCCTTGTCGTACAGGGCCGCCTGCCGAGGGTCGGCGCATTCGGGACTGGAATATTCGGGGTGGGCGTGGTCAACATACAGGCGGGCCCCGTTGGAGAGCACCACGTTGATCAACCCGCTGTCCAACTCGGCCGGGCCCGTATCATCCGCAGAGATTCCCCGGGCGTCACGTTCGGGGGATTCCTCGTCGAATGACCAGCGTACCCGCACCCGTCCCCCCTGATAAGAGTTGATGACCAGAGCGGAGGCGAAGGTGGGATGGAAGTCCGGTTGGTTGCGGATGGTTATCCCGTATTCGGTCTCCGTCCCGATGACTCTGGGGACTGCCATAACCTACAGGTACTGACCGCCGCCGACCGCCTCGATGGTCCTCGACTCGGTGTCGTCCTCAATGAGCGTGCGGACGTAGACGATCCTCTCCCCCTTCTTGCCGGATATCTTCGCCCAGTCATCCGGGTTGGTGGTATTGGGAAGGTCCTCATGCTCACGAAATTCCTGTTTGATACCGACCAGCAGGTCGTTAACCCCGATCCCGCCGGGTTGGCCGTCTATCCGCCGCTTGATGGCGGCTTTCTTGGCGCGGCGGACGATGTTTTCGATCATGGCACCCGAGGAGAAATCCCGGAAGTACAAGACTTCGCGATCACCGTTTTGGTAGGTGACTTCCAGGAACCGGTTCTCGTCGCTTTCGGCGTACATTCTTTCCACCACCTGATCGACGATCCGGTCTATCAGCAGCTCCGTATCGTGTCCCGCCTGCTCCAGGTCGTCCTGGTCGAAGGGCAGGCCGACATCCAGATAGATCTTGAATATCTGCTTGGCCGCCGCCTGGTTGGGGCGGGCTATCTTGATCTTTACGTCCAGCCTCCCCGGGCGGAGAATGGCCGGGTCGATCAGATCCTCCCGGTTGGAGGCCCCGATAACGATCACGTTGCGGATCATCTCCACCCCGTCCAGCTCGGACAGTAACTGCGGAACAATGGTGGATTCCACATCGGAAGAGATGCCGGTACCACGGGTTCTGAACAGGGAGTCCATCTCGTCGAAGAAGATGATGACCGGCACCCCTTCATCCGATTTTTCCCGGGCCCGCTGGAAGATCAGCCGGATCTGTCGTTCGCTTTCGCCGACGTACTTGTTGAGCAGCTCCGGGCCTTTGATGTTGAGAAAATACGACCGGGCGTCTTCGTATCCGGTTCGTTCGGCCACCGCTACGGCCAAGCTGTTGGCCACCGCCTTGGCGATGAGGGTTTTCCCACATCCGGGCGGCCCGTAGAGTAAAACACCTTTAGGTGCTACCAGACGGTATTCCTCAAACAATTCCCGATGGACGTAGGGAAGTTCCACCGCGTCCTTGATCGCCTCGATCTGCTCTTTGAGGCCCCCCACCTGCTCGTAGGTGACATCGGGTACCTCCTCCAGCACCAGCTCCTCAACCTCGGGGCGAATCAGCTTCTCGTAGGCCAGCCCGTTGCGAGGATCGATGCGGACATGGTCTCCGATCCGAAGGTGGACGCCCTGAAGCGGCCCGGCCGGCTCCACCACCCGCTCCTCGTCGGCGTGGGCCAGTACCAGCAGACGGTCATCGGCCAAGATCTCCTTGACCGCAACCACCTGGCCTTTGCGATCGAAGTCCCTTACCTCCACGATGTTCATCGAGTCGTTGACCAGCACCTGCTGGCCTCGCTGTAGCTCTTTTATCTCTATGGAAGGTTGGGCGTTGACCCTCATCTGGCGTCCGCCGCTGATCACATCCACGGTGCTGTCCGTGTTGATGCCCAGTACGGTGGCGAAGGGGTTGGGGGCAGTAGTGAGCTTATCCACCTCTTCCCGGAGCATGGCCAGCTGGTCTCGGGCTTCTTCCAGCACCACAGACAGCTTTTCGTTGCGCTGTCGGGCCGCTCCCAGCTGGGTTCTAACGTCACTGAGGCGGCTTTCCAACATACGTACCCGACGGGGCGCGTCTTGGAGGCGGCGCCGGAGGACGGTTATCTCCTCTTCCAGGGCGCGGACTGTGCCGCGCAGCGCCTGGATTCGTTGCTCGGATTCGTATGGCGATTGTTGACTGTTCATCTACCCACCAGGGGACCGGATAATTCGAGAAGTATACGACCTATAGAACGGTTTCTGTTAACCACGATTCAGGCCGGGCTGATACATCGGGCGGTGGTTACGAACCCGGTGTGTCCTACCATGCCGTGGTCGGGGCGTATCGAACGGCCTTCTATATGCCAGGTGCGGATCAGCACCTCGAAGGTTTCGATGTCCACGAAACGGGACTCGGATTTCAGGTAGCTATGGATCTGGGCGACCTGCGGAACACTGGGGACGTATCCGGCCACCATACCGCCGGGCCGGAGGGTGTTGACGGCTTCGGGGATCACCTGCCACGGTTCGGGCATATCCAGGATCAGACGGTCATGTGTTACCTCGGACACCACCTCCCGGACGTCTCCCACCCTCAGGTCGAGCCAGTCCGGGATCGATCCGAAAAAGCGCCTGATGGTGGCCCGTCCTATGGCGGCGTGGTCTTCACGAACCTCGCAGGAGATCACCCGACCGGTAGAACCCACCGCCCTGGTCAGCGCCAACGTAGCCGCCCCGGAGCCGGTTCCGGCTTCGATGACGGTCAGTCCGGGATGAATGTCGGCGTACATCAGGACGGGCCCCAAATCCTTCGGATACATCACCTGTGGACCCCGCCTCATCTTGAGGACATAATCGGCCAGCCGAGGACGGATGCCGATCAGGGGGGCACCTTTGGAGGAGGCGAAACGGGTTCCCTCCGGCCGTCCGATTATCTCGCTATGACCCAGCGTCCCCCGGTGGTACTGGAACGACCCGTCGGCACGTAGATGGATAAGGTACCGGCGCCCTTTGTCGTCCAGAAGAAGGGCCGATTCGCCCTCCCCGAAGGGTTTCCCCTCCGCTTCCACCCCTAAACCCCGATCGTTATCAGGCTAGCCACCAAGGTCACCACCATGCCGATCACGGTAATCCAGACCACCACCTTCACCCAGGTCTGTGTCCTTCTCATTCGGTTCTCCCCTCGGCTTTGGCGGCCTTCTTGCGGGACTGTCTTCGCTTGGCCACCAACTTCACTGCTCCTTTGCCCACCATGCCTACCGCGGCCTTGACCATCGAAGAGCGGATCAATCCCAAGGATTGGTGGACAGCCTCTTCGAGCTTTCGGGCTTGTGCCTCGAGGTCATCTCGGGTGATCATGCCGACTCATCCTGGTCGGACCGGTTGGATCGATTGGCGAAGCCGATAGCCGCGAAGGAGATCAAAACGGCTACCAGGGCGGCGGCCAAATAGCCCAGTCCGCTCCACAGGGCATGGTCGGGCAACAAATCCAACACCAGCCGTAATCCGGCGATGGTCAGTAGCAGCCATCCCAGCGTGAACAGCACCCCGGCCAGCAGGCTGTATCCGGCGAAAGCGGCCACCCTTCGCATCGGATCGACCGTCTCCTGGGCCAGATATTGCTTCGACATCTCGAACAATTCGGATGCCAAACGGGAAATTTCGCCGGGTTTCATCGCCTCTTGGAAGTTCTCTTGTGGGGGTAGGTCGGGCCAGTTTAGCGACCATGGGGAAGGTTGAAGGTCAGCCTATCAACGGCTTATAGGCGTCCAGGAATTGTTGATAGGTGGTCACCCCGGACCGTTGCCTTTCGATTTCGTCTTCGGTTAGTTCCCGAACCGGTTTGGCCGGTATCCCCATGGCCAGGGTCCAGGGAGGGATGCTCCTTCCCTCCGGAAGCACCGCGCCGGAGGCCAGCCAGGCCCCCTCCCCCAGCTCCGAGCCGGTCAGAGCCATGGCCCCGATCCCGACCAGACCGTGATCCCCGATCTTGGTGCTGTGAAGAACGGCAGCGTGGCCGACGGTGACCTCCCGCCCGATCAGACACGGAAAACCCGGGTCGCAATGAAGAACCGAGTTGTCCTGGATGTTTGAACCGTATCCCACCTCTATACGATCCAACTCGGCACGGATTACCACTCCGAACATGATGATCGCCCGGGCCTCCACCACCACCTTCCCGTAGATATGGGCACCGGGAGCGACCAGGGCCTCCGGATGGATGACCGGCGTCTCGATCTTTACGGTGGGATCATCCGAGGTCATAAATAGAGGATACATCCTGGGAGGGTGGCGGGCGGTGTGTCGGAGAGAGGACTCGAACCTCCACGCCCTTGCGGGCACTAGGCCCTCAACCTAGCGCGTCTACCAGTTCCGCCACTCCGACTATGGAGTCGAGTATACCTTCTGAGAGGCCAGGCTCTCTTTCAGTTTATGCCCAGCTCGGCGATCTGTTCGACGATCACCTCCCGTTCGGCCCCGATAGTGGTGCTGTCGCCGTGGCCGGTGTGCACTACCGTCTCGTTCGGGAGGGTCAAGAGCAGGCGGCGGATGCTTCTCAGGAGAGCGGGCTTATCGCTGAAGCTTCTCCCGGTTGCCCCCGGCCCCCCTTTGAACAGGGTGTCCCCCGAAAAAACCGTCCCGCTTTCCAGGTCACGGAAGCAGCAGGAACCAGGCGAGTGGCCCGGGGTATGCAATACGCCCAGTTGGTGCCCTCCGGCCCCGATGGTGGTGCCTGATCGGAGATAGCGATCCGGCTCGGCATCGGCGTAAACCATATCCCAGAGCATTCGATCGTCCGGGTGAAGCAGGATCGGGGCGTCCACCAGGTCTCGCAGGGCAACCGCCGAATTGATGTGATCGTTATGTCCGTGGGTGAGCAGGATGGCGGTTACCTTTCGCCCACCTATGGCGTCCATAATCGGAAGATGGTCGTGGGCGGCATCGATCACCAGGGCTTCTTGGTCGTCGCCCACCAACCAGACGTTGTTGGTCACCGCCCACTCCCCGCCGTCCAGCCGGAAGAAGCCGTCGGTCCTGATCATCTCCAGAGGCATTTAAACCCAAACGTAAATCAGAAGACCACGACGGAACGTAGCACTTCGCCCCGTTCCATTTTGTGGAAGGCATCCTCCACATCCTCCACCCCGATCGTTTCCGAAACGAAACGATCCAGATCAAGCCGCCCCTGAAGGTATAGGTCGACGAGCATCGGGAAGTCCTTGGAGGGAAGACAGTCGCCGTACCAGCTCGACTTCAGGGCACCACCTCGCCCGAACACCTCGATGAAGGGCAGCTCCAGGGTCATATCGGGGGCCGGGACCCCCACCAGAACCACCGTTCCGGCCAGATCGCGGGCCTTGAAAGCCTGTTGGTAGACCTCCGGCAGGCCGATCGCCTCGATCGCCACGTCTACGCCGTTGCCGCCGGTGATCTTTTTGATGGCGTGAACCGGGTCCTGGTCGGCCGAGTTGATGGTGTGGGTGGCACCGAACTCGCTCGCCCACTCCAGCTTGCGATCGTCTATATCGACTCCGATGATGGTGGTGGCACCGGCCAGTTTGGCACCGGCGATGGCACCGTCGCCCACTCCTCCGCAGCCGAACACCGCCACGCTATCCCCCGGCCCGACACCGCCGGTGTTCATGGCCGAGCCTATCCCGGCCATAACCCCACATCCGAGCAACCCGGCGGCGACTGGAGAGGCGGCCGGATCAACTTTGGTGCATTGGCCGGCGGCCACCAGGGTCGCTTCTGCGAATGCGCCGATGCCAAGGGCCGCCGACAACTCGGTGCCGTCGGTGAGGGTCATTTTCTGCCGGGCGTTGTGGGTGCTGAAGCAGATATTGGGCCGACCACGCAAACAGGATCGACATTGACCGCAGACCGCCCTCCAGTTGAGGATTACGAAATCTCCTATCTCAACCTCGGTAACGCCGGGGCCGACTTGGTCGACTATGCCGGCGGCTTCGTGGCCGAGGAAGAAGGGGAACTCGTCGTTGATACCTCCCTCCCGGTAATGAAGATCGGTGTGGCAGACTCCGCAGGCCTGGATTCTGACCACCGCTTCGCCCGGACCGGGGTCGGGGATGACTATTTCTTCCAGGGTTACCGGCTGTTTAACCTCACGGGACACTATCCCTTGCACTGTGCGTGGCATCTTGAAGGCCTCCGATTGCCGAACGGGATGTTGATAGCCTTTAAGCCTACCTACCGAATTAATCGCTAGGGCCGGAGGAACCCCAGGTTTATTGGCCGAGCAGGATGGTGAGGCTGATAGTGCTGGCCGCGAAGAGGATGGCGGTGATGACGGTTAGGCGGTCCAGATTGCGTTCGGCCAGGGTGGATCCGCCCATTCCTCCCGCCTGCATGCCGCCGCCGAACATGTCGCCCAAGCCCCCTTTACCCGAGTGCAGGAGGATCAGAAACACCAGGGCAATGGCGACCACCAGATGGAGGACGGTGATTATGGCGATGGCTAAGGTCACAAGACTTAACAGATTAGCGGAACCGCCACAGTACCGGCAACATTAGGGTTGAGATAGTTGAGTACCATTGCAACGAAGACCAGATGAGCACCGAAAGAAGACTGAGCCCCATCCACCCGGGAAAGATTCTCAATGAAGAGTTCCTGGTTCCCATGCAGGTCAGTCAGTACCGATTGGCCAAGGAAATGGGGGTTGATGCCACCCGGATTCACTCCATAGTGAAGGGGAAAAGGGCTATCACCGCCGAGACAGCCCTGCTTTTGGGGCGTTTTTTCGGCAATTCCCCCGGATTCTGGATGGGGTTACAGAGCCAATACGATCTCGAAGTAGCCCAGGATCGCCTTTCGGAAAGCTATCCGATCGGGACAGAAACGGATAGATCGGGGTGGGTTCAGGCGGGTTAACCGGCCTGGACCGCTACCGCCGCCGCTGCCGCCGCCGCAACCTCGGGGTCTCCCAGATAGTGGTCTCTTAAGTGCCGGAAATCCTGATCCAATTCCACCACCAGCGGTATTCCGGTGGGGATGTTCAGTCGGGTGATCGCCTCTTCGTCGATGGCTTTCAGATATTTGAGCAGGGCACGAAGGCTGTTGCCATGGGCCACCACCACCATCCTTTTCCCGGCCGCCAGATCGGGAACGATT
Organism: Acidimicrobiia bacterium; assembly: GCA_009841075.1. Taxonomy (GTDB): domain Bacteria; phylum Actinomycetota; class Acidimicrobiia; order Spongiisociales; family Spongiisociaceae; genus Spongiisocius. Next base: position 17,781 of record VXMP01000080.1, on the reverse strand, counting down.
CCCGATTTCCAGTAGGGCACGGTGCGGGCGACCACATCGGCCAGGCATTCGGAAGCGGGTAGTTCGGACGCGGGCACATCCCTATACCGAGGGTCGAACCGAGGGTGACGAGGATCGTCTTCGGCCAGATCAGGTGGTGGAACGTCGTAGCTGCGTCTCCAGAGAAAAACCTGTTCCGGCCCGTGCCGAGCGGCGGTTTCCTTCTTGTTCAGTCCCTGAAGCGCACCGTAATGGCGTTCGTTTAGCCGCCAGCTCCGTTTGACCGGCAGCCAATGAAGATCCATTTGGTCAAGCGACAGGTGGGCGGTGCTGATGGCCCTTCTCAACAAGGAGGTGTGTACCACATCGAAGGCCAGTCCCGCTTCGGCCATAAGCTTTCCGGCCGAGATCGCTTCGGTTCGGCCGGTAGCGGTGAGCGGTACATCGGTCCAACCCGAGAAACGATTCTCCAGATTCCAGGTGCTTTCGCCGTGTCTAACCAGTACCAGAACGATGGGTTTGGTCATAGAAAATCAGGTCCTCCAGGCAAGCTATCAGGTCCAATACTTGACGCAGCCCGCCAAGGAGTGGGGATCGAGTGAGGCCCCTCCGATCAGGCCGCCGTCTATGTCGGGTTTGGCCATCAGAGCGGCAACATTCCCCGGGTTCATAGATCCTCCGTAGAGGATGCGGACCTCCTCGGCGGCCTCAGGATGGCGCGACCGGATCCGACTGCGGATGTGCCGGATCATCTTCTGCGCTTCGGCGGGTTCGGCGGTTCGGCCCGTTCCAATCGCCCAAACCGGTTCATAGGCGATCACTATCCGACCCACCTGTTCTGCGGGGATGCGGGCGAGCGCTCCCGAAAGTTGGCGGTTGATTACTTCTTCGGCCTGACCGGCATCGCGCTCTTCCAACTGTTCGCCTATCGCCACGATCGGGAGCAGGTCCGCCGCCAGCGCGGCCCGCACCTTCCGGTTGACCGTCCGGTCGTCCTCCCCGAACATTTGGCGGCGTTCGGAATGACCCACAATGACATAGGACACCGACAGCTTGGACAACATGGCTGCGGAAACCTCACCGGTGTAGGCCCCTTTGTCCGCCCAATGGAGATTCTGGGCCACCAGATGGATAGGAAGGTCGTCGGCACCGATCACTATCTGGGCGGTGCGAAGGGAGGTAAAAGGAGGTGCCACCCCTACGTCCACCCGGTCGTAGTCGGATGGTTCCATCTGGTAGCTAAGCGCCTGGATCCACTGCATAGTGTCGAAATGGGTGCCATGCATTTTCCAGTTGGCGACCATAAACGGCTTGCGCATTATCAGGCCCAACGCTCCAGCGCTTCGATGGCGGGCAAGGTCTGTCCCTCCAGCATTTTAAGTCCGGCCCCTCCACCGGTTGACAGATGATCGATCCCATTTTCCTGGCCGAACAGCCGTATGGCCGCTACCGAGTCTCCCCCACCCACCACGGATAGGGCCGGAGACCCGGCCAGAGCCGCTGCAATAGTCCGGGTGCCGGCCTGATAGTTCTCCCATTCGAACAACCCCATAGGGCCGTTCCAGAACACCGACCGGGAGCCGCCGATCACCGCCGCAAACTGTTTGGCGGTGGCGGGACCTATGTCCAGTCCCCAAGCTTCTTCTTGGATTGCGGAGATATTCACTACGGACGGCGGGGCGGTTGCGTCTAGTTCGGGAGCGGTCACCACATCGGAGGGCAGTACCAGCCGGTCGGCTTCGGTAGACCTCAGGAGGTCGTGTAGGGAGTTAAAACAGTCCGGCTCCACCATCGAGTCACCTACTTCGTACCCTTCGGTCGCCAGCAGGCTGAAACACATCCCACCTCCGATCAGCATGGCATCCACCTTGGGGAGCAGCGACCGGATAAGCGGGAGCTTGTCGGAAATTTTTGCTCCCCCCAACAGGACCGTAAACGGCCGGGGAGGGTCTTCCAGCAGGAGGCGAAACATCTCGATCTCCCGTTCCATCAACGGTCCGGCCGCCGACCGGAGCCGATCGGGTACGCCGACCGTAGAGGCATGGGCGCGGTGGGCGGTCCCGAAGGCGTCCAGCACAAAGAAATCCGCCCACTCGGCCAACTCAGAGGCGTAGTCGGAGTCGTTGGAGGTCTCCCCCGGATGAAAACGGGTGTTCTCCAGCAGCACCACCTCGCCCGGTCGGGCCTGCTCTATCAGACGGGCGGCATCCGTCCCGACCGTGTCGGTGGCATAGGCGACCGGATAACCCCCCAGCTCGGACAGCCTGGCGGCGACCGGTGCCATTCGTAGCTCGTCCAGGACACACCCCTTGGGCCTGCCCAGGTGGCTGCACAGGATGACCTGTGCCCCCTTTTCCCGCAGCAGGTTGATGGCGGGTAGTGCGGATCTTAACCGGAAATCGTCAGCCACCTCCCCGTTGCGGAGCGGGACGTTCAGATCGGAGCGGAGCAGGACTTTTCGACCAGCTACCGGCAGCTCGGAAACTGTTAGAAATGTGCCCAATCTTTTCCTTTAACCGGCTCTTCTACTATTCGATGTCTCGGTGCAGCACGGTGGGACTATAACCTTTATCCACCAGCCAACGGCCCAGTTCCTCGGCAACCGCCACGGATCTATGCCTTCCACCGGTGCATCCGATCCCGATGCTCACATACGAGCGCCCCGACTCTTGGTAGAGGGGTATCAAAAATGATAGAAGATCGTGAATCCGGTTAAGAAACCCCTGGGCATCTCGTCCGGATAGAACATAGTCTCGCACCTCTTGGTCGGTACCGGTAAGGGATCGCATCTGCCGGTCCCAATGCGGGTTGGGCAGAAACCTTACGTCAAATAACAGGTCGCTGTCGCGGGGGGTTCCGTTTTTGAACCCGAAAGAAGTGATACCCAGACGCACGGTCTGCTCTTCGACCAAGGCGGAAAGATGGCTTTCGAACCACTCGCGTAGCTGGTGGACGTTGGTTTCGCTGGTGTTGACATACATGTCGGCCCGGAGCCTCAATCCCGACATCATGTCCCGTTCGGCGGCTATCGATTCCGCCAAGGTCGGCAGGCCCAGCGGATGGGGGCGTCGGTGTTCTTCGTATCGGCGGATCAGGGCATCGTCTTCGGAGTCGAGAAACACCAAGTTGAAACGGATACCGGTTTGCTCCAGCTCCGAAATGTGGGTTTCCAGCTCGGCAATGGGTATGCCACCTCGGCTGTCCAAAACCACCGCCAGGTGGCGTCCGTCTGATTGCTGCTCGTTGAGCGAGACCGCCTGGCGCAACAAAGCGGGAGGCAGGTTGTCGATCACATAGAAACCCAGATCCTCCAGGACTTTGGCACCGGTAGAACGACCCGCACCCGATAGTCCGGTTAAAAGCAGCAAACGAGAGCCGCTCATGACCGGTGTGGAAGGGGTGGTATCAGGGTCGGCCATGCAAAGTATCGTAGAGGTTCTCGGCCACCCCCTGCGGAACCACCTCGGACAGACGGGCCAAGCTCGCCTCTCGGATCTTCTTGACCGAACCGAAGGTGCGCACCAGGGCCTTCTTACGGATCGGGCCGATTCCCTCCACCTCATCAAGGATCGAATCGATCATCCGCTTCCCACGCAGCTGCCGGTGGTACATAAGGGCGAAGCGATGGGCTTCGTCACGAACCCTTTGCAATAGATGCAGGGCGGGTTGGTCGCGTGGAATGACAATCGGATCGGCCTGGCCGGGAACGTAGACCTCTTCCATCCGCTTGGCCAGTCCGGCAACCGGAAGGTCCAGCTCGAGTTTGGTCAGAACCTCGACCGCCCGCCCCACCTGGCCCGGCCCTCCGTCGATCAGAACCAACGAGGGCGGGTAGGAAAACTTGCCCCGTTCGGCTACCGGCAGCTTGAGGTCGGCCAGATAGGCGTTGAACCGGCGGCGGATTACCTCCTCCATCGACGAAAAATCATCCTGCCCGGTGACGGTTCTGATCCGGAACCTTCGATAGTCGGATCGTTTCGGTAAACCGTCCTCCAGCACCACCATGGATCCCACCGTATGCCGCCCCTGAATGGTGGAGATGTCGTAGGCTTCGATCCGCAGCGGGGGTTCAGGAAGCGACAGGGCGGTCTGGAGGCTGCGTAGATCGCGGGAACGGGCGTTGTGGTCGGACTGGCGCTTCAGCCGATGCCGCATCAGAGCCTCCGAGGCGTTGGTTTGGGCGGTTTCCAGCAGACGCCGCTTGGGTCCTCGTTGAGGAGACCGAATTGTTACCCGCCTGCCCCGCCGTTGCGATAACACCTCCGCCCAGGGTTCATCATCCGGCGGAAGCTCCTCCACCAGGACCAGGGGAGGTGGCGGAGAGGACTCATCGTATAGATCCCGGAGTACCGTGGCGATGACCTGGGGGGCGGTAACGTCTTCTACCCGGTCCAAGATCGACCCCAAGCGCCCTACGATCCGCCCGTTTCGTATCTTCAGCACCTGGACGGAGGTCTCCAGTTCGGTTCCGTCCGTGGCGATCAGGTCGAAATCCTCCGGTCGGTCGGTGACCACCTCCTGGCGGGCAACGGCTCGTCTCACGTCCTGGGCCTGGTCGCGTAGCCGGGCCGCCCGCTCATATTCCAGCCCCCCGGAGGCTTCCCTCATCCGGTTTTCGATCCGTTCGATCAGGTCCTCGGCGCTTCCCGAGAGCACCTGAGCCAGGTTGTCCACATATCCGGCGTAAACCTCCGGGTCGACATATCCGACGCAGGGGGCGGAACATCGTTCGATCTCGTATTCGATGCAGGGCCTCCCTTTGATCTCATGACGCCGGAACACCGTATCCGAGCAGGTTCGAATGGGAAGGGACTTGAGGAGCAGGTCAAGCGTGTTGCGAATGGCATAGGCGTGGGCAAATGGACCGAAGTACTGGACGCCCTTCTTTTTGGCCCCTCTCAAGACCCGCGCCTGGGGCCAACGATCGGATCGGGTAATGGCCAGATAGGGGTAGCTTTTGTCGTCTTTCAGGCGGATGTTGAACCGAGGTCGGTGCTCTTTGATGAGCGAAAACTCCAGGAAAAGGGCGGCCACCTCGTTTTCCACCATGATCCACTCCACCCGATCGGAAGCCTCCACCATGGCTCGGGTTCGGGGCGGTAGGTCTTTTCCGAAATAGTTCAGAACCCGTTTGCGGAGGGATTTGGCCTTCCCCACATAGGTAACCCTGCCGTGGCGGTCACGAAACATATAGGCACCAGGTGCATCAGGGATTTCAGCCGGCAAGGGACGGTTCACAGCCTGTTCCGATCGGTTCCGGCCAGTCTAATCCCCGACTATTTCAGTGGGTGCGCCTAGTCGGGCCCCAACCGTTGGTCATGGATCCGCTGGTAGATACCGGATTCGATCATCCGGAGCAAGGCCAGGTTGAGGTCTTCCAGTAACTGCGGGTTTTCTTCGCGAACCATCAGGCCGTATTGGAGTTTGTCGAATTCCTGACCGACCGTGATGATTTCCCCGTCGCCTTGATCCAGAACGTGGGATCGGAGAACCGGGGCGTCGAACACCACCGCATCAACTTCACCCTTCGCCAGAAGATCGTAGGTCTGCTCAAGGTTGGCGGTGGCTATTGGGCCGATCCCGTGGGTGTTCAGGTAGGTGTGTCCGGCCGAGTTTTCCGGGGTGGCGACCCGTTTGCCGTGCAGGTCGTCCGGTCCGTTTATCTCCCCTCTTAGTTCACTGACCGCCAGTGAAGAAGCCAGGGCGGCGGTGAAAGCGGCGAATATCAGGGTTCCCAGTGCTATCCACACCAGGGCGAATCCCCGTCCCCACCTCCCCCGTGCCACCTTGTCGCCGTAGCCGACCGTGCTCATGGTCACTATCGACCAATAGAAGGAATCCCAAATCCCCCGCCGGTAAGGGACGGCGAAATCGGGATTATGGTTTCGTTCCAATCCCCAGATTAAATGGGCCGATACCAGGACGGTCAACGCAAACAAGGCCAATAACCAGGGCAGGTCGGAGTTGAGGATGGCCTGCCCGAAGCCCCGCATCCGGTCGAAAACGTTGGGGGATTCCCGGGCGGGAACCAGGATGGTCAGGCCACTGTCCAGTACCGGGATCGAAAAATCGATCAGTTCCTCCCGTTGGCCGGTGATAGCCACACCCCCTAAACCTACGTCGGCCACTCCCCGGTTGATGTCGTCGATCTGTTTGGCCACCGTATCGACCAGGCTGATCTCGGTTGTCATCCCCATCTGGGCGGCGATGCTTCGGATCAAATCCACCTCAAACCCTTCGTAATCACCATCTTGATAAATAACGAAAGGAGGCAGAGGGCGAGCCGTCACCCGCAGAACACCGCCGGAAGAGAGGTCGTTATCTTCGGTTAAATCCACCCGGGCCAGGGCATCAGGATCGGCGTTTTCCAGCCAGCCGGATACGGTTCCCCAGTTGGCCTCCACCCACTCCCGGGCGTGCCGGATAATATCCTGGGGATCGCTTTCGTCCACCACCATCCGGACATTCTGGGCGGAGATGTCCTCCAGCGGGATAATCACCTGTTCCAGAAGTCGGCGGATAGCAGGGTGGGCCTCCAGGAAGGCGGTGTTGGCTACCGCGCGGATATCGTTGGGAGGCCAACCTACCTGACAGGGGTCGTTGGAGCAGCCCTCCAATCCGGCCAAAGCGGTGCTGTCCTGAAAGGAGCTTTGATCCGGCGGTAGGGAGGGTAAAGGCGTTTCCAGCCACAGAACGTCGCGTCCGGGCACCAACTCACCCCCGATCCAGTTGGGGGTCCAGGTGAAGTACAAGACCGGATCACCGGCCCGGTATCGGGAGATCAGATCCCGTATCCGAGGCGAATATTGCCCCTGGATATGCTCGACCGTATCCGTAAGTCCGTGTTCCATGAGCTGATAGTCGACGATTGCGGCACATCCCCAATCCACCTGGCACCCCAACAGGTCGGCCCGACCGTCACCGTCGATGTCGAACAGGGCGGCGATGGCGGGATTTCGTAGATCCCCCAGGTTGGTTATGTCGTGTTCCTCCGCCGTTGCCCTGTCGATGAAGTAACCCTGCAACGCCCCCTGATATACCTGAAACCCGACCACCTCCGAACCCTCTTCATCCAGCAGGCTGTTGTGGGTTGGGAACCAACCGTTCACCCATAAATCTATTTCGCCGTCGGCTACCGCCTCATAGAAATCCTGGGTTCCCATAGTGACCGGACTATCCACCTGATAGCCCAGATACCGGATAAGAAGCCGGTAAACCTCGGCCTGGAACCAACCGGTATCCCAGCTGGCCCGGGCCATCCGTACCACAGGGCCTTCCGAATCGGAATTATCGGCCCGTACCGTAGCGAGCCCGTTAAACCCTACAAAGGCCAGGAGTAACGCTAAAACTCCTAGAAGGGCAACGGTTCGGCGCATGGATCATCCCCATCCCGAGTAGACGAAACGAAGGCTAGCCCAAGATAAAGCCACCCGACCCGTAAGAAAATCTATCAATTTCACGGCAGGCCGGATAGCTCGGCCATTAGGGTTAATCGGGTTATCCGGGACGTCCCCAGAAAGGAGAGGACGGATGATAAAGCATATAAATAGGCTATACGATGGCTGAGAAAAAAGATCTCAACCTAACCAAGATCTCCGAGGCCTACGAGGACTGGGAGCATGAGGTTGACGAGCGCCGCCGGGCTGCGATCCGCAATCGTTCGGAGTTCCAGGGCCTTCAGATCGATCCCGACATCGACTTTTATCCCGAGGTAGCCGACCGGGAGCCGGGCGATCGCAACATTGTCAAGTGGGGATTCGACATCCATCCGCAGGTGACTTTTATCGCCGCCGGATTCTTGTTGGTCTTCATCCTGGCCACCTTGGTATTCCCGGATCAGGCGAGCGGGGTGTTCGACACCATCCTCAGCTTCATCAATGAAAAGGTGGGCTGGCTCTACATTATTGCGTTCAACGTCTTCATCGGGGCCGCTCTGTACTTCGCCCTAGGCAGGTACGGCAAGATCCGATTAGGCGGACCACAGGCACTGCCGGAGTTTTCCACCCCGGCCTGGTATGCCATGTTGATCTCCGCCGGACTCGGTATCGGGCTGATGTTCTGGGGTGTGGCAGAGCCGATCTTTCATCTGACCTCACCGGCACCCTTCTTCGATGCTGAACCTCTTTCGATAGAGGCCGCCCGGGCTTCCCTGGCCACCTCCTATCTGCACTGGGGAATACACGGATGGGCGCTTTACGGTCTGGTAGCCCTGGCGCTGGGCTTCTTTGCCTACAACCGGGGTCTTCCGCTTACCTTCCGTTCGGTCTTCTACCCCATCCTGGGTCCGAAGATCTACGGTACATGGGGCAACGCCATCGACGTTCTCACCGTGGTAGCCACCCTCTTCGGTCTGGCCACCTCGCTGGGATTCGGTGCCTCGCAGGCGGCCGCCGGACTTAACAAGGTCTTCGGAATACCGGATACCCTGCCGGTGCAGTTACTCCTGATAGCCGGAATCACCGGACTGGCCACCATTTCGGTGGTTGCCGGTTTGGATGCGGGGGTCAAGCGGCTTAGCCAGCTCAACGTTTGGCTGGCGGCAGCCTTCCTGTTCTTCGTGCTTCTGGTAGGGCCCACCCTGCTGGTCCTCTCACTCTATGTGGAGAGCATCGGCTCCTACATCCAGATTCTGCCGGAGTTCTCCTTCTGGAACGCCGCCCTGGTCGACACCCAGTGGCAGCAATGGTGGACCATCTTCTACTGGGGATGGTGGATCTCCTGGTCACCCTTCGTCGGCATGTTCATCGCCCGGATCTCCAAGGGCCGTTCGGTCAGGGAAATGATCATGGGCGTGATAATTCTTCCCTGCCTGCTGTGCTTCCTGTGGTTCGCGGTGTTCGGCGGGGCTGCCATGAATCTGCAGAGAACCGGAGAACTGGACGTTGCTACCGCAGTCAACGAGAACGTGGCCACCGCCCTGTTCGTGATGCTGGAAGCCTTCCCTTGGACCTACTTCGTGTCGATAGTGGGCATCCTGCTGCTGATCTCGTTCTTCGTGACCTCATCGGATTCGGGATCGCTGGTTGTGGACCACCTGACCTCGGGTGGAAAGCTCGATTCACCTAAGCCGCAGCGGGTGTTCTGGGCGTTGATGGAAGGGCTGGTTGCCATAGTTCTGCTGGTAGGAGGTGGCCTATCGGCGCTTCAGACCGCAGCCGTGGCTACCGGACTACCGTTCCTCTTCGTACTCCTGATCATGCTCTGGAGCCTGAAGAAGGCATTTGACGAGGAGCTGGATCTCCTGGAAAGCCATTATGACGAGGCTATTTTCCGATCCCAACACAGTGGTCTGATCGAACGGTTGGAGGGAGGAGGTGAACAATGATCAAGAGAGCGAGCACTCTGGTTGCCGTGGCAGCGGCCTTCGTGCTAATGGTTTCGGCCTGCGCAATCGAGGACGAAGGCGGTCCGGTGGCTATAGCCCGGGCCGATTGGAGCTCCGGCTACATGCAGGCTGAAATCTACGCGCAGCTCATCGAAGAGCTTGGACACGAAGTCACCGACCCGGCCGCCGCCGAATTGAGACCGTATTCGTTCTACCCCGCTCTAGCCGCCGGTCAATATGATCTTTGGGTCAACGGCTGGTTCCCCCTTCACGATTTCTACCTGGAGGGTGAGAACGTCACCGGCCAGTCCGTCGAGCTGCCTATCGAACCCATCGGTTGGCAGGTCGCAAAGGGAGCCAGAGACGGGCTGATGATCGACAAGGCCACTGCCGACCGACTTGGTATCACTTCGATGGACGGGGTGGCAGCCAATGCCGGCGTTTTCGACAATGACGGCGACGGCGAGGCCGACCTGATCGGATGCAATGTCGGTTGGGGTTGTGAAACCTTCATCAACAACCTGATTGCGGATGAAAGCTGGGGTGCCGGTGTGGAGCAAATTTCCGGTGAATACAGCGATCTGGTGCAAGGGGTTATCGACAAGGTTGCAGCCGGCGAGCCCGCTTTGTTTTACGCCTGGACACCCAACTGGACCAACACCGTTTTGGTGGACGGGGAAAATGCGGTTTGGATGCAGTCCGAGGTCAACGACATTCGGGCGGTGGCCAACACCGACTTCTTGGATAGAAACCCTGATATCCGTCGCCTACTGGAGTTGGTGGCCATTCCTCTGAGTGACATCGCAGCCCAAAATGCTCGGATGGCCTCCGGAGATTACACCGAGTCTGATATCAAAGCCGACGCCGAGGCATGGATCTCGGCCAACCGTGACCAGGTCGACGACTGGCTGGACTCAGCCCGATCGGCCGGCTAACCGGTTCAGACAGATATAACCAACAACCAAGACCCGGCTCCTCCCCACCGAGGGGCCGGGTCTTATTTATGCTATGCACAGATTTACCTACCGCCGCCAGCGGAGGGCCATCAGATGCGGGATGTCTTGATGCTTGGCGAGGATCGGATCCCTTGAGGCGGCACCAGTGCCCACCCCCTGCTCCAACGCTACTTCCAGAGACCATCCGGCCCGAGCGGCCGCGGTGAGGATAACCCCGAGCGGGCGATGTCGGAACTCCACCACCTGGTCACCGGCCGGTTCGAAACCGCTCCCTCGGTGCAGATACTGACCGAACCTCCAGAACATTTCGCCGTCGGTCGGGTCGATTACCGGCCCCGATCCGGGAGATGTGTAGATCGGATGGTTGATAACCACGGCCAATGTCCCGCCCGGGCGAACCGTGCGCTGAACCTCGATGAACAGTTTCTCCAGGTTTTCGACGTGCTCCAGAGACAAAACCGCGTAGGCGACACCTATGGAACCGTCTTTAACGAAGCCCAGGTCAGGAAGGCGTCCGATCACCACCGGATGCCTTCCGGCTGCCCGAGCCGCCAAATCCGGGTTGACGTCGATTCCTATGGCTCGCATTCCCAGCCCGGCCACCAGGTCGAGGGTTCTTCCATCGCCACACCCGAGGTCGATCACCACCTCTCCGGGCGATATCTCCATCACCTCCAGGAAAAGGGATTCCACTTCCTCTCGATAGGCCGGGTCCCGCACCTCCTGCAGCCACCATTCGGACAGATCGCTCCAGTCGGAGGGTGGATCGGAAGGCAGGCCCGTCAGCACCCTTCTACCCAAGTACTTCTCTAAGGAACTTCCCGGTGTAGGAGTCGGGTACGGCGGCTACCTGCTCCGGGGTCCCGAGCGCCACGATCCGTCCCCCCTCGTCTCCACCTTCCGGGCCCAGGTCGATAATCCAGTCGGCGGAACGAACCACGTCCAGGTTATGTTCGATAACTATCGCCGTGTTACCGGAATCCACCAGACGATGCAGCACTTCCAAAAGCTTGCGAGTGTCCTCGAAATGGAGGCCGGTGGTGGGTTCGTCCAAAATGTAGACGGTCTTGCCGGTGGCCCGCTTGCCCAGCTCGGAGGCGAGCTTCACCCGCTGGGCCTCACCTCCCGACAGGGTGGGAGCGGGCTGGCCCAGCCGGATATACCCCAGGCCCACATCGCATAAGGTCTGGATGATGCGGGCGATCGGGGCCTGGGCGGCGAAGAAAGACAATGCTTCCTCGGCGGGCATAGCCAAAACGTCGGCGATGGATCGGCCCTTCCACAGCACCTCCAGCGTGTCGCGGTTGTAGCGTTTCCCCTCGCAAACCTCGCATTGCACGTATACGTCAGGAAGAAAGTGCATTTCGATCCGAATCGTCCCGTCACCCCGGCAGGACTCACAACGTCCGCCTTTGACGTTGAAGGAGAACCGCCCTGGTAGATACCCCCGCACCCGAGCCTCCGGCGTGGATGAGAACAAGGTACGGATCCGGTCGAACACCTTGGTGTAGGTGGCCGCGTTGGATCGGGGCGTCCGTCCGATAGGCGACTGATCGATATTGATCACCTTGTCCAGGTGGTCGATGCCTTCGATACGGCGGTGTTCCCCCGGAACGGTTCGCGACCGATATAGCTGCCGGTGCAACCCCTTGGAAAGGATTTCCTGCACCAGCGAGGACTTGCCGCTGCCGGATACGCCCGTAACGGCGATCATCTTCCCGAGCGGTATATCAAGATCGAGGTTACGCAGGTTGTTCTCGGCCGCCCCGATTACCCGCAAAGCCTTCCCATTCCCCTCCCGTCGTTGGGCCGGGGTTGGTATACGCTTCCGGCCGGCCAGATAGGCACCGGTTAAAGACTCCGTTTCGTCCATTATGTCGGCGGCCGTGCCCTTGGCCACCACATAGCCGCCCCGCTCCCCCGCCCCCGGGCCCAGATCAACCACATGGTCGGCGGTGCGGATGGTTTCCTCGTCGTGTTCGACCACGATCAGCGTATTCCCCAGATCGCGCAGACGAAGCAGGGTTTCCAATAGTCGCCGATTGTCTCGCTGGTGAAGCCCGATGGATGGTTCGTCCAAGACGTACAACACTCCCACCAGGCCCGAGCCGATCTGGGTGGCCAGGCGGATCCGTTGGGCCTCGCCGCCGGACAGGGTGGCGGCACCTCGATAGAGGGTCAAATATTCCAGACCCACGTTGAGGAGGAAGTTGAGCCGCTCACGTATTTCCTTGATGATCGGCTCGGCGATGGTGGCGTCGCGTTCGCCCAGCTCGAACCCCTCCAGCTTCTCAAGGGTGCTGCGGATAGAACGGTCGCACAACTCGAAGATATTCAGGCCGCCCAGGGTGACCGCCATCGAAACCGGATTAAGTCGAGCACCCGAACAGTCCCGACAGGGAACCTGCCGCATATATTCCTCGTAGACCGATCGGGCATGATCCGATTTGGTCTGCTCATGCCTCCGTCTCAGGGTGGGAATAACCCCCTCATATTTGGCCCGATATCGCCTTCTCCGACCAAATCGGTTGGTGAAAGACACCTGAATCTGGAGATCGCCCGTCCCGTAGAGCACCGCCTGCTGATGTTCGATATCCAGGTCGGCGAAAGGAGCGTCAATGTCGAAGTCCAGCGTGCGGGCCAGGCCTCGGAGCAGATGGTGGTAGTAGCGGTTGCTGTTGCCCGCCCAGGGAGCTAGCGCCCCCTCCGCAATCGACCGTTCGTCATCGGGTATAACCAGACGAGGCTCCACTTCAAACCTGGTTCCGATCCCTGAACAACCCGGGCAGGCACCGTAGGGGCTGTTGAAGGAGAAAGACCGCGGCTCCAGCTGGTCGAAGGAAATGCCGCAGTGATCGCAGGAGAGATGCTGGCTGAAGGTCAGCTCCGGCCCGTCGATTATGTCCACCACCGCTACCCCACCGGTCAGGTTGAGGGCGGTTTCCAAGGAATCGGTGAGCCGCCGGAGCCCGCCCCGCCCCGCTATCAGACGATCCACCACTACCTCGATGGTGTGGGTGTAGTAGCGGTCCAGGCGGATGGAATCGCTCAGATCCATCAGCTCGCCGTCTACCCGTGCCCGACTGAAACCCTTTTTGGACAGATCCCTGAACAACTCCTCGTACTCCCCTTTACGTCCTCTTACCACAGGTGCCAGCACCTGGAACCGGGTGCCCTCCTCAAGTTCGGAGATACGGTCGACTATCTGCTGAGGGGTTTGACGCTCCACCACCCGTCCACATTCCGGGCAGTGGGGAACTCCGATCCGGGCGTAGAGGAGGCGAAGATAGTCGTGGATTTCGGTGACGGTCCCGACCGTGGAACGAGGGTTACGGCTGGCGGTCTTCTGGTCGATAGAGATGGCCGGTGAAAGGCCTTCGATGAAATCAACATCCGGTTTGTCCATCTGCCCCAGAAACTGGCGGGCATATGAGGAAAGGCTCTCCACATAGCGGCGTTGACCTTCGGCGTAGATGGTGTCGAAGGCCAGGCTGGACTTGCCTGATCCCGACAGTCCGGTGAAGACAATGAACTGCTCACGAGGAAGTTCGATAGATATGGATTGGAGGTTGTGCTCGCGTGCTCCGCGAACTATTAGTTTGTTTCCGGACATGGAACCCTAAATAGACCGTCCGACTCGGCACTCGGGGGAAATACGGGGAAGTTACCAAACTATGCTAGGAGGGTACTGAAAAATGTCCAGTTGGCCCGATAGAAGGAAACGAAACCCTAGGTAGATGGAATGCCGGCCAAGCCTCCCCATCTTTTCAGCACCCTCCTGCCGGAGCCTGATATATGACTTCCTCCCTGCACGCCCATCTCCTAGACGAACTGGTCAAAGCCGGCGACCCGGAACGTGCCCAGGGCCAGCAGAAGTACATGAAATCGCAGCTGCCTTTTCACGGGGTAAGAGTTCCCGAGGTTCGCCGCATCTCCCGGATGGTTGCCAGAGCGCACCCGATTGCGGACGGTGGACAGTTGGATCGGGAGGTGTTGACCATTTGGCGAACTGCCACCCATCGGGAGCAACGCTACGGGGCGATCGAGTTGGGCTACGCCCCGCCCTATCGCAAATTACTGACACCGGAACGCCTTCCCATGCTGGACGAGATGGTG
>VXMP01000080.1:0-3305 GCA_009841075.1 Acidimicrobiia bacterium | reverse complement strand
GATCCCCACTATGTAGCCGAATACGTGGCAACCAACCAAGACCGACTCTCCCCTCTGAGCAGGCGTGAAGCCTTAAAAGTCATCAAACGAAAGGGCTAAACCGATCCGAACAAATAGCCCACTAATTCGTAGACAGCCAGTCGGTGCCGTGTCTTCTCAGCCTTAAAGCCATAGCCGACTCTCGTTTCAGAACAGCAGCGATCCTCCCCGGATTTTCGACAATCATCTCAAGATCCGCCTTGTCCAAGATCATGATCGATAAGGGGGTATGTTTCATAACCTCTTGAGAGAAGCTTCGGGCGGGTTCGGTAACGGCGGCGTTGGCAAAGATAAGCACGATAGTTGCCTTCGTGACCAGCGAAATCCCGACTTCTTTGGCTACGTCTTCCAACTTCACCGGACGGGAAGGCGTGTTTTTGCATTGGACCTGCCAACGAGAGGGAACAATTCCGACCGGGCCTGCCAGTAGTACATCCACCTCGGCATGGGCTGTCTCGTCAGCGGCGCGTTTCCTCCAGGCCACGAAACGAAGCCCGAGTAGCCTCATCAGCCAAATCGCCAGGGCTTCCAGGGCCTGACCTTTGATGTGGGGGGCCTTGGAATCCAAGTCAGCCAGGATGTCTTTCGGTCTGCGGTGATAGTACGCCGTTAGGGGTGCATCAAGGTCTTGGATGGCGTTTTCTATAAAGGGTTGCAGAACCTGGGCATTGAACTCGGGAGTGGTTCGCAGTAGAGAGGTTTTTCCGCCCGCAGTTCCACGGGTCCGGAACTCAATGAGGTCGGCATTCTCTAACGGAGCCAAGAAGGTCTTGGGCAGGTTACCCCGATCCAGCCGGAGTCCGTATATAACTTCGGCCAGGTCACGCACTTCAGCCGCCGGATACCAACCTTTCGGATCAATTCTGCAAAGAGCCTCTACAAAAGCCCGCTGGTCTGACGTAAGACCTATCAGGGCGGCAATCCGATTGTCATCCATTCCGATTAGGTGGGCTTTGGCCTCAGGATTAACCTCCCAGGCTCGAACACCGCGGCGGTTAGGGAACACCCCTGCCTGAGCCAGCCACATACGTAAGCTATTGATGGCCGTATTGTGGATAGTCACGGCAAAGTCTTGATCGGTCAGGTAGCCCGCCAAAGAATCGCCCGTCACGCTAAGCCCGTCAGCAGCCATTTGTTGAGCCGCCTCCACCACCCGTAGGCCACCTAGGTTAAGCATTATGTGCCTGGCAAATAGCTCATAGAGCTCATTAGCAGGCAAATCCACCAGATCACGACAAAGCCTCGTCGCCCTATAGCTGTTGTCCAGTAATCCGTATTGGATCGCTGCTTCCAAAGGTAGAGATCTACGCCGTCGAGTGGGCGGTTTATTGACCGGCTTCTTGCGAACCGGCGGTCCCCAAACTGCCCTTTCCATGGCGGCCTTGTCTCCGGAATGCTTGACAAGGGCCGAAACAAATGTGGGGAGATCTATCAGGCCCGGACCGAATTGGGAGCCAACCGGAATGGCGCTAGGTACTGCAGGCATCTATAGATCCAACATTATACAGGCAATAAATAGTATAGATCAATAAGCCAATAAAGTACGGTTTCAGCAGCTTTACTGAGAAGTCTTTTGCCGTAACCGGTGTTGGCGACCTCCATCCTTCTCAAGAGGCGGTTCGCTTCCTTCAGGATTCCAAAACAGACCGGGACGGGCCACCTTGTACCAGTCTTTACTTGGGCGTGGGCCATCAGGATCGCGAGCCTCAAATCGTCCTAAAGCCCCTTGCAGATAAGTTTCTTCCAATTCCCCGCAAATCCAGCGCCTTGATAAGCGCTCGCACACTTCCCCTGTTACTGCGCTCCCCGCGAATGGGTCGACTACCAAGTCCCCTTCATCGGTCAGCATTCGAACGAAGTACTCCGGCAGATCGGCCGGAAATCGGGCCGGGTGAGGAGTTATACCCTGCTCCTGACAGTAGCGAAGATAATAACTATTGCTCTCAGTATTAGGTAATG
The DNA here is from genome assembly GCA_009841075.1 of Acidimicrobiia bacterium. Taxonomy (GTDB): domain Bacteria; phylum Actinomycetota; class Acidimicrobiia; order Spongiisociales; family Spongiisociaceae; genus Spongiisocius. The sequence continues at coordinate 1,307 of VXMP01000080.1, read as the reverse complement.
CGATAAGATTAGGGGGGATGGAAGCTCCGTTGTTATTAGAAAACTTGTCGCTAATCGCATGGCCTGATGGTCTGGTTTTCGGCTGGTATCCGTTTTTCAGCAGAGTCTTCATCGCCTCGCTGTAAGGCTGCAGAACCCTCCGATTATCGGCTTTCGGCCAAGGAGTTTTCGATAGCCACCACACCGTGTTGACTGCGTCCTTCACCCTTACCCGCCGCACGGTCACCCATTCGGCCGGAGTGGGCAGCTTGGAGGGGTTCCACCAAAAATATTCCTGGGCAAGATGCAGCCCGATTTCCTCCACCAGCATGACCACCAGCTTGAAGTGATAGAGGCTACGGGTGGGGGTACCACGGTTCCAGGAACCTCCAATATCGATCACCAGGCTCCCCGAGTCCTTAAGAACCCTTGCGAACTGTTCGGCAAAAGGCCGAAACCATTCCAGATACTCGTCAGCGTCGGCGTTGCCGTACCCTTTTTTGCGGACCAGTGCAAAGGGAGGGCTGGTCACGATCAGGTCAACCGAAGAAGTATCAAGGCTGGATAGAGTGGTCAAGGAGTCGCCCCAGACCATTTTCCCCAGGTCTGTAGCGAAGTAGTCCCGAGTCGGAGGGCTTTGGCTTGAATGGTCGTCCGTGTTCATATGCCTAAGATACATAGAGGGTGTGACTGTTTTCCCTTCTCCAGGATTCTAGCACCGAATCACATATATGGTATTTAGCCGGCTGCCTCGGTACTTATGTCGCGAGCCGTTTTACCCAGTTATTGCCGATCCATTCGATAACCGGGACACAAACCGCATCGCCCAGCGTCATCCACATCGCACATCGAACTTGCCAGCACCTATACGAACTATGAGGAATATCCAACCGCGAAGCAGTCCAATCCACAAGTGACCGATACCCGTCGCGGTAGGTTCCGTTGCGGCGGATCACCAACTTCAACCACGAAAGCTGCTCACCCCGCAGCTTATCTATCTTGGCCTGCCTCTCCTTGAGACGTTCCTCGGCGGCGCGGATCGGATCCTCATCATAAAAGGTGGTGGCCTCGATGATGTCCGCGAACTCCGCATAATTTTCGGTAACTGTTTTCATATGAATAACCGTACCATGCCTGTGGGACAAAAACGGTCGAAACCGAAGGAAACCAAAGAAAAAACAGAGAAACCTGACCCAAAGCACCATCAAACACCATCACAAACCGCCAAACCACCCCAACCGCACCCAAACACCCCCAACCGAGGCACCAAGGAGGGGCTAGGCCGGGGGTCGGAGTCCCAGGGTGCAGACAATGGTCGGATCAACCTG
>VXMP01000014.1 GCA_009841075.1 Acidimicrobiia bacterium | reverse complement strand
GGGTTCTTCACCTGGGGTGGTTTGTTCTTCATTCATGGGCATTAGTTTATAGCCGACGGGTGTGACCTTTTTCTTCGGGTACCATCCCGACCAAGGAGGACGCTGAAAAACAGGGGGTGAATGGGGCGGTTTTTCAGGTTTAACCAGATGTTCACCCTCTGGGGGTAGGGCTCTTAACCATGACGGTCTAGATTTCGACCCGAGAGACAGTTGGGAGATTTCTCTATGCCGATCGGGAAGGCCCGGCGCGCCCTGGGTTTGTTGTTAGCTTTGACGATTTTTGCGGCTGCGTGCGGCGGTGATGATGCTGCCCGGGTAACCACCATCGCCACCACCACTTCGGTTGCTGCTGATACCCCACAGGCTGACTCTGGTTCGGGTGATCCGGTGATGGATTCCCGGGGGTTGCCGCCGGTTGATCCTTTGTCTGTGTCCGGTGATATTGCGGTGGCCGGCTCTTCGACGGTGTTTCCGCTGGCGGAGGCTATGGCTGCTCGGTTTGAGGATGAGGGTTATTCGGGTTTGATCACGGTTGATTCGATCGGGTCGGGGGCCGGCTTTGAGCGGTTCTGTGTGGCCGGCGAGTCGGATGTTTCGAATGCCTCTCGTCCGATCAAGGATTCGGAGGTGGAGTCTTGTCGGGCGATTGGTCGAGAACCGATTGAGTTTCGGGTCGGGACCGATGCTTTGGCGGTGACGGTTTCGCCAGGGAATGCGTTTGTGACCGATTTGTCGGTTGAGGAGCTGGCGGTGTTGTTTTCTACGGCTACAACCTGGCAGGACGTTCGGGCTGAGTTTCCGGCCAATCCGATTCAGCGCTTCATACCCGGTACCGACTCGGGGACGTTCGATTATTTTGTCGAGGAAGTTTTTCATGAGGATGAGGGCCCGATTCTGGCGGCCGGGAATACCCAGTTGTCGGAGGACGACAATGTTTTGGTGCAGGGCATTTCGGGGGATGGTTGCGATCCTTCCAATGCTTCAACTACCTGCGCGGTCGGGTTTTTCGGCTTTGCCTATTATGAGGAGAACCGTGATCGGTTGAGTGTTATAGATATCGAGGGGGTGGAGCCGACCACCGAGGCGGTGAATGCGAATACCTATCCGCTGGCCCGCCCGATGTATATGTATTCGACTGCTTCGATCATCGCCGAAAAGCCTCAGGTCGGAGCGTTTTTGAGTTTCGTGTTGCAGTTCGTGAACGAAGAGATCGGCGAGGTGGGATATTTCCCCGCCCCCGAAGACGTACTCAACCGCGCCGCCGAAGAACTCAACGCCGCCCTATAGATCGCCCCATGGATAAGAATCGCCAGTGACATCGGAAGCCCGGCCCGCCGTCCTTACCCTCCGCAAAAGGAAACGTCCCGGCGAGGCCGTCATCAAGGCCCTGCTCTTTGTGGCGGCCGCCCTGTCGATCCTCACCACGGTGGGAATCGTCTTCGAGCTGGGAAACGAGGCGCTGCTCTTCTTCCGTTCGCAAGAGGCTTCGTTGGCCGAGTTTCTTTCCTCCACCCACTGGCAACCGGCCATCCTCGACTTCGGCATCTGGCCGCTGGTTCTGGCCACTATGACCACCTCGGTCACCGCCATGATCGTGGCCTTACCGGTCGGCCTGGCCACCGCCATCTATCTGAGCGAATACGCCACCCCTCGCATTCGGGGAATTATCAAGCCGATCCTGGAGATCCTGGCCGGTATTCCCACCGTGGTGTACGGCTATTTCGCCCTTACCTTTATGACGCCGCTGCTGCGATCTTTCCTGGGGGTGGGTGTGGTAGAAATCTTCAATACCGCCTCCGCCGGGATTGTGGTGGGCATCCTCATCATCCCGCTGGTCAGCTCCATGTCGGAAGATGCCCTCCATGCGGTGCCCATGTCGCTACGGGAGGCCTCCTACGGGTTGGGGGCCACCAAGCTGGAAACCTCGCTTCGGGTGGTGCTACCCGCCGCCCTATCCGGGATTACCGCCGCCTTCGTGGTGTCCATCTCCAGGGCCATCGGTGAGACCATGGTGGTGGCTATCGCCGCCGGTGCCGGACCCAAAAACTTCACATTTGGAGAGGACAGCCTGTTCGGTTACATCCTCAACCCGTTCGTGGCGGGCGAGACCATGACCGGACACATCGTCCGTATCAGCGGCGGCGACCTCAGCTACAACTCGATCGACTACAACTCCATCTTCGCCATCGGCCTGGCCCTGTTTGTTATCACCCTCTCGCTCAACATTCTGAGCCGCCGGTTCGTGGCCCGCTTCCGCGAGGTGTACGAATGACCTCGACCGGCAGGCCGCCTACCGAAGAAATGTCCTCCGAACAGTCCAACGATCTTCTTTCGGCCTCCTCACAGATGGGGCGTCGCCGGCGTCGCGGCACCATCGTCAAGTTCGGTCTATTGGCCGCTCTGATGGTGGCGATAGCGGCGCTGGTGACCCTCATCATCACCGTCTTGAACTCGTCCTTCGGATTGGTGGCGGTCGACACCAACCAGCGTCCGAGCGATCTGGTGGCGAGCCTGGGTTATCCGGCGGGTACCGAGCTGGGCGACCTGGGCAAGGACGATCTGGTCACCCTGCTCGAAGGCAATATCTCCACCAACCTGGGCCGCCGCTTTGAGCGGGAGCAACGCTTCTTCGACAACCGGCTGGTCTTCGAGGATCCCTACGTTCTGAACGACCTGTGCATGTCGGGGGAGCCTCCTCCGGCCTGCTCCTTGTCGGCCCGCAGCCAATCCGATGTGGTGGCCTTGGTCGTGGAACGGGTGGTCGAACCGACCGTGGTAGGGACCTGGTCCTTCCTTTCGTCTACCTTCAACCGGGACGAGATCGAGGCTGTAGCCGCCGAAAAATACCCGGAGGCGGTGCTGGAGTATCGGTCCTGGCTTTCGTGGAACTTCGTCACCAGCCCCCAATCGCCCGAACCGGCCCTCGCCGGAATCCGCACCGCGCTGCTCGGCTCGCTCTGGGTGGTTCTGGTCACCCTGTTATTTTCCTTCCCGATCGGGGTGGGTGCTGCCATCTACCTGGAGGAATATGCTCGGGAAAACCGGCTTAACGCCATCCTCCAGACCAACATCAACAACCTGGCCGGTGTCCCCTCCATCGTGTATGGGATGCTGGGCCTGGCCATCTTTGTGCGCACCCTGGAGGTGATCACCAGCGGCTCCTTCCTGGGATCAGGCAATGAGGCCACTGCCAACGGTCGGACCATCATCTCCGCCGGACTGACCCTCGGGTTACTGATCCTGCCGATCATCATCATCAACGCCCAGGAAGCCATCCGAGCCGTCCCGGGTTCGCTCCGTCAGGCCGGTATGGCGCTGGGTTCCACCAAATGGCAGACCGTGCGATCCCATGTCCTCCCCAACGCCCTGTCCGGCATTCTGACCGGCACCATCCTGGCGGTGGCCCGAGCCCTGGGGGAAACCGCCCCGCTGGTGGTGGTCGGGGCGTCCACCTTCATCACTACCGACCCGACGGGCCCGTTCTCCAAGTTTACGGTGCTCCCCATCCAGATCTACCAGTGGACCAGCCGCCCGCAGGACGAGTTCCGTAATATCGCCGCGGCTGCCATCGTGGTGTTGTTGGTGTTGCTGCTTACCCTGAATGCGGCGGCCGTTCTGTTACGAAACAGATATTCCCGGAGGGCAGCATGACTACCGTAGGGGCGACAGATTTGAGCGAGGGCATGAGTCTTGACCTGAACTTACCGGTTGGCACCAAAGCCGAGGCCGACTCCGGGCCGGCTGCTATGGAAACCCTGTACCTCAACGTTTTCTACGGCGGGTTTCGGGCCATCAAAGACGCCGATCTCTCCTTTGCGGACAAGCAGATCACTGCGCTGATTGGACCCTCCGGGTGCGGTAAGAGCACCCTGCTGCGTACCCTTAACCGGATGAACGACCTGGTTCCGGGGGCCCGGGTCGAAGGCGAGGTGCGGTTCCAGGGGCAGAACATCTTCGACAGTGCGGTCGATCCGGTGGAGCTGCGCCGCCGGGTGGGTATGGTCTTCCAAAAACCCAACCCTTTCCCCAAGAGCATCTACCAGAACGTGGCCTGGGGGGCTCGTATCAACGGGTTTAAGGAGAACCTGGACGACCTGGTCGAGCATTCTCTGGTTCAGGCCGCCCTCTGGGATGAGGTAAAGGACAAGCTGGACGAGAGCGGCTACTCGCTGTCGGGGGGCCAGCAGCAACGGCTTTGCATCGCCCGGGCGATCGCGGTGAAACCCGAGATCATTCTGATGGACGAGCCCACCTCGGCCCTTGATCCGGTCGCCACGCTGCGGATTGAAGAGCTTATCCAAGATCTCAAGGTCAACTACACCATCATCATCGTCACCCACAATATGCAGCAGGCGGCCCGGGCTTCCGACCATACCGTCTTCATAAATATGGATTCCAACCGGGCGGGATATGTGGTGGAGTCCGGTGCCACCGGAACCCTCTTCACCAAACCGGTCCGACAGGAAACCGAGGATTACATAACCGGACGGTTCGGATGACCGAGTTTCGCAGCATATTCCATGCCGAGCTCAACCAGCTGGAGGTGTTATTGCTGGACATGGCCAAGCTGGCGGAGGGTCAGATTAACCAGGCGGTGGACGCCCTGCTGTCCGGTGACGCCCGGTTGGCCCGTCAGGTGGTCGAACAAGACCGTAACATCGACCAGCTTTATGTGGAGGTGGAGCGGCGTTGGCATGAGGTCATGGCCCGCCAAACCCCGGTGGCCTCGGACCTGCGTTTGATGTCGCTGATACTGCAGGCCGGACACAGCTTGGAGCGCATGGGCGATCAGGCCTCCAACATCGCCAAGATTGTCGAGGCTACCTCCGGGCTTCCCACCAACCAGACCATCCTTCTGCATATACAGGAGATGCGTTCGATCGTGGTACCAATGATCGATACCGCTATGGAAGCCCTGGTCAAGAGGGATCTGAATTTGGCGATGCGTTTGCCGGAGCTGGATGATCCCGCCGATTGGCTGAACCGCAACATGTGGAAAGAGGTGGCGGCCTGTGCGTCCGACCCTGACCTTCTCGAATGGGCGATCCATATGATGCTGGTGTCCAGAGCCTTGGAAAGAGTGGGGGATCGGGCGGTAGACATAGGCGAGCAGGTGGCCTTTTTGTTGACCGGAGAGCAACACGAGTTTCCCGAAGGCTGGGTACCGACTCCCCGACCGGCATGAACCCTCCTTCCATCCTGGTAGTCGAAGACGAGGAAACGCTCGCCGAATCCCTTCGCTTCAACCTGGCCCGGGAAGGCTATGAGGTAACCGTGGTGGAGGACGGGAGACAGGCCTTGGATACCTTCCGGGCACAGAGCTCCGATCTGGTGGTTTTGGATCTAATGCTGCCCGGTCTGGGAGGTTTGGATGTCCTCAGGCAGCTTCGAGCCTCCTCGCAGGTGCCGGTGGTGGTGGTTACCGCCAAGGACCTGGAGGCAGATGTGGTGGCCGGGCTGGAGTTGGGGGCCGACGATTATGTGACCAAACCCTTCTCCATGAGGGAGCTCATTTCCCGGATCAGCGCCAACCTGCGCCGCGCCTCCCGTGGCCCGGCACCGATGGCTTCGCTGGTGCTGGAGGCCGGTCCGGTCGCAATGGACGTAGACCGTTATGAGGTTCGGGTCAGAGGTAAGCCGGTCGATTTTCGTCCCAAGGAGTTCGAACTGCTGGAGGCCTTGCTGGTGCGCAAGGGCCGGTTGGTTCATCGGCAGGTACTTTTGGAAGAGGTTTGGGGGATGCCGTTCTATGGTGATCCCAAAACCCTGGACGTGCACATCCGTCGTTTGAGAGAGAAGGTTGAGGATGACCCCCGTTCTCCGGTCTGGATTGTCACCGTGCGAGGCCTGGGTTATAAGTTCGTGTCCGCCGACTGAAGAAGAACCGGAACCCCACTACGCTCGGCGGGTCGCCGTGGTCAGGTAAGTAGATGACCAACCGAATTATTTTCCGTGTATGGGCCAGGAGGGTGCTGATTCTGAGTCTGGTGGTGGCGGGTTGGTCCGCTCTCCAGGGTCCCCAACCGTGGCGCTGGGTGGGGGTGGTGGCGATGCTGGTGGGGACGTTTTCCGCCTCCTTGGAACGGCGCTACCGGCGTCAGGAAACCGCCCGGATCGCCGCCCGTATGGATGAGGTGGAGGCCGAAAAGCGGGAACTCGGCCAAGCCGGAGATCGGTATGAATCGGCCCTAGGGTCTTTGCCGGTGGGGGTGATGACGATCCAAGATGGTCGGGCGGTATATGCCAACCCCTTGGCCCAAGAGGTCTTGGGTGAACGGGTGGCGCAGGCCGAGGCACCTTTACCAGGCGTGGTCCGGGGGGTTATACAGGCGGCGGTATCGGGCGTGCCCTCTTCGGCCGAGTTCGCCCAAGGTTTACCTCGTCGGGTGATCCAGGTTTCAGCTGTTCCTGTCACCGACGGTTTGGTTCTGCTCCACCTGTTTGACGTGACCGAACGCAGACAAACCGATCAGATGAGACAAGATTTCCTGATCGCCGCCTCCCATGAACTGAAAACACCGGTAGCAGCTATCAAAGCCGCCGCCGAGACCGTTTTGATGGAGCTGGAAGATGATCAGGAGATGGCGCTCCGATTCTCGGGGAGAATCCTTGACAACGCCGTCCGTATGTCAAGAATCGTTTCCGACCTGTTGGATCTGTCCCGCCTGGAAACAGCCTCTCCACCGTTGGAGGTTTGCGACCTGGCCGAGATAATGCAAGAGGTGGTGGAACGCTTTGTTTCCTCCGGTCCCCGGGTTGACCTACAGGCGGCCCCGACCTGGGTCAGGGGAAGTCGGTCCTATTTGGCTCTGGCTTGCGGGAACCTGCTCGAAAATGCGGTTCGGCACACCCCGGAGGAGGGTTGGGTCTGGTCGGAAGTGACCTCCGAAAACGGTGAGGCGACCGTAGTGGTAGCCGACAACGGTTCCGGCATACCCTCCCAGGAGCTGCCCAGGATATTCGAGCGTTTCTACCGGGTCGATGAAGGTCGCTCCCGATCTACCGGAGGGACCGGCCTGGGGTTGGCGATAGTCAAGCAGGTGGCCGACCTGCACGACGGCCGGGTGGAGGTGGAGAGCAGGTTGGGACGGGGTTCCACCTTCCGGTTGAAGCTCCCGGTTCGCCGCCTTTAGTATCCGATTCGGCCACTTCAGGTAGAGGCGGCGGATTCCACTGCCTCGGCTACCTGCTCTACCACGGCCGGGTTGAAAACCGAGGGGATAATGTAGCTGGTGTTCAGCTGTTCGGGACGAACCACCGAGGCGATCGCCCCGGCCGCCGCCACCTTCATGGCCTCGGTTATTTTGGTGGCCCGGGCGTCCAGGGTGCCACGGAACACACCCGGGAAGGCCAGCACGTTGTTGATCTGGTTGGGGAAGTCGGAGCGACCGGTAGCCACCACCGGTGCATACTCGCGGGCCACCTGGGGATTGAACTCCGGGTCCGGGTTGGCCAGGCCGAACACGATCGGGTCGGAGGCCATGCGCCGGATCTCTCGGGCATCGAACAGGTCGGGTCCGCTTACGCCTACGAAAACATCCATCCCCTCCAAGGCTTCGAGAATGCCGCCGCGTCGATCCTGGCGGTTGGTGTGTTCTTGCAGCCATTGCTTGGACGAGTCGGCAAACGAACGGTCCGAGCTGATGATCCCGCCCCGATCCAGCGCCACGATGTCGCCGAACCCGGCGGCTTTGAGCAGTTTGGCCACCGCTACCCCGGCTGCTCCCGCCCCGCTCATCGCCACCCCGACATCCCCCATTTTCTTATGCACCACCCGAAGGGCGTTGGTCAGGGCGGCCAAAACCACGATGGCGGTTCCGTGCTGGTCATCGTGGAAGACCGGGATATCCAAAGATGCCCGCAGTCGGGCCTCGATCTCGAAGCAGCGAGGGGCGGCGATATCCTCCAGGTTAATTCCCCCGAAAACCGGTGACAGGTGTTCGACCGTCCGCACGATCTCGTCCGTATCCTGGGTGTCCAGGCAGATGGGCCAGGCGTTGACGTTGGCGAACCGTTTGAATAGGGCAGCCTTGCCTTCCATCACCGGCAGGGCCGCCACCGGGCCGATGTTCCCCAGCCCGAGCACGGCGCTGCCGTCGGTGACTATGGCCACCGAGTTACCCTTGATGGTCAGGTTACGGGCGTCCTCGGGTCGCTCGGCCAGGGCTCGGCTCACCCGGGCCACTCCGGGCGTGTAGGCCATCGACAGCTGGTCACGATTGCGCAGCCGGATCCGGTTCTGTACCTCCAGCTTCCCGCCCAGATGAAACAGGAAGGTGCGGTCCGAGACCTTGTGGACGGTAACCCCCTCTACGGCGGCGACCGCTTCGGTGAGGTCGTCGGCATGGGTGTCGTCATGGGCGTTGGCGGTTACGTCAAGAACCAGCCGATTGGTTTCGGACTCGACGAAGTCCAGGGCGGTGACCACGCCGCCGGCCGTTCCGATGGCCGTGGTGATACGTCCGATGGCGTGCTGATCTTCAGGTGGGGCGTAGATTCGAAGCGTTACCGAATAGCCCGCGCTTGCCAGTGTCATGGAGATGACATTACCCGAAAAAAGGTCGGTTTCTATCACCTATCGCGACCTTCCTCTTTCCGAACCTAGGTTTTTGGCAAGTGCACGGGACTCCTCCAGAACCCTGGGTTCGGGGGAGTCCGGTAACGTGGGAAGTAATTTCCTTTCCCTCTCCGCCTTCTATAAGGAAGAACACCGGTGGTTACCAATTCCGAGATAGCCGACCTGTTCGAGGAGCTGGCCGATCTAACCCGGATTGCCGACGGCAGCTCCCAATCTTTCCGGGCTCGGGCCTACCAAGCCGCCACCAAAACCATCCGACACCTGCCCCAACCCGTGGCGGACCTGTCCGAACCACAGCTAAGGGGGATTTCGGGAATCGGGAAGTCAACCGCCTCCTACATCCGTGAATATGTCGAAACCGGCCGTCTGAGCCGCCTCGACTCCCTCCGCAAGCAGTATCCACCCGACTTTCAGGAGCTGGTGCGGGTTCCCGGTCTGGGGCCGAAGCGGGCGGTCACCCTTCGGGATGCACTGGGAGTGGATTCGGTGGATGCCCTTATCGAGGCGCTCGATGCCCGTTCCGTCCGAGAGTTATCGGGTTTCGGGCGCAAGACCGAGGAGAACCTGAGGCGGTCCATCGAGCGGCTGGGATGGTCGGGCAAGGAGCGCAGAACGCCCATTCTGGTGGCGATGAAAGAGGCGCAGCGGCTGGTCAACGACCTGAAGACCCTGCCCGGTGTTGATCGGGTGGCATATGCCGGTAGCCTCAGAAGGTTCCGGGAAACGGTGGCCGACCTGGACATCCTGGTGGCAACCTCGGATTCCGGTGTCACGGCCCGGCTCCTTAGGGATCGGTCGTGGGTGGGGTCGGTTTTAGCAGCCGGGGATACCAAGACCTCGGTACTGACCCACTCCGGACTTCAGGTGGATATTCGTATGGTGCCTAAGCATCAATGGGGTGCCGCTCTTTTATATTTTACCGGCTCCAAAGAGCACAACATCCGGTTGCGAAGGCTGGCGATAGAACAGGAATGGGTGCTCAGCGAGTACGCCCTCTACCACTCGGAAACCGAAGAGGTGATAGCCCAACAAACCGAACAGGACATCTACCGGGCTTTGGGGATGGTATGGGTTCCACCTCCGATCCGTGAGGACCAGGGAGAGGTGGAAGAGAGCCTGCAAGGCCGGCTACCCGACCTGGTGAAAGAGGGTGATCTGCGGGGCGACCTTCACGTCCATACCGACATGTCCGGCGACGGTCAGGAACCCCTGCAGGCCATCCTGGACAAGGCAGTGGCGAAGGGGCTGGAATATATCGCCATAACCGACCACGCCGAGGACCTGGCTATCAACGGGGTGGGAAGAGAGGCCATGCTGGGCCAGCGCCACTATATCGACCGGCTCCGCCCCGAGTATCCGACCCTGCATATTCTCCACGGTGCCGAGCTGAACATCGGAAGGGACGGTTCCTTGGACTATGACCAGGAGTTTTTGATGGATTATGACTGGTGTGTCGCCTCGGTTCACAGCTACTTCGACCTTCCCCGTGAGGAACAGACGGCTCGGGTGATCACCGCCATGGCCCATCCGGCTGTCGATGTCATCGGGCACCTGCAAGGAAGGAGGATCGGCAGGCGTCCGCCCATAGACCTGGATATCGGTGCCATTCTGGAGGCGGCCGAGCTGACCGGAACCGCCCTGGAAATCAACTCCAACCTGGATAGGCTGGATGTGTCCGCCGAGGTGTTACTCCAGGCCCAAGGACGCCCGGTCCTCTTCGTCATCTCCTCCGACGCCCACGACACCGGGGAAATGGATCAGACGGCTTGGGGGGTTCTGCAGGCCAAAAGAGGACGGGTGGTTCGAGACCGGATCGCCAACACCTGGCCCGCCGATCGTTTCCTGGATTGGACCCGTACCAGGAGAGCTACTTCTTCTTAACGGCACGATACGTTCTCCGGTTTGCTCCATAAACTCGGCCACCAGGTCGAGCACCAGCCCGGGGGCTTCCAGCATGGGTATATGGCCGACACCTACCAGGGGCCGGTAGGACCAGTCGGGTCTTATGGCAGCCAACCGCTCCGCTGCGTTGATCGGCACCACCCGGTCTTCGGTGCCGTGCATCTGGAGGGTGGGGGCTTTAACCCGCCGGACGGTTCGGGTGAAACGGGAGTAGGGCACCATATAGGACATCACCGAGCGGAAGGCGGCCAGATGCACCGGCACCGGCCAGGGCAGGGCGTGGCGTTCCCTGGCTACCTGGGCGTGGAGCTGCTTGGTGGTGGCCGACATCCTTCCGCTTGCGCCTGCCAACTGATCCAGGGCCCGGTCGGTGGTCGGCTCCGGGGGCCCGTGGTTCAACAGCCGCTTCAGGAACAGATTGCTGATTCCCGGCACCATATAGAGCAGCATGGTGACGATCCAAGGCCTGGACAACCCCTCCAAGGAGGGGGAGGGAGCCGGGGGGTTGATCAGTACCAGACGCTCCGCCAGATCAGGGCGCTCTCCGGCCAGGATCATACCGATCAGCGCCCCCATCGAGTTGCCGATTATCAGCGCCGGCCCTCGGTTCTGATATTCGATGAAGTCGGCCATAATCCGAGCCTGGGCCGACATGGAGACCTTCCGCCCGGCCGGCGGGGTGCGGCCAAAACCGGGCAGCTCGGGAGCGATCACCCGGCCATAGGCGGTCAGCTTATCGGCGGTTTCGCACCAATTGACCGCCGACCCGCTCAAGCCATGGATCAGCAGCACCAACCCACCCTGGCCCCCGTAGTCGATGCCGTGCAAGGGGCCGTGCAGGTCGATGGTGAAACGTTTCATTCGGGTTGAAGGATACCCCGCCTTCAATTTCAAGGGCCGAGCA
>VXMP01000031.1 GCA_009841075.1 Acidimicrobiia bacterium | reverse complement strand
CTCCCCCGACCCCACAACGCTTAGTATCCTGAGTCTTTAGTCTTGTACTCGGCCGTGGGGGATGTTGAGCCTCTTCGCCTCGTCGTGGATGAGATTGTCTACGGTCCTCCGTTGCTTGCGCCGAGCCGAGTGATTCACCCTGCCTTGGTAGCACGTAGTGGTAGGGCCTCGGTCTCCAGCGTCGACAGGTCCAGACGCTTCGAGGCATGGTCTATGTCGAAGCCGACGACCTCGCCCCTGGCATCGAGGTCCACATTAAGACCGTCCGTTATCTCCCGAGTACTAGCGCCCGGCCCCGGCTTAAACTCAACATAGAGACTGTCAGTTTCCGGGTAGTAATGCAACTTCATAGTTCGTCCTTTCTGAAGCGCCGATCCGGATCGATATAAGGCCGCTTCCGGAGTACTTGTTCGCGAAAGTACCTGGTCGCCTTCATGCGGGCGCAGGCCGGAGAAGAAGGCTATCGATGATTGTCGCAAACTCAGCCTCGATCTGCCATACGTCCGTGACTCACCCGCAACCTTTGGTTCGCCCATTGTGAGGCCCACTTGGGTGTTTTAGGAGTCTGATCCGGTGGTAAACTTGGGATTATGCGGGATGTATTATCTGATTTGGTTGCCGAACAGCAACTCCTTGACCAGTTCCTCCAGAAAATCACCGTCAACAGATGGGATGTCCAGATTCCTCACGAGGAGTGGACGATACGCGACACCCTCTCCCATCTGGCACATTTCCAGGAATACGCCTATAACGCGGTCGCCGGAGACGGTGCCATGCTCAACGAAATCGACCAGTACGAAACCGTCGACGATTTCTCCGAGGTAGGCGTGCAAAAAGGAAGAGAGATGCGGCCCCAGGATGTCATCGAATGGTGGCGGATGGGACGGGCCAAGGTAGTGGACGCCCTGAGCCAAGCCTCCGCCCGCGACCGGGTTCCCTGGGTATACGCCGGGATGTCGGCCAAAACCTTCGCCACCTACCAGCTGGCCGAGGTATGGGCGCACGGGTTGGATATATATGAGGCCATGGGGGAAGAACTCGAGGACACCGAACGGCTCCGCCATATCCTATGGTTAGCCCATAAGACCCTTCCCTGGGCGTTTGATCTGGCCGGATACGAATACACCGAACCGGTCAGGATCGAAGGTATCGGGCCGATGTACGCCAAATACGTGGCCGGCCCGGACGACACCGACCAGCTCATACGGGGTCCGGCGGGCGAGATATGTCGGGTTGCCGTCCAACGCCTCCATCCCGATGACGCCGAAAACGTCATCCTGAAGGGCGAAGTCGCCGAAATCGCCTTCCAGGAGATGCGCATCTTCTGATGACCTACCCCCGACTTATCGGGATGGTCCACGCCCTGCCTCTTCCCGGGGCACCATCACACCGGCCCCCGTTCGAGCGGGTTTTGGAACGGGCCCGCCAGGACGCCATCAGGCTGGAGGAGGCCGGCTTCGACGCCCTCCTGGTAGAGAACTACGGCGACGCTCCCTTCTACGCCTCCCAGGTTCCTCCGGTCACCGTTGCCGCCCTGTCCCGGGTGGTTTTGACCGTTCGGGAGGCGGTGAAAATACCGGTCGGGGTCAACGTGCTGCGCAACGACGGCCGAGCGGCCCTGTCGATCGCCGCCGCCTGCGACGCCCGGTTCATTCGGGTCAACGTGCTGTCCGGGATGATGTACACCGATCAGGGCCCGATCGCCGGCCAGGCCGCCCACTTGTCACGGCTAAGGGCGCAGCTGAATCCTGAGATCGAAATACTGGCCGACCTGTTCGTCAAGCACGCCGTACCCCCGCCGGGGTTGACCCTGGAAGAGGCCGCTGTGGACCTGGCCGAAAGGGGAGGTGCGGACGCCGTCATCGTCTCCGGCGAAGGAACCGGCCGACCCACCTCCCGAAAAACACTTGCCAAGGTGCGCAGAGCCGTGCCGGAGGCCCGTCTTCTGGTGGGTTCGGGAGTTGACGCGAGAACCGTGTCTTCATTGCTCAAAATAGCCGACGGGGTGATCGTGGGTACCGCCGTCAAGGAAGAGGCGCAGGTGGAACGTCCGGTAGACCCCGATCGGGCCGCTGCCTTGGTTCGGGCGGCCCGACTCGGTTGAATGACCCTCCTCCACCCGGGCCGACCAACATGCTGAAAGACCTATTTTCTGCGGCCACGACCGCCTGGTTCGAGGAGGCTTTTGCCGGACCCACCTCCGCGCAGGCCAGAGGGTGGCCCGCTATCGCCGCCGGCAATCACACCCTGATCCACGCCCCCACCGGATCGGGAAAGACCCTGGCCGCCTTCCTCTACACTCTCGACCGACTACTAACCGAACCTTCTCCCCCCCGATCACAACGATGTAGGGTTCTTTACATATCGCCGATGAAGGCCTTGGCCCACGACGTGGAGCGGAACCTTCGTGCCCCGCTTACCGGAATCTCCCACGCCGCCAAACTCCACGATATGCCCCCTCTGTCCGAGGTGGTAGCGGCGATTCGTACCGGCGACACCCCGGCGGCCGACCGTCAACGCATGCAACGCCACCCTCCGGACATCCTGATAACCACCCCGGAGTCGTTGTTTCTGATCCTGACCAGCGCCGCCCGCCGGATACTGGCCTCGGTTCACTGGGTGATCCTCGACGAGGTGCACGCCGTGGCCGGAACCAAACGGGGATCACATCTTGCCTTGTCCCTGGAGAGGCTGGAGGAGATAACCAAGACCTCGCCCCGCCGGATCGGCCTTTCCGCTACCCAGCGCCCGCTTTCGACCATCGCCGAATTCATGGGAGGCGGAACCTTCGAAGAGGGGAATTGGCAGCCCCGCCCGGTGACCATCGTGGACGTTCCAGGCGATCGGGATATGGAGGTAGAAATAGTCGTCCCGGTGGAGGATATGGCCGCCCCTACCCCGCCCGATCCCTTGGATACCGACCCGGCCGACCCCGGTTATCGATCGATCTGGCCGTCGATTTATCCGCCGGTGTTGGAGCTGATCAGAGCGCATCGGTCCACTATCGTGTTCGCCAACTCCCGGCGGCTTTCGGAACGCCTCTGCTCGGAGCTCAACAACCTGGCCGGAGAGGAAATCGTCCGGGCCCATCACGGGTCGGTCTCCCGCGACCAGCGCCTGTTGATCGAAGACCTGCTCAAGCAGGGTCGGCTACCTGCGGTGGTAGCCACCTCCACCCTGGAACTGGGCATCGACATGGGGGCAGTGGATCTGGTGATCCACATCGAATCCCCCACCAGCGTCGCCTCCGGTCTGCAACGGGTGGGAAGGGCCGGACATCAGGTGGGAGCAACCAGCGTCGCCAAGGTGTTCCCCAAGTTCCGTGGGGATCTTCTCGAAGCGACCGTGGTCGCCCACCTCATGGCCGACCGGAAAGTGGAACCGACCCTGGTTCCGCAGAGCCCGCTCGACGTGCTGGCCCAGCAGATTGTGGCTGCGGTGGCTATGGACGAATGGAAGGTGGACGATCTGCTGGGCATGATCCGACGGGCCGCCCCCTATCGCGACCTGGCCCGTGGTCCGTTCGAAGCGGTGCTGGACATGCTGGCCGGGCGCTACCCGTCCGAGCTGTTCGGAGAGCTCCGTCCTCGGTTGATCTGGGATAGGATCGAACACACCCTCACCCCTCGGTCCGGTGCCCAGCGCCTGGCGGTAACCAACGCCGGAACCATCCCCGACCGGGGCCTATACACGGTTAACCTGCCCGACGGGAGCCGAGTAGGGGAACTCGATGAGGAGATGGTCTACGAGACCCGGCCGGGTGATGTCTTCGTGCTGGGTACCTCGGCATGGAAGATATCCGACATCACCGCCGACCGGGTGGAGGTCGTCCCCGCTCCGGCCGAACCGGCTCGGATGCCGTTCTGGAAGGGCGACCGGTTGGGCCGGCCGGTCGAAACCGGAAAAGCGATCGGGCGTTTCCTGCGCCAAATCGGAACGATGGACACCGACTCGACCCTTGATCTCCTCCGATCCAGGTACAACCTGGACGATTGGGCGGCCGATAACCTGGTCTCCTTTCTGGAGGAGCAGCGTAACTCGACCGGGGTTCTCCCCACCGACCGGACGGTGGTTATCGAACGCTTCCGTGACGAAATCGGGGATTGGCGGATCGCCATCCTCTCGCCCCTGGGAGGTCGGGTCCATGCCCCGTGGGCGATGGCCATCAACTACCGTCTCCGCAATCGCTATGGCCGGAACCTCGATGTGATCTGGGGAGACGACGGCATCTCGTTCCGCTTTATCGACACCGATGATCTGCCGGTTCTGGAGGATCTGCTGGTCGACCCGGACGAGTTGGAATCAATTCTGATCGAGGAGCTCTCCGGTACCGCCATGTTCGCCTCCCGTTTTCGCGAGGCCGCCGCCCGAGCCCTGCTTCTCCCCCGCCGCCGGCCTAACAGCCGCACCCCGCTTTGGCTTCAGCGCCGTCGGGCGGCCGACCTGATGGCCATAGTGACCCGCTTCGGTTCCTTCCCGATCATCCTGGAAACCTATAGGGAGATCCTCTCGGACGTCTTCGATCTCCCTTCCACCAGGGAATTGATGACCGATATCCGAGCCCGGCGGGTGCGGGTGGTGGAGGTGAACACCACCTCGGCCGGACCGTTCGCCTCGTCGCTTCTGTTCGAGTTCGTGGCCTCCTATCTCTATGAGGGAGACGCCGCCCCTTCCGAACGGCGGGCCACCGCACTTACCCTCGACCGGGAGCTGCTACGCCAGATCCTCGGAGAAGGCGAAATGCGGGAGCTGCTCGACGAGGACGCGCTCGCCCGGGTGGAGCTGGAGCTCCAGTATCTGACCCCGAACCGGCGGGTTCGAGGGGCGGACGGTCTCCACGACCTGCTCCGAGCGCTCGGCCCCCTTACCGAGGCCGAAATATCCGACCGCCTGGCCGAAGGGTCCGCCTCCGACCTGGTTGGCAGGCTGGAACAGGAGCGCCGGGCGATCCCTATACAGCCGGGCGGCTCCCCTCGGTGGGCGGCTATCGAAGATTCGGGAAGGCTCCGGGATGCGCTGGGTATCCAACCGCCGCCGGGTATCCCTCATGCCTATCTGGAAACCGGCCCGGACCCCTTGGGCGAGGTGGTGAGCCGCTACGCCCGCACCCACGGCCCCTTCACCACCGAAGAGGCCGCCACGGCACTGGGCCTACCTACGGCGGTGATCGGAACAGCCTTGACGGCACTGGAAAAGACCCAAACCGTTACCGGCGGTGCCTTCCGCCCGGGCGGAACCGGCCAGGAGTGGGTGGACACCGGGGTGCTCCGTCGGCTTAAAAGGGCCAGCCTGGCGGTGCTACGCCGCGAGATCGAGGCGGTCGAACCGGCGGCTTTGGGACGGTTCCTACCCGGATGGCAAGGGGTGGGGAGAACCGGTCGTAACCATATGTCCGCCCTGATGGAAACCGTCCGCACCCTGCAAGGATTCCCTATCCCCGTCTCGATCCTGGAAAGGGACGTCCTGGCCGCCCGACTGGACTACTCCCCCTCGATGCTGGATCACCTGATGGCCTCGGGCGAGGTGGTCTGGGTCGGCTGCGGTCCGATCGGACCCCGGGACGGGCGGGTGGCCCTATATCTACGGGATCAACTCCCTCTCCTCCATCGGCCTCGAACGGACGAACTCCCCGACACTCCTCTACACGACCAAATCCGATCCTATTTGTCACGACAGGGGGCCTGCTTCTTCCGAGACCTCCACCTGAACGCCCGTACCGACCGGATCGAAGACACCCTCTCCGCCCTATGGGATCTGGTCTGGTCCGGTGAGATAACCAACGACACGCTAACCCCGGTGCGGGCCGTCCTCTTCCGTCGTATGGCGGCATCGCCCTCCCGCCGCCGGTCCAGGAATCGCCTACCCTCCACCATGCCGCCCTCCTCGTCCGGCAGATGGTCGCTGGTGTCCGATCTGTGCCGAGAGCCGACACCGGACACCGAATGGGCCTCGGCCTGGACGGAGCTGCTACTGGAGCGCCAAGGAGTGGTGACCCGACCAGGTGCCCAGGCGGAGAACATTCCCGGAGGTCTGACCGCCTTGTATCCCGTCCTCAATCACTTGGAAGAGATCGGGAGCATCCGCCGCGGCTACTTCGTGGAAGGGCTGGGAGGGCTTCAGTTCGCCCTGCCCGGCGCGGTGGATCGTCTCCGTACCGAAGGCCACAACCAGGGGGTGGTAGTTCTGGCGGCGGCCGATCCTGCCAACCCCTACGGAACCCTGCTGCCCTGGCCCGATGAGGCCGAAGGGCGGGCCTCCCGCTCGGCCGGTGCCTATGTGATCCTGCACGACGGCCGGCCGCTGTTGTTCCTGGAACGGGGAGGTAGGACCGCCACCCTTCTGACCGGCGACCCCGATCTTCACGGCTACGCAGCAGACGCCCTGTCCGAGATAGCAACCCGACATCGCCGGTTGATAGTCGAAACCATCAACGGCCGCGCCGCCGGCGACCATCCGCTCGGTGCCACCATGCGCGAAAGCGGCTTCGCCACCAGCCTCAAGGGCCTGGCCTACCGAGGCCCCCACTAAATATAAGCCGAAGAGTGGGCGATCCCACCGTCCACGTCCAAGGTCACCCCGGTAATCCAATCCGCCTGATCGGAACAGAGGAACACCACCGCCGAGGCCACTTCCACGGGTTCTCCGATCCGCCCGAGCGGGTGTAAAGCCCCGGCCTGGCTCTCGTCCTCCCAGAGGATTCTCGACAGCCGGGTTCTTACCACCCCCGGTGCCACCCCCACCACCCGAACCGAGGGTGCCAGCTCGTAGGCCAAATGCCTGGTCAGATAGATCAGCCCGGCTTTGGAAACGTTATAGGCACCCATTCCCCGACCGGGCAGCCGGCCGCCTACAGAGGCTATGTTGCAGATCACCCCGCCCTGATCCCGCATCCAGGCCGTCCAGGCCACCCGGGTATATATGAGGGGTCCCAGCAGGTTGATCTCCCAGGTGCGGGTTATAGTCCCGAGATCTACGTCTGTCAGCGGGCCGTAGGCCGGGTTGGTGGCGGCATTGTTGACCAGAATATCGCAGGACCCGAACCTTTCCAGGGCGGCACCGATCGCCTGCTCCGCCCCCTCTTCGGTATCCGAACGGGCCACTACCGGAAGTACCCGATCGGCTTCGCCCAGCCGTTGGGCCGCTGCCTGCACATTTTCGGAGCGTCGGCTGGTGATCACCACCCCCCGCAACTTTTTCTCTAGCAGTCCCGCGGCGATGGCTTCCCCGATGCCCCGAGAGGCACCGGTTATGACCGCCACCCGCCCCTCCAGGCCGTATTCCATCCGGCTTACCTACCTTCACCAGGTGGGCCGGTCAATGTCCTCCCCTTTTGACCCCGCCATATTTCATCCGCGTGTCACCCATCCACGCCGCCCGCCCCGGGTCTTCGATAACTCCCGCTCCCACCAGCTCCCCCGCAAACAGGGTGTGGGTGCCGAAGTCGATCGCCTGGCGAACCTCACACTCCATCCAGGCTAGGGCGTCTTCGAAGATCGGTACGCCGGTTATCCCCTCCTTGACCAAACGCCCGTTGAGCGCCATCCCTTCCTTGGTGGCGGGCTTAGAGAACTTTACGAACACCTTCCGGTCATCCGGAGACCAGAGATTAACGCTGAAGGAACCCCCCTCCGAGATCAGGCGATGGGTGACGGCCTTGTTGTCCACCCCGATCCCGATTATCACCGGTTCCATCGACAGCTGGGTGATCCAGGAGGTGGTCATCCCGTTCCATTCGTCACCGGCCCGTGAACCCACCAGCGCCAAGGCGTTGGGGATCATCCAGGTCACCCGGTTCACCAGGGCCGCGTCAAGCAAGTTAGACCGTCCTTATCTTCGGGGTTGAATCTTTGGGGTTGACCTCCACGTTACACCCTTCTCCGGTATATTCCCACCATATGAAGGTGCTGATCGCCACCGCCGGAGCCTTACCCGCCCAACCGGTTGCCTGCCTGGTTGAAGCCCTGGCCGGATCGGATGGATGGGTAACGGTTATGAACGTGACCCAAGGGCCCGGCCGATTCCCCAACGAGTTGGAAGATGGTCTCTGGCAGCCTTTCGATGACGAAAGCCCGCCCGGCCCGACCGCCGGTGAAGCCGACCCTTACATCCAGGAGCGGGGAATGAAAATAGTTTCCCCCATAGTCAGCGCCTTGGAAGGGCGGAACCTGGAGGTAGGCACCCTATTCGTGGCTGCTGAGGATGCGGCGGACGCCATCCTTGAAACCGCCGACCGGCTAAATGCCGAGATAATCGTCATGGGTGCCACCCGACAGCTCTTCAAGGAACTCTCCTGGACCAGCGTCTCTATGAAGGTAGTTGCCGGTTCCCGCCTTCCGGTTCTGTTGATGCCCGAACCTGCCGAACCGGTCCCCCTCCCGGAAGAGGACGACGATCAGGTGGTGTAGTCGGCATTGATGCGGACGTAGCCGTCGGTCAGGTCACATCCGTACGCGGTGAAGCTTCCCGTTCCATACGAGTCGGATTTTTCGCCCGGAATGCCCAGTCCCACCCGGATATGCACCTCCGGAGACTCCAGGTAGCGTTCCAACCGAGCCAACCTGTCCTTGGTGGCCGGGGCGGGATAAACCTCGTCGGGACCAAAACGGATGGTGATCCGCTCCGGCAGGATGTCTTGGTCATAGCACTTGCCGATGGCCATAGCCACCCGGCCCCAGTTCGGGTCTCTACCGTGCACAGCCGTTTTGACCAGCGGTGAGTTGACGATGAACTTGGCCACCCGCTTGGCCAGGGCATCATCCCGGGCCTGGAACACAGTGACCACGATCAAGGTTTCGGCCCCTTCCCCGTCCGCGGCCAGCTGTCTGGTCAGATCCAGACAAACCTGATGAAGCGCCGCTTCGAAAGCGCTCTCCTCTGCGGGTCCGGCCGTTTGAGAACAGAGCACCACCGCCATGTCGCTGGTGGAGGTGTCGGTGTCAATGCTGAGGGCGTTGAAGGTTCGGTCCACCACCCGCCGAAAGATCGTATCCAGGGCGGAAGGTTCGACGGCGGCGTCGGTGGCGATCACCGCCAGCATGGTGGCCATATCCGGCTCTATCATCCCCACCCCCTTGGCGATACCAACCACCCGGGCCGATCCCGCCCGGGCGATCGACACCTTGGCGTGGGTGTCGGTGGTCATGATGGCGGTGGCGGCCGAGGTTGCCGATCCGGGCTGCTCGAACGCGCTAATGCCCTCGGTAGCAAGCCGGCCCATATAGCGGCGGATCCGGTCCATAGGGTATTGAACCCCGATCACCCCTGTGGAAGCAACCACTACCTCGTCTGTAGCGCATCCCAAAACCGAGGCGGTCAGCTCGGCTACCTCCCGGGCGTTGGCATCCCCCACCTCTCCCGTAGCCACGTTGGCGTTCTTGGAAAGGATCACCACCGCTCGGGCCCGACCATCCTCCAGATGAGCCCGGCTCAAAGTCACGCTTGGCCCCGAAAAACGACTCTTGGTAAAAACCCCGGCGGCCACCGTTCCGGGGGGTGCCGCCAGGATCATCACGTCGTTGGTGTGATCCTTGATGCCGATATTCCCGGTGTGGAGTCCGAACCCGGGCGGGAAGTCCACCTCCTTGACCACCATCCCGAGGGCGTTACCGCCATACGGCGTATCCCGCATTGCACCAGACGCCGAAACTTCCGATATATTCATAGAGTCAAATGTTAGGCGGGATAGCGATTACCGATGACGTTCCGGCGCGGAGCCGGAACTATTTGATCCCGCCGCCATCAAAACCACCCCGAGTGGTTCGGCAACTACAAAGGAACCGACAGAACAAATGCCTAGCCTGCCAGATTTAAATTATGCGACCTAACCCTTTACGTGATAAATGGGCGGACGGAAAGCCCGCCCTGGGTAGCTGGATATCTATTCCCAGCCAGCTGGTGGCCGAAGCGGTGGCCGCCAACGATCTCGACTATGTAGTCATCGACTGCCAGCACGGTCTGATCGGGTTCGACGACGCGGTGCGCCTGCTGCCGCCTCTGAGCCTGGCCGGGGTAACCCCGATCGTGCGGGTGCCCGAGCTGTCCACCGCCAACATCTCCCGGGTATTGGATGCCGGGGCTATGGGGGTGATCATCCCCATGATCAACACGGTGGAACAGGCCAAGGCGGCGGTTTCCTACACCCGCTTCCCCCCGGACGGGGAACGAAGCGTGGGGGCAGTTCGCGCCCTGATCGTGGAGGGTGCCGACTATTACCAACACGCCAACGCCCAGGTGGCCTGTATCCCTATGATCGAGACCATGGAGGCCATCGACAACCTGGACGGCATCCTTTCCGTCCCGGGCGTTGATGTTGCCTATGTGGGGCCCTCCGACCTGTCAGTGGCGATGGGATATCAACCGGGAACTACCGCCCAACCCTTCCTGGACATGCTCGACCATATTGTGGAGACCTGCAATCGGCATGGGGTTTTGCCCGGAATCCAGTCCACCCCGGGCACCGCAGCCGACCGGCTGGCCCGCGGGTTCCGTATGGTCACCGTGGTAGTGGACCTTCCCTGCTTCCGGGCCGCCCTGACCAGAGCGATCTCAGACGCCACCCTCACCGACGAAGAACGTCCCCACCCGGCTCTTTACTAATTGGGCGACCGGAGGCGTCCTCGGTCGGATCTTCCGGCCGCGACGGTGGAGCGGCTGCCACAGTATCTGCGATGCGTTGAGCAGCTACCCAAATCTCAGCTAACCATCTCCTCCCAGGAGTTGGCCCGCCTCAGCAACCTGACCGCCGCCGGGGTCCGCCGTGACCTGTCCTATCTGGGAACCTTCGGGATCCGCGGCCTGGGCTACCGAGTGGACGACCTGGTTGATCGGATCCGCCAGGTTCTCGGGCTAACCGAAGCCCGTAGAGTGGTGGTGGTGGGGATCGGAAACCTCGGCTCGGCGCTGGCCAACTACACCGGTTTCGGCAAGGGAGGCTTTCGTATCGTGGGACTCTACGATGTGGATGCGGACAAAGTGGATAGCACGGTCGGGGGAATCAAGGTTCGCCATCTCTCCCGGCTACCTGACGATGCCCGAGCCTTGACCATCTCGGTGGGGATTATCGCCACTCCGTTCGGGGCGGCCCAGACGGTGGCCGACCTGCTGGTGGAGTCCGGGGTGTCCTCCATTCTGAATTTCGCCCCCACCGTTCTGCAGGTTCCGAAGGGGATCAACCTCCGCTACGTCGACCTGGCCACCGAACTGCGGATCCTGGGCTATTACATCACGCCGCCCCGAACCTAACGTTCGCCACGCCACCACCAACGCCTTCGACCTAAGGCTCCCAACATCACCGGTAACGTCCTCCATCTAAAGGCCCTCCAGAAAGCGCCATAAACTGGGCAAACGCTTACTCAAAGGCCAAAATGGTCGCACCTCACCCGGCTACGCCGGGTCCCCGCCCCCGCCGCACACCACCTGATTCGGA
>VXMP01000068.1 GCA_009841075.1 Acidimicrobiia bacterium | reverse complement strand
CTTACACCCCCCTTCCAGGAAGGGGAGGGAGGGGGCTTCCGCGCAAAGGGCTTCCACCTGGTCGGGATCCTTCGGGACCGAGTTGGTCAGAACCTCATGACCGGAGGGGGTGATCAGCACGTCGTCTTCGATTCTTATGCCGATCCCCCGGAATGATTCCGGGATGGGATGGACGACTTTCGGGACCGCATCCTTCTCCTGTTTTTCGAGCTCCTTGGCTCGGGCCGGGCCGAGGGTCAGGCGGCGCTCCATCCATTGGTCGGGGTCGAACTCCAGCATTATCAGCTCAACCGTTTCCCGTCCCTCTTCAACATAGAGGCCTGGCTCGACCGTGAACACCATGCCCGGCTCCAGGGGTCGGGGGGTTCCTTCCGTCCGATAAGCACCGGAGTCATGGACATCTATGCCCAGCCAATGCCCGGTACCGTGCATGAAGAACTCCCTATAAAGGTGCATACCCAAGGCGTCTTCAACCGACCCCGGGAGCAGGCCCAGCTCGACCAGGCCTTCGGTTAGGCAGGAGGCGGCGGCCCGATGCTGGTCCACCAGGCTGCATCCCGGACGGGCCTGGAGTAAGGCGGCCGCCTGGGCGGCCAACACCAGCTCGTATAGCGCCCGCTGTGGTCCGGTGAACCGCCCGCTCGCCGGGAAGGTTCGGGTCACATCGGCCGAGTAGTAACCGAACTCGGCCCCGGCGTCGATCAACACCAGGTCTCCTGCGGCGATGCGCCGACTGTTTTCGGTGTAGTGAAGGATGCAGGCGTTGGGCCCGGAGGCCACGATGGAGGGATACCCGTCCCGAGCCGATCCCCGCATCCGAAAGACGTATTCCAGGGCGGCCTGCACCTGATACTCATACCGTCCGGGACGGGTGAACCGCATCGCCTCGGCGTGGGCTTCGGTAGTGATCCGGCC
The DNA here is from genome assembly GCA_009841075.1 of Acidimicrobiia bacterium. Taxonomy (GTDB): domain Bacteria; phylum Actinomycetota; class Acidimicrobiia; order Spongiisociales; family Spongiisociaceae; genus Spongiisocius. The sequence goes on along the minus strand of VXMP01000068.1, from coordinate 83,317 downwards.
GGCGGTGCGCAGCCGATCGATCTCCGGCGGTGTCTTAAGGAGGCGCATTTCGTGGATAAGGGGGGAGAGGTCACGGAAACGGCTCGGGATAGGGCGACCGTAGCGATTTCCCAGCCCTTTCAGACCGGTTCCGATGCGCAGGATCCGGCTCAAGAACCCGCTGTTACCGAACGGTAGGAAAACGGTGGGGCGACCTACCAGTCGGGGGCGGATTCGGGCGTCGAATTCCTGGATCGGGTAGGCGGAGTCGGCACCGAAACCTTGTTTGGCACCCTCCGTGCCTGCCCGCCGTCCTGTCCATATCTCCGTTTCGCGATCACGGGGCCGAACGAACAGCACGTATTGTTCGTCTGGTGCCTGTGGGTCCAGCACCAGGATGGCATCCGGTTCGTCGAATCCGGTCAGGTAATGAAAGGAGGAGCTCTGGCGGAAGGGGTACTCCACGTCGCGGTTGCGAGGAACCTCTCCACCTGCCGGAAGGATGGCGATGCCGCCTTTCAGCCGATCGGCCAGCCGCTTCCGCCGCTCTTCAAAAAGGGAGGGGCTGTCCATTATCTTCTCACGCCAGCAGCTCGTCCAGCCGCCTGAGCTGCTCCTGGACGGACGAAAAGCTACCTCCGGCGGCCGACCTACGCCTGGCCACCGACTTGACGGGCTCCGTCAGGGCGACATCCTCCGGACGGAATGAGGAGTGGGCGGCCGCCAGATCGTGGTAGGTGACTTTCCAGACATCTTGGCCGGAGTTCGGATCGCTTCCGAACAGCCGCCCAACTGCTCGATGGGCTTCACGGAAGGGGACGCCCCGCTCCACCAGAACCTCGGCCAGGTCGAGCGCGGTAACCGAAGGGTCCGGTCCGGGTGGATGGAAGACTGCCCCGTCGATCAAGGCGCCCAGAGCCTTCAGAGAACCGGCCAGGGCGTCGTCGATGGCGAACACCGCCGCCTTGTCCTCCTGGAAATCCCGGTTGTAGGTGGTAGGCAGCCCCTTTTGCAGAGCCATTAATCCAGTCAGATGCCCGATGGCGATGGCGGCCTTTCCCCGGGTTAGCTCGGCGATGTCGGGGTTCTTCTTGTGCGGCATGGCCGAAGACCCAGTGGTCAAGGCGTCGCCGAAGGTCACCCAGCGGAACTCATGGCTTGCCCATAGAACGCACTCTTCGGCGAGTCGAGACAGATGGACGAGCGCCTGGGTGGCGGCGAACCCGTACTCGGCTATGTGATCACGGGCACCCACTGCGTCCATCGAGTTGGCGAAACTGTCCTCCAAGCCGAGGTATCGGGCGGAAACCGTCGGGTCCAGCGGAAGGCTGCTGCCCCCGAGAGCCCCCGCTCCCAGCGGCGACACCCGCAGCCGCCTGTGAACCTCGTCGAAGCGCTGTTGGTCGCGGTTTATTGCCCAGGCATAGGCCAACAAGTGATGGGCCAGCGGGACGGCCTGGGCCTGCTGAAGATGGGTATAGCCCGACACCACCAGGTCCCCTGCCTCCCGGGCGGCTTTGACCAGGATCCGACCGAACCGTTTCAGGTCGGAGATGCGACGATCGGCGGATCTCATCAGATACAGGCGCATATCCAGGGCCACCTGATCGTTCCTGGACCTTCCGGTGTGCAGCTTGGCGGCTACCTCGCCCACCAGCTCCCCTAAACGACGCTCCACCGCCGAATGAACGTCCTCGTCCTTTTCCTCGAATTGAAAAGTACCTTCATCGGCCTCTGTCCCAATAGCCTCTAATCCCTTGGTCAGGGCCTTGACCTCTTGGTCGGACAGCAACCCCACCTTGCCGAGCATGGTGACGTGGGCCAGCGAGCCGAAAACGTCATCCGCCAGCAGGCGGCGGTCGGAATGATCCACCGTGAAGTCCCACAGGATCCGATTCGGACCCTCTTTAAACCGTCCGCCCCACATCTGGGCACCCCGACCCTCGTCAAGGCGACTGTCGGTCACCAGGTCATCCTGATCCGCGGTGGGAACCCAGGCGAAGCCGGAGGGCGTTAAGCCGGATGAATCCGGTGGCGTCGGACTGATCGTAGGTTCCTCCTGCCTCAAAGGTGACCGTCTCCTCGTCGTACAAACTGTGGGTGGGGGAACGCCGACCCACGGTTATGACGTTGCCCTTGTAAAGGCGTAGTCGGGCTTCACCCGTGACCGGCGACTGGATATCGTCCATGAAGTTCTGGAGCGCCGTCCGCTCGGGGGAGAACCAGAAGCCGTTATAGACCAGCTCGGCGTATTCGGGCATGAGCCGGTCACGCAGATGGGCCGGTTCCCTATCGAGCGTCAGAGACTCCACCGCCCGATGGGCATGATGCAACAGGGTGCCGCCCGGGGTCTCGTAAACCCCTCGATTCTTCATACCGACAAAACGGTTTTCCACCAGATCAACCCGCCCGATACCATGGGCTCCGGCCAGGCGATTACACCGGCCCAGCAATTCCGCCGGCGACATCCGTTCACCGTCTACCGCCACCGGGGTGCCGCCCTCGAACTCGATGACCACCTCTTGGAGTTGATCCGGTGCCTCCTCCGGGTCGACGGTCATCTCGAATATTCCCGGCGGGGGTGCCACCCAAGGATCTTCCAGCACACCACCCTCGTAGGAGATATGGAGCAGGTTGGCGTCGGTGGAATAGGGCTTTTCCGGCGTAACCGGGATAGGGATGTCGTGTTTCTCGGCGTATTCCACCAGGTCGGCCCGCCCTCTCATCGACCATTCCCGCCACGGTGCCACGATGCGGATGTCCGGGTTCAGGGCGTAGGCGGACAGCTCGAACCGCACCTGATCGTTGCCCTTTCCGGTGGCACCATGGGAGATGGCTTCGGCACCGTACCGCTCGGCTGCCTGAACCAGGCCCTTGGCGATCACCGGTCGGGCCAGCGAGGTACCGAGCAGGTAATAGTTTTCATAGACGGCGTTGGCCCGGATGGCAGGCCATACGTAATCTGCCACGAACTCCTCACGCAGGTCCTCGGCGAAGGCCTCCACCGCCCCGGTGTCGTAGGCCTTGGTAACGGCGGCCTCTACATCTTCGCCCTGACCAACGTCGGCGGTGTAGCAGATCACTTCGTAGCCGCGCTCTTCGATAAGCCATTTCAGGATTACGGAGGTGTCCAAACCTCCCGAGTAGGCCAGAACCATCCGGCTCATATTCCTTCTCCTATTTTCTTCAGCAACTGCTCAACCTCCGATCCGCCCGTTTCTTCTGAGGCCACCACCAACACCGTGTCATCTCCCGCCACGGTACCCAGTATCCCTTCCAGCTCGGCCCGGTCGACCGCCGCCGCCACCACCTGGGCGGCACCCGGAGGGGTCATGGCCACCACCAGGTTGCCGCTGGTTTGAATGGATATCAGATAGGTCTGAAGGGTAGAGGCCAAGGCCTGGGTTTGGTCGAAACCGGAATCGGGTTCCCAGACGTACCGGAGCGTACCGTCCGCCGTGCGGGTCTTCACCGCCCCGACCGCCCGAAGGTCTCTGGAGACCGTGGCCTGGGTTACGTTGAAGCCCCTGGTCTTGAGCAGCGCGGCGAGACGCGCCTGGCTGGAGATAGTCTGTCGGCTGAGAATGTTCCTCAAGGCCAGTCGGCGGGACACGGTCCGGTTCATTCCGCACAATTATGCACAAAAATGAATGAATATGCAAGGCGGCCCAAGGGGAGGCTTAGGTTTTGGTTACTGGTAGGGCCCGACCTTGGTTCAGGGGCCTTCTAAGGCCCTCTAAAGTCTTCAAGGGGTTCATCTAACCAGGTTAAGGACTTTCTGACTTCCCTGGATTTAGCCCCTTGGCTATTCCAATACCAGCGATAACCGTGCTTGGCTCTTGGGCCTTTGCCTGTAATTGACCCGTGATAACTGGTAGCCCTGAACTGGTCAGGGATTGGTTCTTCAATAATCAGACTGCCAGCCCCTTCACTGGTTTTAAGGGTCAATATAAGGCGGTCTTGACCTTCAGGCCCTTCATCCCTGTCAAGTCCTATGGCTACCAGCCCAGGCTCTGTCAATTGAAGGTCTTCAATTTCCATTCTGATCCCTTTCAGTCTGTAAAGTTTTCAGCCCTTCTTTGGGCTAAGTCCAACGCTTCAGCGCCTTCTTTGGTTCGCATCAATATACCTGTTGCCCTGGTCTGTTTGGATAAGCCCAAGGTCTGCCAGCCTGTCAACTGTAGGCTGGTTCAAAGTGCTGTCTGGTGCCTGCCTGTCTGGAAGTCAGTTAATGCCAGCCTTTCAAGCCTGGCCCTTCCTGTAGGGTCTGGTATTGCTTCAGCCCTAACCTTTGACCAGTAGCAAACCCGTTCATAAGGGTTAGTACTTGTAGTCATCCCGTTTGTAGGGGCCGTCGACCGGAACGCCTATGTAATCGGCCTGGTCCTTGGTCAACTCGGTGAGCTCCACCCCTAGATGTTCCAGGTGAAGTCGGGCCACCTCCTCGTCCAGATACCTGGGCAGAAGGAGCACCTCGGCTTCGTATTGGTCGGCGTTCTCATGCAGGTCAAGCTGGGCCAGCACCTGGTTGGTAAAAGAGGTTGACATGACGAAGCTGGGGTGCCCGGTGGCGCAACCCAGGTTGAGCAGCCTTCCCTCGGCCAGGATCAGAACCCCGTGTCCGTCCGGGAACACATACTCGTCATATTGAGGTTTGATGGTGCGTCTTTCCACTCCCTCGGCCGAGTTGAGTCCGGCCATGTCGATCTCGTTGTCGAAATGACCGATGTTGCCTACAATGGCTTTGTTCTTCATCTTGGAAAGATGTTCCAGGGTGATCACGTCCCGATTGCCGGTGGCGGTTATAAAAATGTCGGCGTTGGCCACCAGGTTTTCGAGGGTGTTGACCTCGAACCCGTCCATGGCGGCCTGCAGGGCACAGATCGGGTCGATCTCCGCCACCACCACCCGGCAACCCTGTCCTTTCAGGGCTTCGGCGCATCCCTTGCCTACCTCACCGTAACCGGCTACCACCGCCACCTTGCCGCCGAGCATGACATCCGTCGCCCGATTAAGGCCGTCGATCAGGCTGTGTCGGCACCCGTAGACGTTGTCGAATTTGGATTTGGTAACCGAGTCGTTGACGTTCATGGCCGGGAACAACAGCCGCCCCATGGCCTCCATCTCGTGCAGGCGTAGCACCCCGGTGGTGGTCTCCTCGCTGACCCCTTTTATCTCGCCTGCCATCCGAATGAAATAGTCGGGATCTTCTTCAATCCGCGCTCGGATCAGGTCCAAGATCACCCCCCATTCCTCAGGCTCGTTGTCGGTATCGAAGGGAGGTACCGCGCCCAGATGACCATATTCGGCACCTTTGTGCACCAACAGGGTGGCGTCTCCTCCGTCGTCCACGATAAGCGTGGGGCCTTCGTGATTCGGCCAGGCCAGCATCCGGTCGGTGCACCACCAGTATTCCTCCAGGGTTTCCCCCTTCCAGGCGAACACCGGTACCCCACGGGGGTCCTCGGTGGTTCCGCCGGATTCGGGCCGACCTACCACTACGGCGGCGGCCGCCTGGTCCTGGGTGGAGAAAATGTTGCAGGACGCCCACCGAACCTCGGCACCAAGTTCCGTCAAGGTTTCGATCAGTACGGCGGTCTGGACGGTCATATGTAGCGATCCGGAGATTCGGGCACCGGCCAGGGGCTTGGTGTTCCCGTATTGTTCTCTGAGGGACATCAGGCCGGGCATTTCGTGCTCGGCCAGCTCGATTTCGCGTCTTCCCTGTTCGGCGAGGTTTAGATCCCGTACCCGGTATTCAAAGGCGGTGTCTGCACTTTCCATTTGTTTCTCCATTGACTATTCCGAGGTTTCAACTGTTCAGGCGGGATTTTCGGGTCGGTGTGAAACCGGTGAGCGTTTTTTTGGCCCCCATTTCCCAAAATCCGTATCGGGAATTCCCATAACCGACAGTCTGTGTATAGGATAGCGGTTTGCTGTTATTCCCGATTACCGGCATAAATAACCCGCCGGACAGGCCGGTAGGCAGGTTTCGGGTTTCGGCATGACCTCCAATCGGAGGGATCCGGGGAAGCCTCTTTCCCCGAAAAAGCCTGGCAAAGTTTCAAAAATGAGGAGGAATCCATGAAAGGGAAGCTGATTCGGCTCCTATCACTCATGGCGGCCTTGGCCTTGGTGGCCGCGGCCTGTGGTGATGACGGTGATGACACGAGCGCAACGCCGCAGACGGTAGTTGTGACCTCGGTGGTTACCGAGACCGAGGTGGTAACCGAAACCTCGATTGTGACCGAGGTGGTTACCGAGACAGAGGTAGTAACCGAGGTGGTTACCGAGATATCAGAGGTGATGGTCGAGAACCCGTTGGCAGGAACGACCGTTACGGTGTTCGGGCCGGAGAGCACCGACGCCGAGGCCGGTTCCAACCAGGCCGCTCTGGACATTTTTGCCGCCCAGAACGGAATGACCATCCAGTACACGGGCGAGCGCAGCTTCTCGGATCTGATCAACGCCCAGGCGGCCGGCGGCAACCCGCCCGACATCGCCGTTTTCCCGCAACCCGGCAAGATCGCCGACTTCGCCCGGGAAGGCTGGCTCCTGCCGATTCCTGATGACGTGATAGCCACCATGGAAGCCAACGTCGGTGAGGCCTGGACCGCCTTCGGCAACGTGGACGGCGTCCAGTACGCCATCCCGCAGAAGGCCGACCTTAAGTCGCTGGTCTGGTATCGACCGGGCGCTTTCGCCGCCAACGGTTATACCGTGCCCACCACCTGGGACGATCTGAAAGCCTTGACCACCCAGATGATTGCCGACGGCAACACGCCTTGGTGCGTGGGTATCGAGTCCGGTGGTGCCACCGGCTGGGCCTTCACCGACTGGGTAGAGGACATGACCCTTCGCCATCATGGTGCCGATTTCTACGACGAATGGGTCGCCCACAGCATCCCGTTCAACACCCCGGAGATGCACGCTATCTGGACCGAGATTCTGGATATATGGAACACCCCGGGTGCCGTATATGCGGAAGGCGGCACCATCGCCTCCACCGGCTTCGGCGAAAACGGCCGTCCTTTGGTAGACGGTGACTGCATGATGCACCGTCAGGCCTCGTTCTTCTCGGCCTTCTTCCCGGAGGGAACCGCCTTCGGGCCGGACGGCATCGACGTGTTCTACTTCCCGTCGGTTAGCGGCGACCGTCCCGTTCTAGGTGCCGGTACGCTGGTAGCCGCCTTCCGGGATGCCCCGGAGGTGTGGGCGGTTATGGAGTATTACGCCACTGCAGAGTACGCCGACAACCGGCAGCGTTTCCAGAACCTCTCCAAGGGTGGGGGCGCGGTGCTCAGCGGCTTCCTGTCGCCTAACCGGAACGCCGACCTGAGCCTGTATCAGCCCATCGAGCAGTCCTTCCTGGAAATCCTGTTCAACGCAGAGGTGGTACGTTTCGACGGATCCGACCTGATGCCCGCCGCCGTAGGTGCGGGTAGCTTCTGGACGGAGGCCACCAGCGCAGTGAACGGAGACAAGACCGTGCAGGAGGCCCTTGACGCCATTGAAGCCTCGTGGCCTTAAAGCATTCCTGAAAATCTAAGTCCGAAAAAAGTGGGTGCCCGCCTTGGTGTGGGCACCCACTTTGGTTATTCAGGGAAAAATGTCCGTTAGTGTTTCTGTCAAGGAATCACCGAGCTAGGAAAGGGGAAGGTCGATGGCAGGCGTTTTCGGTGTGACCATCAATGTTCTCATGGCCTTGGGGGTGGCCGGAGGGGTAGGCCTGTGGATTGATCGAGGCGGTCGCAGGTCGCAGGTTCGGAGAATCCTTGCCTCGGTAGCCGGGGTGGTTTTAGGCGGGTTGACCTTGTGGGGGATCTACGCCAGCGACAAGCTGGAAACCACCGCCCAGGGAGTGGTGGTTTCGATTGTGGCCAGCGCCCTGATCTTCATCGTCGCCAACCGACTTTTCGATTTGGCACCGGATAGATGGGCGGTTTTTACCACCCTGGTGGGGGGAAGCATCACCCTGATCGTGTTCGTCCTGATGTGGGGGAATCGGATATTTGATCAGCCGGTTCTCCGTACGGTGGTCGCCATCTGCATCGGGGCGGTCGCCGGTTATCTCCTGGGCACCATCTGTCAACCCCTGGCCCGGATCGGTATCGGTGCCTTGGCCGGAGCGGCCCTAGGCCTGGTGGCAGCCTCGGGCATTCGTACCGTCATACTTCAATTCCAGGTTGAACAGAGAACCTTCGATGTCTGGCCGATGCTGCCCAATCTGAACATCGGAGAATTGATTCTTTCTACCTTGATAGGTGCCGTACTGGGGGTGGCGGTCTGGGCGCTTCGGGGCCGTAAGGGCTCGCCGATAGCACCGCTGATTTGGGGAGCAACCCTCGGCTATGCGGTAGGGGCTTGGCTGATGCCCCGGATCGGGACCGGAACCAAGACGGACGCCTATATCGCCGCCATCGGGCTTGGTCTGGGTTTGGGAGCGGCCATAGGACTCACCTCTATCCCCGATCATGTCACCCGAGGTCGGATCGAGGGTTCGGCCCGGGCCTTCATATTCCTGATACCGGCCCTCGGCTTTATAGCTGCCACCCTGATCATCCCCACCCTGCGCACCCTTTTCCTGTCCTTCTACGACGCCCGGGGCGAGGGATATGTGGGGTTTGAGAACTACACCACGGTCTTCGGAATCCCCAACATCTTCAACGTGGAGGACTGGACAGGGATCTTCGGTAGCCGATTGTTCTGGGTGGGTGCGGTCCTTTTAGTGGTCGGTGTGGTTATGGCGGTGGTGGTAGGCCGACAAAGCGGCTACGCGATCTCGTTTTCTCCCGGATCGGGGGCGCTGGCTTCGATCGGGGCGGTATTTGCCATATTCGCGGTTTTCGCCGCTCTGCGGGGAACCCTTTTCAACAACCTTTGGTGGGTTTTTACCGTCACGGTGGTCTCAGCTACTGCAGGATTAGCGATTGCCGTTCTGGCCGATCGCTCCAAGGGCGAATCCGTGGCCAAATCGCTGATTTTCATGCCCATGGCCATTTCGTTTGTTGGTGCGGGTGTGATCTGGCGCTTCATGTATCTGGCCCGGGACCCTTCCAAACCCCAGACCGGAGTGCTCAACTCGCTCTGGGTGGGTTTGGGCAACCTAAGCCTTTCCCGAGGGCCGGGCTTCTGGATCGCGGTGGTTCTGGTCTTGGGGTTGGCTGCCTGGCTAGCGGGTTTGGCGATGCGGGCTTGGCAGGCCGGGGAGCGAGGCATCGGGGCGGGATCGGCCATCTGCGCCCTGCCCCTGGTGTGGTTCGCCTACGCATTGTGGCAAGGCATCGGAGGTTATAAAGTCCTCGAAAACGGCCAAACCGTGGCCTCCACTATTACGTTCACCCAGGAAAGCCCCTTCAACAACGTCTGGCTGATGCTGGTTTTGATCTGGATCCAAACCGGCTTCACGATGGTGATTTTCTCGGCCGCCATCAAGGCCGTCCCCGCCGAGCTTATCGAGGCGGCCCGGGTAGATGGCGCTACCGAGTCGCAGGCCTTCTGGCGGGTGACCATCCCGCAGATAGCGCCGACCATCGGTGTGGTGGTAACCACCCTGATCGTACTGGTGATGAAGGTCTTCGACATCGTCAAGGTGATGACCAACGGGAACTTCGGAACCCAGGTAGTAGCCAATGAAATGTGGCAGCGAGCCTTTACTGAACTGAACTTCGGGCTCGGGTCGGCTCTGGCCGTACTCCTCTTTCTGGCGGTCCTACCCATCATCTACATGAACATTCGTCGGATGCAAAAGGCGGCTCAATAATGACTACATTAAGCAGATCGGCCGGACCCGGCCTAGGGCATCGCACCTACGCCTTCCTTCGATCAATTCCCACCTGGGTGCTCTGGTTCCTGGTGCTGCTGTGGACCATCCCCACGTTCGGCCTTTTGGTCAACTCGTTCCGGACCAGAGATGCCCAGCGGACCAGCGGATGGTGGGAAACCCCCTTCCAAGGCGTCGCAAACAACCTGACCCTGGACAACTACATCGATATCCTGGCGGCGGGTTCCCAGGGCCATCTGTGGCGGGCGTTGCTCAACTCGCTGGCCATCGCCCTGCCGGCCACGGTGATCCCCATTGCGTTCGCCGCGTTCGCCGCCTACGCCTTCGCCTGGATCGACTTCAAGGGGCGGGAGTGGTTGTTTATCGCCACCGTTTCGCTGCTGGCCATCCCGGCCCAGATGTCGTTGATCCCGCTTCTGCAGCTCTACAGCGGAGGAGGTCACATCACCCTGCCCTTCGTTGAAAAGACCTTGACGCTATTCCCCGACCTGGATTTGGCGGGCCGGGCGGTTTCGGTCTGGTTAACCCATACCGGCTTTGCCATGCCCTTTGCCATTTTCCTGTTGCATAACTACATCAGCGGGTTGCCCAAAGACATCTTCGAGTCGGCGGTCATCGACGGTGCCGACCATTTCAAGATTTTCTGGAGACTGGTGATTCCACTGTCGGTTCCGGTGCTGGCGGCCTTCGCCATTTTCCAGTTCCTATGGACCTACAACGACTATCTGATCGCCGTGACCATGCTGGGAGGTGCCGGGCAGAACTTCCCGGCTACCGCTCGAATAGCGGCCTTGGCGGGAGAGTTCGGCCAGGCGGAACACCTGTTAACCGCCGGGGCCTTCCTTTCCACGCTGCTTCCGATCATCGTGTTTTTCGCCCTGCAGCGCTTCTTCGTCACCGGCATCCTGGCCGGTTCCGTCAAGGGTTAGGAGGGTGTAGGCACCCTTTTGTGTTAAGGGAGTACCTCGGACAGGTTGATGGGCCGTCCCTCGTCAATGGAACGATGGGCGGCCGTTCCCATAGCCACGGCCAGCAGACCGTCATAGGCGCTGACCTGCGGGTCGACACCGTTGTGAATGGAGGCTATGAACTCCAGATGTTCGATGTAGGAGGCCCCGTGATGCCCTCCGGCATAGGCGATTCGGGTGTCCTCCGGGACCAGACGATCGGGAGAGAACCAGGGTTTCTCTCGTGAACCGATGAACACCACGCCGGACGGAAGCCGGGCCTCCACCTTGCCCAGATCACCCACCGCCACCACTTCCTCCTGGTTTTCTCCTCCCTCGGCGAACATGCAAAGGTCGAGCAGGGCTCGTTTCCCGTCTTCGTAGTCCACCACCACATAGGCGTTGTCGAGGATGTCGGGCTGCCTTCCGCCGTAGCGTTCGTCCAGATGGTTGACGTCTTGGTTCCCGGAAGCGTAGATTCGGGTGGGTCGGGACCCCATGATGTGGTTCATCAGGTCGAAGTGATGGCAGCTCTTCTCTACCAGCGTCCCCCCGGTGTTGGCGTCGAACCGGTTCCAGTCGGCCACCTTGGGCAGAAAGGGGAAACGATGCTCACGAAGGGCCAGCATCTTGAGGTCGCCGACGGTTCCCGACCGCACCTCGGTTATCAGACGGGCGATGGCGGGCTTATAGCGGTATTCCATACCCACCCAGAGCATCCCGGCCCGTTTCGCCTGGGTCTCCACCACCCACCGAGCGTGCTCCATCTCGGTGCAGAGAGGTTTTTCGACCAGAACATGGAGGTCGGTGGCCAGGATGTCTCCCAGCAGGTCGAAGTGGGTCATGTTCGGTGTGGCCAGCACCAGAGCATTGCATAGACCGGAGCGCAGGAGCTGCCGATGGTCGGTGAAAGCGGCCACCTGGTGTTCCCCCGACCCGTTCAGGGCGGCCAGGGCTTCCTGACGGGAGGGCGGGTGCGGGTCGGCTATGGCCGTTACCCGGGCTCCATCAAGGGCCAGTATGTTGGCGATGTGCTCCATGCCCATCATGCCGGTTCCGATTACGCCGTAATTAATCAAGCCCCTTACCCATCCTTGGTGGCACCCGGTTTAGATTACCTATCCCGGCCCTGGTCGAAAGACAACCTTATCCTTAACCCAAATGCCATCCGGCACTCTCCTAATGGCGGTGGGAGGAAATAGTTTTCCGGTACCAGTGGGCTGAAGCCTTGGGAGTCCTTTTGCCGGTGGGAAAGTCGACGTGGATCAGGCCAAACCGTCTGGAGTAACCCAGTGCCCACTCGAAATTATCCAGCAGCGTCCAGGCGAAATAACCCTTAAGCGGTGCTCCACCCTTGATCGCCCGGGCGGCTTCATCAAGGTGGACCTCCAGGTAATGGCGACGCCGCTCGTCGTCTATCAGCCCGTTTTTCGGGGTCGGGTCGGGGTAGGCGGATCCGTTCTCGGTCACATACACCGCCTTGGTTCCATATTCCTGGAGCAGGCCCAGCATCCGACCCAATCCGGACGGGGTCACCGGCCAGCCCATTTCGGTTATCTCCGGCGGATTCTCTCGGAGCGGGGCCGGTCTTTCGCAATCCGACAGACCCGGATGACCCACAACTTCGGTCCGGTAATAGTTGAGCCCCACCATATCCAGCGGGGCGGCGACCACCTCCAAATCTCCATCGGCCACCACCCGGCCCGACCATCCCATCAACTCAACCAGGTAGTTCGGATAGTCCCGACCGAATAGAGGATCCAGAAACCAGCGGTTCATCAGGCCCTTCTCCCCCGCCGCCGCCTCTAGATCAAGCGGATGGTCGGAACGGGCCAAGCGCGGCTCCAGGTTCAGGGCTATCCCCACCTGATGGTCGGGATTACCGGCGCGAAGAGCCTGCGCCGCCCACCCGTGTCCCAGCAGCTGATGATGGCAAACGTCCAGTTCCTTACCGCTACCGACCAGGCCGGGGGCGTGTTGGCCGGTTCGGTATCCCAGATGGGCCACCACCCAGGGCTCGTTTAGCGTCAGCCAGTACCTGACCCGATCTCCCAGGCGGCCCTCCACCGCCGCGGCGTATTCGGCGAAGGCATGGGCGGTGTCTCGGGCCGTCCAGCCGCCCGAATCCTGCCGGTATTGGGGGAGATCCCAGTGATACAAGGTAACGAACGGTTCAATTCCGGCTTCCAGAAGGCCATCGACCAGCCGGTCATAGAAGTCCAGGCCGACCTGGTTGACCGCTCCATCGGGTTCCGGGACCACCCTGGGCCAGGCAATCGAAAACCGGTAGGCCGAGACGCCCAACCATTCCATCAGCCGGATGTCTTCTTGCCATCTCCGGTAGTGATCGCAGGCTATGGCACCCGTGTCTCTGTTTACCACCCGACCCGGAATCCGGCTGAACCGATCCCAAATGCTCTCAGAACGGCCGTCTACGTCCACTGCTCCCTCGATCTGGTAGGAAGAGGTGGCCACACCCCAAAGAAACCCGGGCGGGAACTCCACCTAACTCAGGACGGCACCACCCAGGCCGCCCAACACCAACTCGCCGTCCTCCACCCTGATATCACGGTCGATTGCCGCCACAACCTCCCCTTCTGTTGCGATCCGCACCGGCTCGGCACCGAAGTTGAGGTAGACCCGCCGGGTTTCGTCAGGGTGAAGGCGTTGGTAGGCGAAGACGGCCTCGGGAAGCCCTTCGATCGGTTGATAGGAACCTCTCCGTAGGGCGACCGAACCCTTGCGAAGCCTGATCAGATGGCGGGTCAGGTTGAGGAAGGAGTCGGGATCGGACAGCTGGGCGGCCACGTTGCGGGATCCGTCAGCATCCAAGGTTTTCAGCCAGGGACGCCCGCTGGTGAATCCGCCGTGTTCCTCGGCGTTCCACTGCATAGGGGTGCGGCAGCCGTCCCGACCGAGACCGGGTTGTCTTCTTCCCCAGGGATCCTGCTGCTCTTCGGGTGGAATGTCGGCCTGAAGCATGCCCAGCTCATCCCCGTAGTAAAGGGTAGGGGTGCCACGCAGGGTCAACAGCATCAAGGTGGCCAGCCGAGCCCGTTTTTCCCCCAGTCGGGTGGTGAAACGTACCTCGTCATGATTCCCCAACACGAAGTTAGGCCAGGCCCCGGGCGGTAACAGCCGCTCCTGGGTATCAACCACCGACCGCACCCAGGCCGCACTCCAGTCACCCATCAACAACCCGAAGTTATAGGGCATATGCAGCTCGTCCCCATTCCCGTAATAAGACGCCCATTCCTCTCCTTCCAGGTGGATCTCCCCCACCGAAAATCGGGGTCGGGTAGAAGAGAACTCATCCAGAACCGAACGTACCTCGCGGAACAGATCATGGATGTCGGGGTGGCCTTGATCATGGATATGAATCAGCGAGTCATATTCCCCCAGGTTCTTGTAGCCGGGGCGGGGGGTGTTCAAAACCGGGTTGGAGCGGTAGAGCGGATCTTTCATCGCCTTGTGGCAGGCGTCCAGGCGGAATCCGTCCACCCCCCTCCTCATCCAGAACCGTAAGGTTTCCAGCATGGTTTGGCGGGTTTCCGGGTTGCGCCAGTTGAGGTCGGGTTGTTCGGACAGGTAGGAATGCAGGTAGTACTGGCCGGTGATTTCGTCGAAAGTCCAGGCAGGCCCTCTAAACACCGAAATCCAGTTGTTGGGAGGGGACCCGTCCGGTGCCGGATCCTTCCAGACGTACCAATCCCGTTTGGGATTGTCACGGGAGGAGCGAGACTCGATGAACCAGGGATGTTGGGAGGATGAATGGTTAGGGACCCAGTCGATGATGACCTTTATGTCCCGCTCGTGTGCTCCTTTGACCAGAGCATCAAAGTCGGAGAGGGTTCCGAACATGGGGTCCACGTCGGTGTAGTCGGCGACATCATATCCGAAGTCGGCCATCGGAGAGGGGTAGAAGGGCGACAGCCAGATGGCATCAACTTCCAGCGTATAGGCGAGATAATCCAGCTTGGAGATAATCCCGGCCAGGTCTCCGATCCCGTCCCCGTTCGAATCCATATAGCTGCGGGGGTAGATCTGATACAGGACCGCTTCCTGCCACCAAAGGTATTCCATCAGATGGCTAGATTACCTGGTATCCCGACCCGGTTCGCTTCCTTGAGGCGAGGGGACGGAGAAGGCCAGCTTGATTGACTCTCCCAGACGCTCAACCGATTCGATCGCCACCGGATGGGCATCCGCCAAAGTGGTCCAAGCCTTATCGGAGAACGGCTTCCCTACCCCTCCTGCCAGTAACGGGCCGTAATAGATGACCCCGCGGTCAACCAGTCCGGCTTCGAGAAGGGAACCGAACAGGGCGCTTCCTCCCTCCACGAGCATGTTGCGGATACCCAGCTCGGCGAGGTGCTTAAGACCGGCAACCAGGTCTACCTTGTCGCCCGTTCGGTTGGGCGATATGACGATCTGACCGGATATATCAGGGTCGGCCGGGGCGAGAACGATCGGGTTTCTTCCGAAGAGGATGGATTCGGTGGGGAGGGGTCTGGTTCCGGCCACGATCACCGGACGGGGCGAGCCCACCGGGTGGGTTTCCTGGGGGCCGAGCCGAACCGTCAGGCGGGGGTTGTCGGCTCTAAGGGTGCCGGCACCCACCATCACCGCGTCCACCCGGGCCCGAAGCCGATGGGCGTCCTGCCTGGCCTCGGGCGAGCTGATCCATTGCGAGGAACCGTCAGCCGCTGCCATCTGACCATCCAGGGTCAGGGCTACCTTCAGGATTACGGTCGGCCGCATAGAACCAGGTGGAAACCTAGCGAAGGCCGACCCCTCCGATTAACGGTTGGACAAGGACCTTTCATGGTCAAGCAACCAGGTTTTGATGCCCAGGCCCCCGGCATACCCGTGCAGGCTGCCATCGGCGGCTGTCACCCGATGGCAGGGAAGGACGATCGGGATCGGATTGGTACCCAGGGCGCGGCCCACCGCTCGAGCCGCCCGAGGATTCCCGACCAGGGTCGCCACCTCACCGTAGGTTCGCGTCTCTCCCATCGGGATGGCGGAGGCTGCCCCCAGCACCCGGTCCTGAAAGGGGGTGATCAGGGAACGGTCCAGCCGGAGAGGTGTTGAAGACCCGCCCTCAAAAAAGGAGTCCAACCAAGTTTGTATTTCGGCCACTTCCGCGGGCTTCTCGGTGATATCGGCACCGATCAGCCGGGAAACCCGATCCAGGGTCAAGGCCGGGTCGTTCGGAAAGGCCAGAGCGAGCAGTCCCCTTTTGGTCACCACCGCGCCAAGGGTCCCGATGGGGGAGGGAATCGACCCACAGACAATCTCGGTATCCGATACCTTGGGGTGGGAATGCCCGTTTAATTCGACTGCAGATGGCTGGTTAAGGGTGGGGGTTTTCATCCTGGTTGGGTCCTTTCTGATTAGGGGGCCCAGCTTACCATTCGGATCCGGCCTGAAGCGAGGCGGAGAACTTGGATACCGCCTCGTTGACCTCCTCCTCGGTGATTATCAAAGGCGGGGTAAACCGCACCGTATCGGCCGCCACGTTGTTGACCAGCAATCCGTTGGATAAGGCGGCCCGGTTGACCTCGGCCGCCCGGGGGGAATCGAGCACCGCGCCGAGCATCAAACCGCGGCCTCGAACCTCCGAAACCCCGGGTAGGGCCGTGAGGAGCGAGGCGAGCTGCCGACCCCTATTCCGACAGTTCTCAAGCAGATCCCTGGCTTCGATCTCTTCTAGCACGGCCAAGGCGGCGGAGGTGACCACCGGACCCCCTCCGAAAGTGGTGCCGTGCTCTCCGTAGTCGAATGCCGCCGCCCGCTCGGTGGACAGGCAGGCACCGATCGGCAGTCCGTTGGCCAGAGCCTTGGCGAGGGTGGCGATGTCGGGATCTACTTCCAACTGCTGCCAGGAGAACCAGGTGCCGGTCCGCCCTATTCCGGCCTGGATGTCGTCGATTATCAGCAGGACATCGTGTCGGTCGCACAGCTCACGCAGCTCCTGCATATAACCTTTCTCGATAGGGATAACCCCTCCCTCACCCTGGATGGTTTCGATCATCACCCCGGCGGTTTGGGGACCGATCACCTCGGCCAGGGCGTCGATGTCGTGGGCCGCTACCTGTACAAAACCGGTAGGAAGCGGCTCGAAAATGGCCTGTTTCTTGGGCTGGCCGGTAGCGGCCAGGGCGGCCAGGGTCCGTCCATGGAACGAGTCGAGCAACGAAACGATCTCGTAGCATTCGGCACCGCGGGTCTTCTGTCCCCAGCGCCGGGCCAGCTTGATGGCGGTTTCGTTGGCGGTGGCACCACAGTTGGCAAAGAACACCCGGTCCAGCCCCGACAGATCTTTCAGTCGTTCGGCCAATTCAACCTGGGGTTGGGTGTAGTAGAGGTTCGAAACATGGACCAGCTTGGTCATCTGTCGAGCCACCCGGGCAGCCACCGCCGCGTTGGCGTGGCCCAACGAAGCGACTGCTATTCCGGCCAGACAGTCCAGATACTCCTGTCCGGTTTCGTCATAGACCCGGCAGCCCTCGCCGCGCACCAGGGTCAACGGATACCGACCGTAGGTCTGCAGAATGGAGGAGGCCTCCCGTTCGGCAATTGTCGGTTGGTCGGTCATGGTTGTTTGCCAGGGGTGATCATCGTTCCGATTCCTTCCGGTGTAAACACTTCGAGAAGCACGGCGTGCTGGATCCGTCCATCGAGTATATGGGCCTGCGGGACGCCGTTTTCCAGGGCATATGAGCAGGATTTCAACTTGGGCAACATACCGGCCGAGATTCCACCGGAGTCGAGCAGGTCGCCCAACTCGGCGGTGGTCATGGACTGGATCAGGCTGGTCTCGTCCTCCATGTCGCGGTAGATACCCTCCACATCGGTCAGATAGATCAGCTTACGGGCACCGAGGGCGGCGGCCAGCGCACCGGCGGCGGTGTCGGCGTTGAGGTTATAGACCTGGCCGTCTTCTCCGGTCGACAAGGGTGCCACCACCGGCACCACCCCCCGCTGGAGCATTTCGTTGATGAGGAAGGGGTTGACCTGGGTTATTTCGCCCACAAACCCGAGGGCGGGATCCAACTGCCGGGAGGTCAAAAGGCGCCCGTCCAGGCCGGTGAAGCCCATCGCCTTGGCACCGCATGAGGTTAGAAGCCCCACCATGTCGGGGTTGATCTCGCCGGCCAGCGTGGCCTGTACCACCCGCAGAGTATCGGCGTCGGTGACCCGTAACCCGTGATGCCAGGTCGGTTCGATTCCCGCTCTTTGCATAGCCCGGGTGATGTGAGGTCCTCCGCCGTGGACAACCACCGGCCGTAACCCGACCAGGCCCAGGAGGGTGATATCCGCCGCGAAACCGGCCCGCAGGTCGTCGTCCACCATCGCCGACCCCCCGTACTTGACCACCACTGTGGCACCGGCGAACTCCCGTATATAGGGCATGGCCTCGGTCAGAACCTTGGCCTTGGCCATGGTGGTGGCGATGCGGGAACGGTCCGCGGTGGGGGCGATGTGACCGGTCACCATTGATCTATATCTATCCCCCTGCATCACGGCAACCATCCCACGGTGGCCAGCCCGGCGGTTTCGGGTAAACCCAACGACAGGTTGGCGCACTGGACAGCCTGTCCGGCTGCGCCCTTACCCAGGTTGTCGATGGCCACCGTGACTATCACCCGCCCAGTGGCATGATCCTCCACCGCATGGATCAACGCCCGGTTGGAGTTCACCACCCAGCGCGTCTGAGGGGGGAGGTCGATCACGTCCACGAACGGTGTCTCCTGGAAGGTTTCTCGGAGGATCCGGTCGGTCTCGCCCTCCACGGTCAGGGTGGCGGAACAGGTGGAAAGTATCCCCCGTTGCATCGGGACCAGATGCGGGGTGAACTGCACCCTTTGCTGCCTACCTGATGCCGTCTCAAGTCCCATTTCGATCTCCGGGCGGTGTCGATGGGAAGCGATCCCATAAGCCCGAACGCTCTCGTCTATCGCCCCGAACAGTAAGTCCTCCTTTAAGCCTCGACCCGCACCGGTCACCCCCGACATCGAATCCACCACGATCGGACCTTCCACCAAACCGGCCGCCAGCAGAGGTGCCAGACCCAGCAGGGCGGAGGTCGGATAACAACCTGGTACCGCCACCCGACGGGCACCCGACAAGGCGTCGCCGAACAGCTCCGGCAGGCCGTATATCCAGCTTTCGAGATGATCCGGTAAAGGATGGTCGTTACCGTAGGCGGCCCGGTAACGGTCCGGGGTGTCCATTCGGTAGTCGCTTCCCAGGTCAAAAACCGCTACCCCTTGTTCCGCCAGAAGATGGGCCGTTTCCCAGGAGGCACCATGAGGAAGGGCCAGGAAAGTCACCTCGCAATCGGACAGAAGCTCAGGGTCAACGGGACCTAGCATCCGATCGGGCTGCCCTAGATGGGGATGTACCTCGCCCAGTCGACTATCCGCTCGAGTGTGGGCACCCAGATAAGCCACCTCAAAGAAGGGGTGGTCGTCGAGGATTCGAATCAGCTCGCCTCCGGCATATCCTGAGGCCCCTAAAATCGCAGCCGAGTAGCCCATTAGTTGCATGATAATACAGGAAATTGCATATTCATGCAAAAGGGCTTTGAGAGAAAGGGAGGCCGATGATGGTCAGGTCACCCGATTAACGGCTGCTTTGACCGGTTCCCCCCACAGGCCCGCCACCACCGATTCGGCCACATGAAGGCCGGCCTTGTTCTGGGCTTCGATGGTTGAAGCCCCGAGATGAGGGGTCAACACCACTTGAGGTAGTTCAACCAGCGGGCCGCCCACCATAGGTTCGGTAGCGAACACGTCCAAGGCCGCTCCGGCCACCTGCCCGGAGCGAATGGCATCGACCAGGGCCTCCTCGTCGATGATCCCGCCGCGAGAGTCGTTGACGATTCTTACCCCCGGTTTCATCTTCGCAAAGGCGGACGCCCCCAGCAGGTTGGCGGTTTCAGGGGTTCTGGGAAGATGAAGGGAAAGGAAGTCCGATTCGGCCAGTAGGTCATCCAAATCCAGAAGGGTGCAACCTATCTGTCGGGCCGCCTCGGCCGAGACGTAGGGGTCATAGGCCACCACCCGCATCTCAAAGGCCCGCGCCCGGGCCGTGACCAGGGTTCCGATCCTGCCCAAGCCCACCAGCCCCAGGGTTTTGCCCGCCAACTCCACTCCCCGGAAGGAGGCTCGGTCCCAGCGCCCGGCTCGGATGGAGGCATCACCGGAGGCGATGTTACGAGCCAGGGCGAGCATCAACCCGAATGCGTGCTCGGCGGCCGAAATGCTGTTGGCATCCGGAGCGTTTGCCACCAGGATGCCCCGGCGGGTGGCCTCGTCAAGGTCAATATTGTCCACGCCCACCCCCGCCCTACCGATTACCCTCAACCGAGGGGCGGCATCCATCAGCTCCCGGTCGACCGAAGTACCGCTACGAACGATCAGTGCCTCGGCGTCCTCCAAAAGCTCCATTAGGCGGGTGCGCGGTTCACCTTTTGCGTTAACCACCTGGCATTTCCTGCTCAGGTACTCGGCACATACGTCCGACAAAACCTCGGCCAGTACCACAACCGGCCGCCTCTCTGATGACACTTTTACCGTCTCCTTTGTGACTACCAGATTTTGCCTGACCACTTTCCGATATACAACCCTATACGGGAGGCCCTCCTAGGAGGGTGTTGAAAAACGGGGATGGGTCGGCCCCTTGGCTTCCTTCTAACCGGGATTTCGTTCCTGTCGGCGGGCCAACGGGGATATTTTTTCAGTACCCTCCTAGACTGGACCAGGTGGGAATGGCGAACCATTATGAAGGCAATGGAAGGCGGGATCAAACTGCGGTTTTTTCCGTCTCCACCGCCGAAATGGCCTCACAGATCATGATGGAGTCGGATGCGGCCAGCCGCTCGGGCCGCTTCGGTTTGGTGGCACCCAATCGTTTTGCGGTGAGGCTCCATCCCCGTGATTGGGCCGTTCGGTCCGACCTTCGAGCCATCGGGCGGGAACTGGAGCGCCAGGTCGAGGACGAGTCTATGGAGCGGGGACGCCGAATGGAAGGCCCGGTTCGGGTCTGGTTCGAAAAGCACCCGCCCGCCGAGCGGGGCAAGGTGGAAATCCGGGCGACGGAACGCAAGGGCAGGCGACCGGCCTGGGCCTGCCTGTTTCTGGGCACCAAGGCGCTGGAAATCACCCACAACCAAGCGGTTGTAGGCCGAGCCGGCCACGCCGATGTAATAATCGACCACGATTCCTTAAGTCCCGACCATGCCTTGATCTGGTGGGAGGCCGGTCAGGTTCGGGTACGTGACCTGGGTTCAACCTACGGCACGTTGGTCGGCCATGAAACCGCCGCCCGGTCGCAGCCCATCCCCATCGGGACCCCGATCCGTTTCGGGAAGGTTGAAGCCCAACTGAGACTGGAGGGCTAGATGTCGGGTGCGGTACTGGTTGCCCTCAAGTTCGTCTATGTTGCCCTGGCCTATCTCTTGATCTGGAAGGCGGCCACGGCGCTGGGTAAGGGGATCGGAATAAACCCCTGGTCAGCCCGAAGGCGTCAAGGCACCCGACTTACTGTGGTACGAAGCGACACCCAGATCGGACGGACCTTCGTAGTTAAACCGCCCATGATCCTGGGAAGGGGCGAAGGGGCAGATGTGCATATCGGCGATCCTTACGCTTCGGATCTTCACGTCCGACTTGACTATCAGGACGGCCTTACCACCCTGGTGGACCTGGACAGCGCCGTAGGAACCTATGTCAACGGTAAACGGGTTTTGTCGCCGACCGGTTTGGCCAAAGGGGATTCCATCCAGATCGGCAAGACGGTGCTGGAGGTGGGATGAGGTTCGTATCCGGTCATCCGGCACATCACGGGTTAGGCGTGACGACACCGGGGTCGTTGAAGCCTTGGTGGTAGGGTTTGTGGGATGAGGTTCGTCTGGTCATCCGGTACCCATAAAGGAATGGTTCGCCCTTA
Organism: Acidimicrobiia bacterium; assembly: GCA_009841075.1. Lineage (GTDB taxonomy): Bacteria > Actinomycetota > Acidimicrobiia > Spongiisociales > Spongiisociaceae > Spongiisocius. The sequence continues at coordinate 61,648 of VXMP01000068.1, read as the reverse complement.
TAACGAGGACTCGATCTACCCGGAGCATGACGGGCGAGAAGATGGTCCGCTTCTGGTGGCGGTGGCAGACGGATTAGGGGGGCACGCTTGTGGAGATGTAGCCAGCCGTTTAGCCATAGAAACCGCGGTCGCTACCGAAGGAACCGTAAAAAATCGGATTAAAGCGGCCAACCAGGCCGTCTGGGAAGAGAGTGAGAGAGACCCGGAAAAAGCCGGAATGGGTACCACCCTTACGATTGCCGAGCTGTTGTCTGACGGTACGGTCAACATCGGCCATGTCAGTGACAGTCGGGCCTACCGGCTCCATTTGGGCCGGTTCCGCCAGCTGACCCGTGATCACACCTGGGTTCAGGAACAGGTTGAGGCCGGTCTGCTCACGCCCGAGCAGGCCCGAATCCATCCGGCGTCGGCCATTATCACCAGGGCCGTAGGGCTTGAAGATTCGGTAGAGGTTGACGTGTTGCAAAGGAAGGTGGAGGAAGGGGATCGTCTGCTGCTGTGCTCGGATGGTTTGACTTCTATGATCACCGATGAGCATATAGCCGAAATACTCGGGTCGGAGGTTCTCTCCGACGCGGTCTGGGGACTGATCGAGGCGGCTAACGAAGCGGGGGGGCTCGACAACATATCGGTGGTCCTGGTGGAGGCGGTGCCTGACGAAAGTGACGATTGATTATCCTTTCTCGGTTTAGAACCGGGCTGAAACCAATAGGGGGGAAGTGGCCTTATCGCCGATCAGCAGGCCGGACCTTCGAACCCTTTTATGTGCTTAGCGCCGCCGCCCTGGCCGGTTTCGGTGTCCTGCTGGTCAACCTGGCCCAACAGGAAAGTTGGGTTCTTCCGGCTTTAACCACCTTTTTGGTCTTGGCCATTACCTTCGGGCTGATGCTGGCCGGAATCTGGGTTGGGGCACCAACCGCCACCCCACTGTTACTTGCCACCTCTTCGGTACTGACCGCTTTGGGATTTGTGACCATATATCGCCTGGATCAGGACCAGGCCGGGCGTCAGGTTTGGTGGTTGCTGCTAAGCGCCGGCCTGGCCTGGCTGTGGATTGTCGAGGTCAAGCACGGGTTCCTGGAGAACCAACACCGGTTGTCCATGGGCCTTTTGTTCCTGGCCCTCGGTTTAATAGCCCTTCCCGTTCTGGAAGTAGATGCCGATCTGACCCTGGTGGCCTGGAGCACCGACCCTTCGGTCTTTTTTCATCCCGGCCCCATCGTCTTGCTGGTGGCGGTGTTTTTGTTTGCCTCCTTTCTAGCCAATCAGCAGGATGCCTTGATCGAGCTTCGGTGGAGTTCGGTGTTTTTTCCATCCCGCCGATCCTTCCTTGCCACGACCATCGGGCTGCTGCTTATCCTGGTCGGCACCGCCCTACGAGATCCTGGTACGGCCCTATTGCTGTTGGGGCTTTTCCTGGTTATGGCCTACCTGGCATCGAATCGGCCGGTTTTTCTGATCGGCGGATTACTGGGCCTGGCCGGTCTGGTCGTGTTGATCGTTCTGTCGGCGGGTGCAGACGGTTATTCGTTGATCTGGACCGATCCCCTGTCGCAGCCGGATAATGCGGTTTTCTCCTCCGCCCCCGGTTTATTCGCCCTCGGTTCCGGCGAAATCTTCGGTGTAGGTCTCGGCCAAGGTAGTCCCCATCTGATCCCGGAGGCGACCACCAGCCTGGTTATTGCGGTTATCGGCGAGGAACTAGGGTTGGTCGGTTCCGTCTTGACGATCGTTGCCTACTCCCTGGTGGTTTTGACCGGTTTCGGTCTGGCCTTACGCGCCCGAGGCATCTTCCATAAGCTGGTAGCTGCCGGCTTATCCCTGCTGATGGGGTCCCAGTTGGCGCTATCGGCGGCGGCGGCTATCGGGCTTGCCCCCACGGCGATACCTATTCCCTTTTTGTCCTACGGGCTTTCCCTGAATATGGCCGGCTTCATGGTACTGGCGATCCTGGCTCGGATCAGCCACCTGGAACACCTATGAACCGCCCGATCCGACTGGCCGTCCTGGTATTCGGGGTGGCCGTGCTGGCCTTGGTGGTAGGACTCACCTACTGGCAGGCCATAGCCGCCGACCAACTTCAGGATCACGATCAAAACCCCCGTCGATCCAGGGAAGAGTCCGGTCAGGAGAGGGGAACGATAATTTCGGCCGACACAGCGGTGCTGGCCCGATCAGTTCCTGTGGAACCTGATTCGTATTCCTACCGGCGCGAGTATCTGTATGGAACCGAATACGCCCACCTGATCGGATTTTCCTCGCGCCGGTTCGGAGATCAAGGACTGGAAGCGGCTTTGGACGATACCCTTCGATCCCGCGCCGGCCTGACCCCGGGAAGAATCTTCGATGCCCTAATAGGCGAAGACCTGCGCCCTTATTCCATTCAGCTGACCCTAAACCATGAGATCCAAACGGCTGCCGTAAGGGCATTGGGCGACCACAAGGGAGGGGTTGTAGCTATGGAGCCTTCCTCCGGTCAGGTGTTGGTTATGGCCGGTTCGCCGTCCTTCAATCCCAACGCCTTATTGGAAAGCGAAGCGGCAGCATACCGGGACGAGCTGGTGGATCATCCGGATCGCCCTCTTTATAACCGGGCGATCGGGGCTTCTTCCCTGGATTTTCTGACCCTTGAGGAGACGGTTTCGTCCGATTCCTTTGATCGTGCATCGCCTCTCGGCCTCGCCATAAAGGTGGCGGCCGTTACCCGCGACGACTTTCGAATGCGCCCCTATGTGGTGGCGAGAATATTCGATGCCGACTCCAACCAGGTCTTCTCTGCCGAACCCCAACCTTTTGACGAAGCAGATAGCCTGAGCGAGGGGACATTTGAAATCGGCCCGAACCTCCGCCCTTTTACCATCCAAAGTTCTGGACACGGTACCCTCGAAGGCCAAGGCGGCATGGGGAGGCACCAGAGCGAAAGCGGGGAGGCCACGGCCTGGTTTTTCGGGTCGATGCCCGCCACCGATCCGGCCATTATCGTGGCGGTGGTAATCGAAGACACAAACGAAAACCAGGCGAACCGAATCGGCCGGAGAGTCCTCCGGGCCTGGGTGAGTGTGCTAGAAGCCGAAGCCTAAACCCGTTAGCCTCCCCGAACCTAAGGTTCACAGCGTCACCGATAAAGACCCTGACCAGAAAGCTCATAATACCGCCTATAAACTGGGGAAATACTCACAGAAATCGCAAAATCCGCCCACCTCACCCGGCTACGCCGGGTCCCCACCCCCGCCGCACACCACCTGATTTGGAGCGTGGTCAACCATGCCCGGACTGAAGCCGGGAGACTGCGGTTCGGCTGTTCGCTCCATACGTTTATGTTCCCTTGGGGCCGGGGATCCGATCGGGATACCTACCTCTTTACCCGGCCTTCGGTGCTTGGCAACCCCCTACGTATCATGAGTCCGGGACATTTTCAACCCCTAATTTCGAGAACGCAAAAAAACGTTCCCGAAGCGCCTTGAACCCCCCTCCCGTAGGCGGATCCAGGCTATGGGTAGAGACAGGGGGCAGAAGACACCGTGGAGTCGAATAACACCCGGCCTCCCACCAATAAACCTCCACCCAATACTTCCTTTTCCCTACTAGATTTTAGGCCTGAAGTCCGCCCCAACCCTCTAACCGCCCTCGGTGCATTTAGGCTAAAGATTATGGAATCTCGAAATTCGCTGGGACGTTACGAGCTGACCGCCCAGATCGCCAGGGGCGGTATGTCCGACGTGTTCGAGGCCCGTGATCGTCTGCTTGATCGGCAGGTGGCCGTCAAGATACTGCACGAACGTTATGCCGAGGCGGGCACCTTCGTGGCTCGGTTCCGTAAGGAGGCCCGGGCCGTAGCCAACCTGAGTCATCCCAACATCGTTTCGGTTTACGACTGGGGTGAAGAAGATTCCACCTACTACATGGTCATGGAATTGATAAGAGGCCGATCCCTGCGGGACATCCTTGATTCTGAAGGCCGGCTCCAACCCCGACGGGCCACCGAGATAGCCATCGAGATCGCCAAAGCCTTGGATGCCGCCCATCACAACGATGTCATCCACCGCGACATCAAGCCCGGCAACGTTCTCCTGACCACGTACGGCTCGGTCAAGGTCACCGACTTCGGGGTGGCCCGGGCCCGCAGCTCAACGCAGGGTCTCACCAAGGCGGGTTCGGTTATCGGCACCGCCACCTATTTCAGTCCGGAACAGGCCAGCGGCGATCCCGCCGACGAACGGTCTGATGTATACAGCCTGGGGGTGGTGTTGTACGAGATGCTGGTAGGCCGTCCGCCATTTCGTGGAGAAAGCGCCGTATCGGTGGCCTACCAACACGTAACCGCCGAAGTGGTTCCGCCCAGCCGGATTAACACGGATGTGCCCTTGGAGCTTGAGGACATCGTTATGAAAGCCCTCGAAAAGGACCCGCAGAAGCGCTACAAGAACGCCGCTGATATGCACCACGACATGGTGGTAGTTCTGCATGGAAAGCCCTCCCACCAATCTCTTTCCACCACCGGCCCACCAACCCGCACCATCCCGGCTCAGACCGGCTCCTCCCGACCGGCCGGTGCCAGGGAGGGGGCTACCCCGACCAAGGCACCCTCCCGCCGACCACCTTCCCAACTGCCGTTCGTCCTAACCGCACTGATCCTGGCCGCCGGAGTGGTCTATGGGGCTTACCTGCTGCTTAACAGCTTGTCCAACGACCCCACGCCCTCCACCACCGTGCCGAATGTCGTCTTGGAGGTTCCGGACGTCAATGGTCTATCCGAGGAAGGTGCGCTGCTGGTATTGCAGGAGGAAGGTTTCCGGGTCAGGTTGAGTCGGGAAGCGAGCGATTCGCCGGTAGGGCTGGTCTTAAGGACGGAACCGGGTGTGGGAACAGTCACGGAGGACGCCTTTATAACGATGGTTATCTCCAGCGGACCGGCCCAAATCCAGGTTCCTAATGTGGTTGGCTCTACCGAGGAGCGGGCTATCAGCCAACTAGAAGGGCAAGGATTCTCGGTAACCATCAACACCGCCCGCCACGATACGGTCGGGGTAGGCCTGGTGATCAGCCAGAGCCCTTCGGGGGAAACCCAGGCCTCGTCCGGCTCGGCGATCGAATTGGTGATTTCGGCCGGCCCGGAGCCTATCGAGATGCCCGAGGTGATCGGGCTAAGCCGTGATCGAGCGGAGGGCATTCTCGAAGGTCTGGGATTGGAGGTTTCCTCCACCCAGGATTTTGACGACCTGGTAGAAGTGGGTTTCGTGGTCAGTCAAGTGCCTCCTGCCGGTTCGGATATCAATCCGGGACGGGATGTTCTGTTGGTGATATCCCAAGGCAGTGCCACCTACACCGTCGAAGATCTGTCCGGCAGGCCGATAGCCGAAGCCATTGACGCGTTGGAGCAGGCCGGAATGCAGGTTCAGGTGATCCGGCTAAACAGCTTCGATTTCGAGATCGGGCTGGTTATCTCAACCGAGCCGGCCGCCGGTACCACTACCGACCGAGGGAACTCGGTGACCCTTTTCGAATCAATCGGCCCGGATGTGGTAAGCGTTCCCGACCTAACCGGCTTTACCCCGGCAAACGCCGATCTGCTGCTGGCCGAGTCCGGGTTCCAAATGGAGGTAGGTATTTCTCGGGTTACGGTCGGCTCGCCCGATCTGGTGGGTCGGATTGTCCGCCAAGCCCCCGGTCCCGGAGAGGAAGCCATGCGGGGCGATACAGTTCTGGTGGTGTTGGGCCAAGCCCCGGTGTCGACGACTTCCGCCGGAGTTGATGATCCGGAATCGAACGGCAACGGGTAGCCTAGGCGGATAATGGAGCTCTGTAACGACCACATACCCGATAAAGACCTGGAGGCTATCGGGCCGGCGGTGAAGATCAAGGACGCGGTGTTTCGCTACGGGGCCAAGACGGTGCTCGAAACCTCAAGCGTGAATATTCCGGCCGGACAAATCACCGCTTTGATCGGCCCCAACGGTGCCGGAAAGTCCACCTTCCTGAACGCTATCGCCGGATTGATCCATCCTGTGTCCGGCCAGGTGGAGATGGGTTGCTGCGAGGGCCGTACCTACCGCACTTCCTATGTTCTCCAAGAAACCAAGGTTAACGCTACCTTGCCCGTAACCGTTCAAGAGGTGGTAAGCATGGGCCGCTATGCCAATCGAAGCCCTTTGCGTATGCTCACCAAGGACGACCGTGAAAGGGTGGCCGAGGCCATGGAAAGGACGAATGTCACCCATCTGGCTAGGCGGCACCTGTCCCGTTTGTCAGGAGGGGAACGCCATCGGGTTCTTTTGGCTCAGGGCCTGGCCCAGGATCATGATGTCCTTTTACTGGACGAGCCTGCAACCGGTTTGGACGTGGTTTCTGCCCAGGCGGTCCGCAACACCATCCATTCTGAACTCGTCCACGGGTGCACTGTTATCGTGGCGACCCATAACCTGGGCGAGGCCTGGGAGGCCGACTATGTGGTGCTCCTGTCCGGTCGGGTAGTGGTAGCCGGTTCTCCCGGCGAGGTTTTCCAGGCCCACCACATGACGGCCGCCTACGGGATGGGCCTGTTGAACGCCGAGGGCAACCATCTTTTCCTGGATGACCCCCACCATGTAGAGACCGGCGAGCACTACACCCACGTCCGTTAGGGGCAGGCCGTTTTGTTGATAAGGGGTGGTTGATACCGGGGCGGAGGTTTAACCGGTCAGGAAGTTTCCCAGCAGGTCCATTCCCTGGTCGGTGAGGATACTTTCCGGATGGAATTGGACGCCGTGGACCGACATCTCCCGATGCCTTATACCTTGGATCACGTCGTCTTCGCTCCAGGCACATGGCTCCAACACCTCAGGAAGAGAACTGGCTGCCAAGGAGTGGTACCTGGTGGCCAGGAAAGGGTTTTTCAGCCCGGCGAATACCCCCCGGCCGTCATGACGTATGGTGGAGGTTTTACCGTGCATGATCCGGGGTGCCAGGTCTATGGTGCCACCGAAGGCGGTGACTATAGCCTCCTGTCCTAGACATACTCCCAGTACGGGTATTTGTCCGGCGAAGTGTTTGATGTAGTCCTCCGTGTAGCCCGCCTGCTCGGGCCGACCCGGGCCCGGCGAAATAACCAAGCGCTCCGGTTCTATAAGGGCAGCTTCCGGTACTTCCATCTGGTCGTTACGGACCACGATAGGTTCGGCACCGAGTTCGCCTAGATATTGGACCAGGTTGAACGTGAAGCTGTCGTAGTTGTCAAGTACCAGCACCCGCATAGAGGTTGAGCCTAATGGAGTTCCCTGATTTTTATGTGCCCACTCTTTATATGGGCGAGGGGTGTTAGTCTTCTCTTTATGCCGAAGTCGAAAGGTCGAGCCAAGAAGTCCAGGCCGCCGGGCCGCCCTACGCCACCCCAGAGCAGCAGCGGGGGTGCCAAGAACAAACAGTCATCCACTCTCTATGTGGTTTCCATGTTCGGAATAATGGGTATCGGGGTTCTGGCGGTGGTAACCCGCTACGTGTTAGACACCTCGTCTTGGCTGCTTCTAGGAGGTCTCGGCCTGATCGGAGTCGGCTTCCTGATGACCACCAACTACCACTAACCTCGACCTTATACCTGTTCGCTAAAACGGGCCCGAGCGGTCTTGATGTTTTCTTCGGTCGCCGTTTCGGTAAATATTTTCAGGAACCCCCTCCAATAGCGAGCCGGAATGCCTACAAGCAGCCTGTTTCCGGCCCGGTCAACAAATTGATCCAGGATTCCGGTGCGGGCGATCCTTCCAAAGTTCCTTCCTGCATCTTTTTCAGCCCGATCTGAGATCTTGTCTGCCTTCTTTGGGTATGGATTGGACGCCGAGGACACTATTACTTTTGATGACTTTCTATGGCTCATCATTTGTTCCCAATGATGATTCCGAAACTCGGCCACATAGCGAGCCAATTCAACGTAGGGCCGGTTCAGCCGAGGAACGCCCGAGATGATTTCAGAGAGGTGCCACGGAAATACGACAAAAAGATCGGGTCGGGCACAAACCCTGTCTTGTTGTAGGCAATCCAGGATGGATTACCCGGGATCAGGTGGGTTCTGGTTCCGGCGGCCTATCCGAGTCTGGTTCCTCCTCGGGAGGCGGTGGCGGAAGGGGATCAACTTCAAGGATAGGCCCCTCCACGGCTCGAACCACCACTGGATCGCCCGGCCCGAGACCCGCTTCGCGATGGGCGGTGGCGTGCCATCGAGCCCCTTCCACCTCGACTATTCCTCCCGGATCAAATCGGGTGATCGCCCGACCAAGCCGTCCGATCAGGTGGGTACGGCCCAGGGTGGGGGTAGAGAACCGAGCCCGGGCCACCGTCCGCATACCCACCGCATAGAACGCCACCACCGAAACGACAATGATGGCCACGATCCACCAGGAAGGCCGGATCTGGGGGGCGGCGTCGGTAAAAAATAGGCCCCCTACCAGCAAGGCGAGCCCGCCCAGCGCCGAGAGCAGCGCGGTTCGGCCCCTTTGGAAGTCGGCCGTCAGCAGACCCAGGCCTAGGAAGGTCAAGCCCAGTGCCCAGCCCCGGAAGGGAAGAACCGTCAGTCCGTAACCGCCGATCAGCAACATCAGCGCCGCCACTGCGGAAGCGATCCCCGGACCCAGGGCATAGAACTCGAAGGCTGCCACTGCCAGCCCCACCACCAGGAAGAAGAAGGCCGCTTCCACCCCGGTGGCCAGGCGCAGGATACCCACACCTAGGGGCGGCTCATAGAAGACGGTGCGAATGGCGGCGGTTCCGTCTTCGGTGGGGTGGAGAGTCCTTAAGGTTAGGGATTCGCCCCGGACCATGACCGAAGCCCCCTCCAACTCCACCAGCAGATTGCTGATAGAAGGGGCCACTATGTCTATCAGCCCGTCGGCGGTGGGGTCGGCAACCTCGAATGACTCGGAGGCCAGTCCTTCCAAAGAAGAGCCGAGAAAGTCGGAGCCGGAAGGTGGCCCGCCCGCTACCACCGGTTGGGTGTGGCCGACCCACACTCCCGGGGCGGCGGCACCGATCGGGGCAGCCGAGAGCAGAAGGGCGGCCCCTCCATAGGCCCGGGCCGGAGCCGGGCCCACCCAAACCACCAGCGGAAGGGCGGGGTCGGCGATCCGGGCGGCCAGATGGTGGATCTGGTCGGAGAGGGTGGCACCCGAGTCGAGCTGGATTATTACGGCGGTGGCACCATTTTGGGCGGCCGCATCAACCTGTGAGGAAACGAAGCTCAGAACCGAGCGGTCCAGGTTGCCCCCGACCTTGATGATCTCGATGCGTTCCCCGTCATCCTGTGCGATAACCGGGCCGGCCAGGGCCGCCAGAAAAGAGAAGAGCAGGAGGAGGTGGGAGAGTCGAACCTTCATGAACAGGCTACCGATTTTAGATGCACCGCTCCGGTTGCAAGCCGAATACCGGATCCCTCCTTAGGTTTGGTATTCCCCACCCTCCCATAACCTGGCTACAGTGGTGGGCGTGAAAGTTATGTTGGTGTCCGACGCCTCCTGGGTACGTAACCAGGTAGGGGCCGCCCTGAGTGGCTCTGCCCAGATTGTGCCGGTGGCCGACCCTTATCAGGTCGAAACCACGGCTAAGGGTATGGACCTTTCGATAGTGGACATGCAGGTCGGTTCGATGGGGGGCATGGCCATAACCCGAACCTTGAAAGCTTTGGGCTCTCAAACCGGACCGATCCTACTGCTGTTGGATCGCTCTGCCGACTCCTTCCTCGCCAAACGGGCCGGAGCGGATTCGTGGCTGGTCAAGCCCTTCAACCCGCAGGAACTGAGGAAGGCACTGGCCGACATTATGCCCATCGGAGCGGTCGGCTGAAAGGATCGACGCCCCTGGTGTCCTAATGATCACTCCGCATAACCTGACGCTGCTGATCATCTTCGCCATCTGTCTGATGTTGTCGGGATTCCTTTCGGGCAGCGAAACCGCCCTCACCGCCATAGCCAGAGAGCGCGTTGAGCAGCTGGCCGCTACCGGTAGAAGAGGGCGTCGACTGGGGCTGCTCACCGGCGACCTGGAGGGCACCATCGGCACCATTCTGCTGGCCAACAACTTCGTCAACATCCTGGCCACAACCGTCGCGGCGGCTCTGGTATTCGACTTGGTGGGTGAGACCTGGGGAACCATCTTGTCCACGGTGTTGGTAACGATCATGGTTCTGATAATCGGGGAGGTAACCCCCAAAACCCTGGCCGCTCGCTACCCGGAATGGTATGCGATGACGGTGGCGGTTCCGGTGTGGGGCATCTCTATCGCCCTGAGACCGATCGCCCGGGTTTTCGTGAGGCTGGGCCAAAGCATTATCGGCCTGTTCCGTTCGCCGGCCCGCGCGGAACCAGGGATCACCCAGGAGGACGTGCGGGCGCTGACCGTCCTCGGCGAACGGGATGGCGAGATCAAGCCGGGGGTTAGGGAGATCATCGACCGCCTTTTTATGGCTGCCGATCAGCCGGTTCGTGATGTCATGACCCCGAGAATGGACATTTTGACCCTGACCTGGCCGGTTTCTTCGTCCGACGTGAGGGAGGCGGTGGCGACCTCGGCCCATTCTCGCTTTCCAGTGGTTAAGAACGAGGGTGACCTGGACTCGATCGTTGGGGTGCTCTATGCGAAGGACGTGTTCAGCGCCACCGCGGAAATGTCCGACCATGAGGTAGCCCGTCTGGTCAAGACCCCCTACTACGCCCCGGAAAGCGCTTCGGTGATCCAGGTGTTGGAACATCTACGAACCCATCGCATCGGTCTGGCCATTGTCACCGACGAGCACGGAGGCGTGGACGGCCTGGTAACGGTCAAGGATCTGGTCGGCGAGCTGGTAGGCGAGCTCCAAGACGAAACCGACTCTCCGATACCCGCTGTCGAGGCGGTCGGAAGCCGGGTGTGGAAGGCGGACGGTCGCACTCCGATCGACGAACTTGAGGAGATCATCGGGGTAAGCATTGAAGACGGGCCTTATTCGACCGTGGCCGGGCTCTTCCTAAGCCTGTTCGGCCAAATCCCGACGGCGGGTGACCAGGTTGATCATGTCGGAATACGGTTGACGGTGGAACAGATGGACCGACACCGTATCGCCACCCTCAGTGTGGAACAGACCGACCTTCCCGCCTTGACGTCATAATGCACCGGTAACCCCCAGGGCTGGGGGGTGGCAAAAAAGGGTGCTCTCAACCTTTAAGTCTGCCGGGGGTATGCTTGGGGATAGCACACGGGCAGTGGCGCAGCTTGGTAGCGCGCTTCGTTCGGGACGAAGAGGTCGTGGGTTCAAATCCCGCCTGCCCGACCTGACAAGAATCCTCAGTGGAGGAACATAGGCTTGCCGGCCAGGGCGCGGATCCTGGGACGGTAGGCGTCCTGGTCGTAAAAGGCTTCCACATCAACCTGGCGGGCACCCCGGGCTAAAACCTCAAGGCCGGTGGAGGTGTAGACGCCCGCTCGGATCGCCACCATCTGCCCACTTGAGCCGCCCAGCAGCATCTCTGCCGACATGGTGCCGAAGTTGGTGCCCACCATCAGGTCCAGAACATCCGGCGGACCGCTTCGCATCAGATATCCGATCCGTTGGTTCATAATCCCGATGCCGGTTATCTGCTTGAGCATCTGCCCGGTCATCTCTCCGATCCCGCCCAACTTACGATGGCCGTAGGCGTCGGCTTCGCCGCTCTCCACCCGGTCGCCCCCCAGCATGGTGGCACCTTCGGACAACACCACCACCGCGTAACGGCTCGGGTTGTGGTCACGGTCGGCCTTAACCATCTCGGCCAGCCGTTCAATATCAAAAGGAACCTCGGCGATCAGGGTCCGGTCGGCCGAGGCCAGATAGCCGGACATCAGGCTGGTCTCCCCCGAATAGCGCCCGAACAACTCCACCACCGCCACCCTCTCATGGCTTCCCACCGCGCTGCGGAGCTGGTTGATGAATCGGACCGAACGGGTAACCGCCGTGGAAAAGCCGATGCAGTAATCGGTTCCAGGTACGTCGTTGTCCATGGTCTTCGGGATCGCCACCACCGGAACCCCTTCCTTATGCATACGCAGTGCATACGAAAGTGTGTCGTCACCCCCGATGGCCGCCAAGGCATCCAGGCCGAGCCGCTCTACCACCTTCAGGGCGTGGTCGGTGAGGTCAAAGGGAGGCTCGCCGTCTAAAGGGGACAGGAAGTCGGGCAGTCGCCGGCTATCTACCCGGCCGGGATTGGTGCGGCTGGAATGCAGAGTGGTCCCGCCTGCTCGGTCTATAGTACGTACGGCGGCGGGGTCGAGAGACATGGTGTGGCCGGCTATCGAGTCGGGATCATCGGGGTCAATATCGAGAAGAGCCCCCCATCCTCTCCTTAGGCCGAGAACAGTCGCGCCCGCCTCGTTCATCAGGTTGGTGAAGGCCTTGATGGCCGGGTTCAAGCCCGGGACATCGCCTCCTCCGGTCAATATTCCTACCCGCAAGCTGGTTTCCTTTCGATTGATCGAACCCGGGTCGGTTTGTCTCCTGGAAAAGGTAGTCGGGCACCTGACTCTAATTGTTATCCCATGATTCCTGGAGAAGCGGCGGCCCGGCCCGGGATCCGCAAGGGTAACCTCCCACGAGATGATGCTCCTCAATCTCGACCATGTGGCCATCGCCGTTCACGACCTTGATCAAGCCCTTTCCGAGTATCGGCGTCGCTATCTGATCGAACCCCTCTACCGGGAGGTGGTCGAAGACCAAGGGGTGGAGGAGGCGATGCTGGCGATAGGCGGATCATTCCTGCAGCTGATCCAGCCCCTCGATGCCGATAGTCCGGTGGGACGCTTCCTGGCCAAACGGGGAGAAGGACTGCATCACATCGCCTACACGGTCGCCGACATCGAGGTGGCGCTGGCTCATCTGAAGGCCGAAGGTGCCCGGCTGGTCGATAAAACCCCCAGAAAAGGGGGACGAGGTACCCGAATCGCGTTTGTCCACCCGCAAGGAGGAAACCAAACCCTGGTCGAATTAGTCCAACTACCTAGATGAACAAAAACCCTCCAAAAACCCACCATCAGGGTGGGATGAGATTCCGTATCCAGGGAGCTGCCGGGCCATACGAGGTGGCGGTCATCACCGCCGTGCTCGAGCACCGGTTGGCAGAGGAACGCCGCAACGGTTCAGGGCCTAAAACCAGAGGCTTCACCAACTGGACCTTGGCCGGCCTCAACCAACGATATGTCTCACCTCGGTTCTCCAACGGGGCCAAGATCAACGGCGTCGAAAGACCGCCCTCGCCTCGGGCGCGCCGGCCAAAAAAGTAGTCACCCAATACAGCGCCACCACTACCACCCCTCCGACCACGGCGGCGAGGATTCCGGTCTCCAGGTCAGGGATAGCCCCTCCGGTTAGCCCCCGGCTGACCAGCCATCCCGCTCCTCCGGCCACGAGAGATCCCAATCCGGCCCGACCGACCGTGGCCGGCATCCCTTGCAGCCCATCGCTTCCGTGTTGTCGTAGCCATAGCAGCCACATGGTCACGGCATGGCCGGTGATGACTATGGAACTGGCCACGGCGATGCCAGGGACGTCCCCGATCCTGTATCCGAGCAGGTAAACCGGGATGGCGGGAAGAACCCAGATCGTACCGGCGACCACCGGCACCCACATCTGGCGATGGGCGTAGAAGCTCCTGGCGAACAGCTGATGGATTCCCCAGGCGGGGATGCCGAGCGAATATCCGATCAAGGCCGCCGCCACCAACACGGTGCCGTCCTCGTCAAAAGCGCCGTGCTGGAAGGCCACCCGAACGGCCGGTTGGCTGACCGCCAATACCGCTGCTACCGCCGCACCGGAGGCGAACACCACCGTTCGGATGGTACGTCCCATGGCCTCCCGCATCTCGGCGTGACGTCCTTTGGCAACCAGAAGGGCCAGATAGGGGAAGGCAGCCACCCCCGCCGCCTGGCCTATCACCCCCACCGGCACCATATTGACCCGTCGGGCCAGGTTCAGTCCGAAAATCGACCCGTCCGATGCGGCCGCCGCCACCACCTTGCCCAAGGATTCATCCAAGACCACGATCGATTGGCCCACCATGAGCGGGAAGGCCAGCCAGAAGTATTCCTTGAAGAAAGGATGCCGAAAATCGGGCCGACCGAACTGGGGCCGATAGCCCAACCGGGCGGCCCCCCACCCTTGCAGGGCGAAGTTGCCGACCGATGCCCCTACCACTGCACCGACGATGAACCCGGTCGGAGAGGGTTCGCCCGCCCAGGTCCCCACCAGGCCACCGGCGATAATCCCCAGGTTGTAGATGATCGGGGCCAGGGTCGGAACCAGGAACTTGCCGTGGGCATACTGAACGGCGGTGAAGAGGCCTCCGATCACGAAAAAGATCTGGGCGGGTAACACCAGCCTGGTCAGACGAACCACCTCGGCGAGCTGGGCCTGGTCGAGGCGATCTCCGGATCCGAACAGCAGTCCCACCAAGGGGTCGGCGGCTATCACCGCCACGGCGGTAAGCCCGACGATCAGCGTGGCTACCGGCCCGAACACCGCCCGAAAGGAAGCTCGGGCGCGGGAGGGATCGTCGGCGGCCAAATGTCGGCTGATGATCGGGATGAAGGTGATGGCCAGGAACCCTCCGGCCAATAGGTAGTTAAGGAAGTCGGGGACGATAAAGGCCGCTTCGTAGGCGTCGGCGGCGGGGCTGTTTCCCAGCCGGTTGGCCAACACCACGTTCCGGGCGAATCCTAAGATTCGAGAAAGCAATATCCCGATAGCCACCACCGAAGCGGCTCGGGCGATACCTCGGGTGGGTTCGGACAAGTGGCTCTCGACCTAACTCCGCCTGGCCCGCAGGTCCTCCAGGATTCGGTCCGGAACCATCAGGTCTCCCTTTCCAACCCCCACCTGCAGGTCGGGTTTGTAGGAACCGTGATAATCCGACCCACCAGAAGGGAGCAGCCCGAACGATCGGATACTTTCCTCCAGTTGTCGGCGGGTCTCGGTCGAATACCCGCTGTAATAACACTCGACTCCGACCAGCCCGTATGAGGCCGCCTTACCGAAAAAGTCCGCATATTCATCCGCCGTATTCAGCCCCAGGGTATGCGGATGGGCCAACACCGGGACCCCGCCCGAATTGCGTACCAAACCGACCACCTCTTCAAGAGGAAGCAGCGGACGGACGGCATAGGCGACCCCGTCGGGTCCCAGATAGTCCCGAAAGGCGGCCGAAATATCCGGGACGTACCCTTTGGCCACCAAAAGGGCACCGAAGTGAGGACGCCCTACGCTGTCGCCCTGCGCTTGATCCAGCACCTCCGGGTAGTCGATTTCAATGCCGATTTCCTTGAGGAGACGACATATTTTCCGATTTCGAACCTCCCGTCCGGCCCGAAACTCCGCCAAACGATCTTGAAGAGGGCCGGCCTCAGGCTCAATAAACAGACTCACGATGTGGAGCCCGCCCCGATCCCATCGACAAGCCAGCTCCACTCCCGAAATCAGCTCGATCCCGACCCGTCCGGCCTCCTTGCGGGCTTCGGGGATGCCTTCCAGGGTGTCGTGGTCGGTGAGAGCAATAGCGCTGAGTCCGGCTTGGGCGGCCAACCCCACCAGCTCGGCGGGGGTGTCGCTGCCGTCGGAGGCGGCGGAGTGAGCATGAAGATCGACAGCCATTCCAACCAAAGGCTACCCCACCTGAACCCAAGGTTCACCACACCGCTGAAAGCGTCCCGAACCTAAGCAGGTGCGAAACCTGGGCTTCATTCGCAATTGGTCCCGGTTGGCCATCAATAACCTGCTTGAACAGGGCTTTCGGAGCCCACCAACCGAAATATCGACGCTGTCCGTGGAGGCGATTTGAGGCACTTCGGCACCGTTTTTCAGCGCTCTCAAACAAGGGGGTTGAAAATGTACCAAAGTCATGATAGGTAGGGTGTTGCCAAGCACCGAAGGCCGGGTTAGAGGTAGGAAAACCCCGATCGGATCCCCGGCCCCAAGGGAATGTAGTCTGGAGGGAACATAGACCAATGGAGCGAACAGCCGACAGCAAGTCTTCTGGCTGCAGTCTCCCGGCTTCTGTCCGGGCATGGCCGACCACGCTCCAAATCAGGTGGTGCGAGGCGGGGGAGGGGAACCCAGCGAAGCTGGGCGGCGTGCGTAGATTTTTGCTTTTGAGAGGGTATTTTCCCAGTTTATAGTGTGTTTCTTTAAGATCCAATACCTGCCAGATCCGGGGATATTAAGACGCCCCTTCCCATCCCGGGTTCGCTTTGGGGGGTCTTTACAGAAGCAGCTCGGCGACCTCGATGGCGTTTAGAGCGGCCCCTTTGCGGAGATTGTCGCCCACTACCCACAGGCTGATCCCGCCGGGAGCTCCGATGGTGGGGCGAACCCGTCCGACCAAAACCGGATCCCTTCCGGCGGAGTCCAGAGGGGTGGCTACCCGGGCGTCATCCCAAATTTCTACGCCGGGTGCCTTCTCCAGCACGTTTAGGGCGGCATCGACCTCTAGCGGGGAATCAAACCACATCGAAGCCGAGATGCCGTGGCCGACCAAAACCGGCACCCTTACACAGGTGGGATCGACAGCTATGTCGTCCCGTTCTAGTATCTTGCGGGTTTCGTTGACCAGCTTCCATTCCTCGTCGGTGTGTCCGTCCTCCGCCATACCCCCGGCCAGGGGCACCACGTTGAAGGCTATCGGCCGTGGAAAAGGTGGTTGTTCGGTAGCCTCCCAACCCCCCTGGACCAGCGCCTCCCGCTGGTGGCTCAGGGCAGCCGTCTGGTTCCATAAGGTGTCCATTCCGGTCATTCCGGCACCGGAAACCGATTGATAGGACATGGCCACCATATGAGACAGACCGGCCCGGCGGTGGAGTGGCCCGGCCGCCATCATCAGGGCCATGGTGGTGCAGTTCGGGTTGGCGATAATCCCCTCGTGAGCAGCTAGGGCATGATCGTTGACCCCGGCCACCACCAATGGCACCTCGGACACCATCCGAAACGTAGAAGAGTTGTCGATCACCACCGCGCCCTCGGTGGCGAACCCTGGAGCATATTCCCGGCTTCTCCCTCCCCCGGCAGAGAACAGGGCAATGTCGATTCCGGCCGGATCGGCGGTGGCCAAATCCTCGACCGACACTTCACCCCATCGGGTGGATATAACCCGCCCGGCCGACCGAGCCGAAGCCATCAGGCGCAGCGAGGACAGGGGAAAGTTGCGCTCCTCAAGGATGGCGAGCATGGTGCGACCCACCGCTCCGGTAGCACCGACTATCGCTACGCCCGGATCAGGCATCAGCCCACATCCTCGGCTATCACCGGAGGATCGAACTCGGCGTGCAGGACCCGTACCGCATCCTCCACCACCCCTTTGGCTACTACACAGGAGATCCGGATCGAAGAGGTAGAAATCATCTCGATATTGATCCCGGCATCGCCCAGGGCCCGAAAAACCCGGGCGGCCACTCCCAGGGTAGACCGCATCCCGGCACCGACCAGCGACACCTTGCCAACATCGGTATCCACCGAGGTTCCGGTGGCGTCCAGCTCCGACTCCAGTTGGGTGGTGGTGGCTTGGGCGCTGTCAACGTGGGAGTCCGGGACGGTGAAGCTGATGTCGGTGCATCCGTCCTCCGCCACGTTTTGGACGATCATGTCCACGTTCACCTTGGCGTCGGCCAGCTTTTGGAAAATAGTCGCCGCCACACCCGGCCGGTCCGGTACCCCCCTTAGGGTTACCTTCGCCTCCGAAGTGTCATATGCTATGCCGCTGATAATCGCTTCTTCCATAACCTCCTCCTTGACCCATGTACCTTCTCTTTCCATGAAAGACGACCTCACATGGAGTGGGATATTGAACTTTCTGCCTACCTCCACCGAACGGGCCATCAGCACCCCCGCCCCTCCGGCGGCCAACTCCAGCATTTCGTCGTAGGAGATCTCGTCCAGTTTGCGGGCGTCGGGAATGATCCTGGGGTCGGCTGTGTAAACCCCCTCGACATCCGTATAGATCTCGCACACCGTGGCGGAATGGGCGGCTGCCAGGGCAACGGCGGTAGCGTCCGAGCCTCCCCGTCCCAGGGTGGTCACATCCATGGAATCGGGGTTTACGCCCTGGAAACCGGCCACGATAACCACCTGATCGGCGGCGATCCCTTGGCTAACCCGGTCTCCCCTGATCTCGGTGATCTTGGCCTCTCCATGGGAAGAGTCGGTCAAAATCCCGGCCTGGGTACCGGTAAGGCTAAGGGCCGGGATGCCCTCATCATGGAGCGCCATGGCCAGCAGAGCCATGGAAATCCGCTCGCCGGCGGTGAGCAGCATGTCCATCTCCCGAGCCGGTGGGCGGGCGCTCACCTGGTTGGCCAGATCGATCATCTCGTCGGTCTGTTTTCCCATAGCCGAAACCACCACCACCACGTCGTTTCCGGCCCGTTTGGTGTGTGCCACCCGCCGGGCTACCGCCTTGATGCGGGTCGAATCGGCCACCGACGTGCCGCCGTATTTTTGAACAACCAAAGACATTTGCAGGGATCCTGAAAGAGGAGAAGGCCGACATTTTTCGCTCGGCCGGACGGATTTCGCATTCTAACGATCCAGCCCTCCTTTAGAATAGTGTCCTATGGGGAGCGAAAAACGAGCCCGACAGAAGAAAAACCGCCAGGTCCGACTGGAGGAGGAAAAGCGGGTCGCCACCCGAGACAAGTGGCGGCGGCGGATTTACTCCTGGGTGATCATTGCTGTCTTGGTGGTGGGGGTCTTTGTGGTCGGGAACCTGCTGACCGGCGGAGGAAACGGAGAGGACACCGTCCCCGTTGTTACCACCCTCCCCGACAATACCGGCACTACGGCCCCCTTGCCACAGGTTACGGACGACACCACTCCGGTAGAAGAAGCCACCGAAGAAGCCACCGAAGAAGACGAGATCTCTTCGGAGGAAAATGGATAGAAGAAGGACGGCCCGGGCGGGCTGCACCCTTCTTCGCACCCTCTTCTACTTAGCTAAGATGGACGAACTTAGCCTTCCACGAGGGACTGTTCGACCGTGATTAGACGCACTCACAAGATCCCTTCCAGGGTTAGGGGTATGAGGTCGATGGGGGGGGGTCTTTGGTGGTTGGCGTTGGGGCTCACGGTCGCAAGCGTTGTTGGGCCGTCGTCATGGGGGACCGTAGCCGCAGATAGCAGCGAAGATCACGGGTCTTTACCGGGCCCTTGCGAGGATGGTTATGTAGCGCCGACTCCGGTGTCGGTGGCGGTGAGCGAGGTACCGGTTGTTGTGGCGTCGACCGTTGCCGACTATTTCGTGCTGTATGTGAACCATCCGAATCCGGGCAAGATCGGCAACCCGAGGCACAATGAGGTGAACCCGACACACATTGCGGTTTCGGTTACTCGTGGGCTGGAGGGAACCACCGTCTTGCGGGACAACCTGAAGGCGGTTGGTCCGGCCAAGTATCGGGTTGAGAAATATGAGGTGGCCCGGCCGGGCGATCTGGACGGCGATTGTGTTGATGACATCACCGAACTTGATGATTTGGGTGCCTACAACCCGCTCAATCCGGCCAGAGAAATCAGCAGCACGGTCGGCAGGGTGGGTATCGACTCTCACGAGAGTTTCGAAGAGATTTCAAGCCTGTACGCCACTCAAGACCATTGCAAGGCCTGGCACGAGGTTCATATCAAGTTCGTTATTGTGGATTGGCTCACGAGTAATCCATCTGTGTATTTCTTGGATCACAGCCAAGCTGATGATTGCTATCACCATGAAATTATTAAGGAGCTGCGTCGGGTTGGAATAGATGACATCTCTACACGATCGCGACTTTCCGGCACTATAAGCTATTTCGAGAACGTCATGGCTCCGGACGGTTCTTTAGGCGTGTATGTCTACAACTTAGGTACGAAGTTGCCTCCCACTCCATATGCAGGCCATATGAATCAGTTGTTGGCGTCTGCCCTGCCTTTTGTTGAGAATAATTTGGTGTATACCCCTTCAAAACCGCAGTTTGAATCCCGCTACAAGGCCAACAAAGCCGCCTTCAGTGCCAAAAGGATCAATGTCCTACTGCACGAAGACATTCGTCCTATTGCGGATTATATGCCTTTGAATCAGGCGGAGGGTTTTGGTCGGTTGCGGTTGATGGGTCCTGATGATGATGATCCTCGGCCTCATGAGATTCCGGTTTATGAGTCGTTGCCGAATGATTTACCGCGGGTGGCGGGGTCGATTACTACGGTGCCGCAGACCCCTTTGTCGCATGTGAATTTGCGGGCGATTCAGAATGGTGTGCCGAATGCTTTCATTCGTGACATTTTGAAGGATGAGGATTTGAAGGGACTGTTCGGCCAGTTTGTGTATTTTTCTGTGGCTGCTGATGGTTTTGTTTTGCGTGAGGCGTTGAAGGCGGAGGTGGATGAGTTTCACCAGAGCCGTAGGCCTGCGGGGACTCAGACGCTGGTTCGTGACCTGACCGTCACTGGAATCGCTTCGTTGGCGGATGTCTCTTTTGATGATTGGGATGCTTTCGGGGTTAAGGCGGCGAATTTGGCGGAGCTCAGCAAGTTGGGTTTGCCGGAGGGTACGGTGCCGACGGGATTCGCGGTGCCGTTCTACTTTTATGACGAGTTTATGAAGAATGCCGGGCTGGCAGATGAAACCCTTTTCGGTAAGAAGAAGTGGCCGGACGCCGACAAGCTCACGCTGCCTGCAGGCACGAAGCTCAGCGCGGTTGTGACCCAGATCCTCGCACACCCGCGTTTCCAGGCGGACTACGACATCCAGGAGGAGATGCTGGACGACCTGCGCGACGCCATCAAAGACGCCGACAGCCCTGATTGGATTGTTGAGGCGTTGGAGGATTTGCATGAGGAGTATCCGGTGGGGACGTCTTTGCGGTATCGGTCAAGCACGAACAACGAAGATCTCTCCGCGTTCAACGGGGCCGGGCTATATGACTCTAAAACACAGGATCCTGATGAGACTGCTGAGGATGGTATTGATAAGTCGATTAAGGCGGTGTGGGCGAGTTTGTGGAACTTTCGGGCGTTTTTGGAACGGGATTATTACCGGGTGGATCACAAGTCGGTGGCTATGGGGGTGTTGGTACATCCCAACTTTTCTGATGAGCGGGTGAACGGGGTAGCCGTCAGCTACGACCCGGTCACCTTCTCTCCTGATGCCTACTATGTGAACTCGCAGCTGGGCGAGGACCTGGTTACCAACCCCGAAGCCAAGTCGCACCCCGAGCAGCTATTGCTGGATTCTAAGGGCAAGGCAACCGTGCTGGCCCGCTCCAACCTGGTCTCGTCGGGGACGCTGCTGATGAGCGATACCCAGATGGTGCAACTCCGCAACAACCTCAAGACCATCCACGACAGATTCAAAACCCTCTACAACATACAAGACGGTGACCGGTTCGCTATCGAGATCGAGTTCAAGATCACAGCCGACAACACGCTGGCCATCAAACAAGCCCGTCCCTGGGTGTTTTCTGACACGTCGTCGCAGAAGCCGAAGGTGAGCGTCACCGCGGGTACGGGAGTGACCGAGGGCGGCGATGCGGTGTTCACGGTGTCTGCCGGCCCGGCACCAAACGCGCCGTTGTCGGTTGATGTGTCGGTGGCCCAGGTGGGTGATTTCGGTGTGTCGGTGGGTTCTCGGACGGTGACGGTACCGACGAGCGGCAGCGCGACCGTGACCGTGTCTACTTCCGATGACGATGCGGATGAGGTCGACGGGTCGGTGTCGGTGACGGTTGCCGGTGGGTCGGGTTATACGGTTTCTTCGTCGGAGGGTTCGGCTTCTGTGGTGGTGTCTGATGATGATGTTCCGCCGGTGTTGGGGTGTGGGGATACTGATGCGTTGGGGTTGGAGGCACGGGCCAATCATGATGGATTGCCGAATACTTTGGCGAACCGGAAGGAGCGCAACGATTGGTGGCGGGCGTGGATTGCGTTGTCGGCTGTGACCGGCACCTTTAACACGCCGTTGACGGCTGCGGAGGCAAATGTGTTGGAGTCGGGTGATTTGCGTTGGAGTCGGTTTAGGGTGGCGTTGGAGTGTTTGGAGGGTACCCCGCCGCCGGTGACTCCGGTGGTGAGTGTGACTGCGGGTAGTGGGGTTACCGAGGGTGGTGATGCTTCGTTTACGGTTACTGCCAGTCCTGCACCTACGGCCCCGCTTTCGGTGTCGGTGACGGTTGTCCAAGACGGTGATTTTGGGGTGGCTACGGGTTCGCAAACGGTTACCGTCCCCACGAGCGGCTCCGCAACCGTGACAGTTTCGACTTCGGATGACAGTACGGACGAGGTGGATGGTTCTGTGTCGGTGTCGGTGGGTGGTGGGTCGGGTTATACGGTGTCCAGCACGCAGGGGACAGACAGTGTGGTTGTGTCGGATGATGATGTTCCGCCGGTGTTGGGGTGTGGGGATACGGATGCGTTGGGTTTGGAGGCGAAGGGGAATCATGATGGGTTGGCGAATACGGCAGCGAATCGTAAGGAGCGGAATGATTGGTGGCGGGCGTGGATTGCGTTGTCGGCTGTGACCGGTACGTTTAACACGCCGTTGTCGGCGGCTGAGGCTGTGGTGTTGGAGTTGGGTGATGGGCGTTGGTCTCGGTTTAGGGTGGCGTTGGAGTGTTTGGAGGGCACCCCGCCGCCGGCGACTCCGGTGGTGAGCGTGACCGCCGGTAGTGGGGTGACTGAGGGCGGGGACGCTTTGTTTACGGTCACGGTCAGTCCTGCACCCTCGTCACCTTTGTCGGTGTCGGTGACGGTTGCCCAGACCGGTGATTTCGGGGCTACTACTGGGACGAGGACGGTGACTGTCCCCACGAGCGGCTCCGCGACGGTGACGGTTTCGACTTCTGATGACAGTACGGATGAGACTGACGGTTCTGTGACTGTTACAGCGAACGGGGGCTCTGGTTATACGGTGTCGTCTTCGCAGGGTTCTGCTTCGGTTGATGTGGCAGATAACGACGACCCACCGCCTGCCACTCCAGAGATAAGTGTGACTGCAGGAAGCGGGATCACCGAGGGCGGTGATGCGGTGTTTACGGTTACGGCTGATCCCGCTCCTACGTCGGCGTTGTCGGTGTCGGTGACGGTCAGCCAAAACGGGGATTATGGTGCATCCACGGGGTCCCGCACGGTCACCGTACCCACTACTGGGAGCGTGACGGTGACGGTTTCGACGTCGGATGACAGCACGGATGAAACTGACGGGTCTGTGACGGTTACGGTTAACGGGGGTTCCGGTTATACGGTTTCTTCTTCGCTGGGTTCTGCCACTGTTGTTGTGGCGGATGATGATGTTCCGCCGCCTGTGACACCTGAAATCAGCGTCACTGCGGGTAGTGGGATCACAGAGGGCGGTGATGTTTTGTTTACTGTTACCGCCTCCCCGTCCCCGTCTGCTCCGCTTTCGGTGAAGGTTACGGTCAGCCAGCAGGGTAACTACGCAACTTCTACCGGTTCGCGGACGGTTACCGTCCCCACGAGCGGCACAGCCACCGTCACGGTTTCGACGTCGAATGACAGCACCGACGAAACTGACGGGTCTGTGACTGTGACGGTCAACGCCTACAGCGGCTATACCGTCTCCTCTTCGCAGGGCACTGCCACTGTTGTTGTGGCGGATGATGATGTTCCTCTGCCTGTGACACCGGAGATCAGTGTGACGGCGGGGGCTGGGGTCGTGGAGGGTGGTGATGTTTCGTTTACGGTCACCGCCAACCCGGCTCCGTCTGCGCCTTTGTCGGTTACGGTGACGGTCACTCAGGTGGGTGATTTTGGTGTGTCTACGGGTTCACGGTCGGTGACGGTTCCTATCAGCGGCACGGCGACGGTGACGGTTTCGACTTCTGATGACACCACCGATGAGCTGGACGGGTCGGTGACTGTGACAGTCAACGGACGGGCTGGTTATACGGTGTCGGCCACGCAGGGTTCGGTCACGGTTGAGGTTGCCGATAATGATGACCCGCTACAGCCGGGGTTGCCTGTGGTGTCGGTCGCTGACGGGTCAGTTGTGGAGGGAGAGTTCGGGTTCCTCTCGCTACTGGAGTTCCAGGTTACGCTGAGCGAACCTTCAGAGCAGGATGTTACGGTTCGTTTTAGGATTCTTTCGGGCACGGCCGTCAATGGATTGGACTATTGGGGCAGCATAGGTCAGGTAACGATTTGGGCCGGTTGGACAAGGGCCACAACCGGTGTGAACGTCAGAGACGACCGTTTACGGGAGAGAGACGAGACCCTCGTTATCGAGTTAACAGAAGCCGACGGTGCCGTAATAGCCGACAACGCCACCGCCACCGGCACCATCATCGACAACGACTGATTTACGAGCCTGTCCCCTGGCACCGTCGTGGGTTGATCTCTCGCGCTCAATACCCAGGTGTACTTGGGATGTCTTCTGTGGTACGGCGGGTTGTGTAATTATTGTGGGCTTAGTCCACCGTCCAGGTACCCAGACCGGTAATCAACTCCAAAAGGTCTCCCTTCCCCCGAGCCGCCTGGGAGGAAGCCACTTCCTCGTCAAGAACCTGGTCGTAGACAGGCCGGTAAACGTCGCGGAAAACCCCGAGCGGGGTGGGGCCGTAGGGTCCATGCGAGATTCGAGACAGGGCGAACGCGGCGGAGACGTCCTCGGCGTGGGCGTCGTGAACGATGATGTCGTTCGGGTTGACCGAAGCCCGGTCCACAATTTTCGCCCCACCTTCCGACCAGACCACCGCCTTTTCCTTGTCGGCACCGAAGATGATCGGCTCCCCATGGACCAGGTCGATCCGGTTGGCGTACCGCTCGGTTTTGCCGGTCAGCTGGATAAAGGCCTTGTCGTTGAAAACGTTGCAGTTCTGGTATATCTCGATCAACGCCGCCCCCTTGTGGGTATGGGCCGCCGTGAGGATGTCGGTGGTGTGCTTGCGGTCCATGTCCAGGGTGCGGGCTACGAAAGTGGCCTCCGATCCCAGCGCCAGGCTGACCGGATTAAACGGGTAGTCGATCGAACCGCCGGGAGAGGATTTGGTGGATTTACCCGGTTCTGAGGTGGGGGAGTACTGGCCTTTGGTCAGACCGTATATCTGGTTGTTGAACAGGAGGATGGTGAGATCCAGGTTGCGCCGCATGGCGTGGATCAAATGGTTTCCGCCGATGGAGAGCAGGTCACCGTCGCCGCCGACCACCCAAACCGAAAGGTCCGGGTTGGTGATGGCCACCCCGGTGGCTATGGCCGGGGCCCGTCCGTGGATGCTGTGCATTCCGTACACATTCATGTAGTAGGGGAAACGGGCCGCGCAGCCGATTCCGGATACGAACACCACTTTTTCCCGGTCCACGCCTGCGTTGGCCATGAAGTTCTGAACGGAGGCGAGGATGGTGTAGTCGCCGCATCCCGGGCACCATCGAACCTCCTGATCGGTCTGGAAATCAACCCTGGTGTAGGTCATTGTCCCGCCGCTTTCATTATTTCGTCACAGATTTCGTCGGAGGTGAACGGCTTGCCCTCCACCTTGTTCACCGATATAACCGGCGTCACAAACTCGGCCTTGATGATTCTTGACAGCTGGCCCATGTTCATTTCCGGGACCATGATCTTTTTGTAATTGCCCAGTACGGTGGGCATGTTGGGCGGGAAGGGGCTTAGGTAGCGAATCCTGGCATAGGCTACGGAAGCTCCCAAGGAACGGGCGTTACCCACCCCGGCCTTGACCGCCGAAAAGGTCGATCCCCAACTTAGTACCAGCAGATCGGCACCATCCGGGTCGTCAACTTCGATATCGGGTATGTCGTTGGCGATATTGGCTATCTTCCACGCCCGGATGTCGGTCATCAGCTGATGGTTGGCCGGGTCGTAGGAGACGTTACCGGTTACTTCCTCCTTCTCCAGTCCGCCCACCCGATGCTCCAGTCCGGGCACTCCCGGTAGTGCCCAGGGGCGGGCCATGGTGTCCAAATCCCGCAAATACGGTAGGAATTTGTCGCCTGCATTGGGGGCGGTGGCGAAAGGCACCTCCAGCTGGGGGAGGGCTTCGATGTCGGGGAGCCGCCAGGGTTCCGAGCTGGTGGCAATGTAGCCGTCGGACAGCAGGATCACCGGGGTCATGTATTTAAGGGCGATCCGGCAGGCTTCTATGGCAACCTCGAAGGCGTCGGAGGGTGCGGAGGCCGACAGAACCGGCAGCGGAGATTCGCCGTGTCGTCCCCATACCGCCAGGAAGAGGTCGGACTGTTCCGGTTTGGTGGGGAGGCCGGTGGAAGGGCCGCCTCTTTGGACATCCACGATCACCATCGGAAGCTCGGTCATCAACGCCAGGCTGATGGTCTCGCCTTTCAGCGACAGGCCAGGACCGCTGGTTCCGGTTACCGCCAGGGATCCGGTGAAGGCGGCCCCAAGGGCGGCACCGGCGGCAGCGATCTCGTCTTCCGCCTGGAAGGTTTTGACCCCGAAATTGCGATGACGAACCAGCTCGTGCAGGATTTCGGAGGCAGGGGTTATCGGATAGGAGGCGTAGAAGAGGGGCAGGTCGGCCAACCGGGCCCCGGCGATCAGCCCCCAGGAGAGGGCGGCGTTGCCGTTGACGTTGGTGTAGGTACCGGGCGGGAGCTCGGCTGGCCGAACCTCGATCTGGCGGGCGAAGCTTTCGGTGGTTATCCCGTAGTTGTATCCTGCTTTGAGGGCGGCCAGGTTGGCGTTCTTCACCGCCTCCACCCTTCGGAACTTCTGGGCGACCCAGGCTTCGGTCACCTTGGTATCCCGTCCAAACATCCACAGGATAAGGCCCAAGGCCAGAAAGTTCTTGGACCGCAGCACCGCTCTTCCGCTGACGCCGGTGCCTTTAACCGCCTCCTTGGTGAGGGTTTGCATGGGCACGCTGTGCAGGTCGTAACCGGCCAGGGTGCCGTCCTTCAGAGGGTTGGAGTCGAAGCCCGCCTTGTAGAGGTTGCGTTCGTCGAAGGCCTCCTGGTTGATGATCAGAATGCCGTTGTCGATCAGGTCTTTTAGATGCACCTTCAGGGCGGCCGGGTTCATAGCGACCAGGACATCGGGACGGTCGCCGGGGGTAAGAATATCCCAGTCGGCGATCTGGATTTGGAAGGAGGAAACCCCCGGCAGGGTACCGGCGGGTGCCCGAATCTCGGCCGGGAAGGTGGGGAGGGTGGCCAGATCGTTACCGAAAATAGCGGCCGCATCGGTAAAGCGATTACCCGTCAACTGCATTCCGTCACCCGAATCGCCGGCAAAGCGAATCACCATCCGGTCGGTTCGGTCTACTGTCACCCCGCCGTTGGGAACCGTCATCTGAGACCCCTCGGGCGGGTGATCGTTCGGGTTGTGGTCGTTTTCCACCGTCCTTGCTCCTCTATATGCATTACGGGTTGGGCTGGAAAAAGCCTGAGCTACCTGACCAAGCAGGCATCCTGATAAATCCCTTCCCAGCCTGGGAAAGGTGTCCTGAAGTCTACCCCCAAGCCAAAGACTAGAAGAGGGTGCTTGAGGGGAATTGTAGTGGCCAGGGATTCGGAATCGGGCTATCCGAAGGGGTACCGCCCGAGGAGGTTAGGCAGGCAATTCAGGTAAGGGAGGTGGTGGGGTGAATCCGATCAGCCCGGTTTGTTCGAACAGCGTCCCTACGTCCAAGAGGGCTTCTTCTCCCCACCAGGGGGCTAGCAGCTGGATAGCGGGCGGCGGCGAACCCGGCCGGTTGGTCGGCAACGCCAGGGCCGGGCATCCGATCATGTTGACCAGGGCGCTGTAGCCGTTCAGTACCTCCCGATAGAACAGCGGCTGTCCGTTGATCTCAATCGTGTCCTCGCCGATGGTCTTGGCGGCGTGACCGACGGCGGGGGTGACCAGCAAGTCAAAGTCGTCAAAGATTTTCGCAGCGGCATTTTTTACCCCGGCCCGCCATCGCATCGCCTCGGTGTACCGGTCAACCGGGACCTCCATCGCCGCCCCCAGACGGATCTCCAGGTCGGGCCCATAGGGTTTGTCCGGATCTGCAAACCATCTTCGATGGACGGCGGCGGCTTCGGCGGCGGGCACCATCTGCAGCAGCGGGCCGGGCTTCAATCCCGACTCCTCGATCACCTCGACTTCGGCACCGAGGTCGGACAGGTCTTCGCAGAACAAACCGAAGGAATCTCGAACCATCGCCGAGGTGGGGACGGCGGATAGCCAATCGCTCGGCACGCCGATCCGCAACCCTTGGAGGCGGTCAATCCGATCCGCGCCTGCGGGGGAGGGGGTGGACCAAGGATCTCTCGGATCGTACCCGCTCATCACCCGGAACAGTACCCGGGCATCCCGAACTGTTTTAGCCATCGGCCCGACCGTATCAAGCGATCCCGCCAGGGGGAACACACCGGTGAGGGGAATAGCCCCGTGGGTTACCTTCAACCCCACCAGGCCGCACAGGGCTGCCGGTACCCGCACCGAACCTCCCGTGTCGGTCCCGATCCCGGCCGGAGCCATTCCGGCGGCCACCGCCACCGCCGACCCGCCAGACGACCCGCCCGGAGATAGTCGGAGATTCCAGGGGTTACGAACCGGCCCGAACCAAGGATTCTCGGACGAAAACCCGAAGGCGAACTCATGAAGCACGGTCCTTCCCATAATCACAGCCCCCTCGGCCTCCAACCTCCGCACCACAGTGGCCGACTCCTTCGCCCTATGCCGGTAGAAGGCCGAACCCGCCGTGGTTACCTGTCCGGCCTGGTCGATCAGATCCTTGAGGGCGATCGGCACCCCGCACAATCGCCCTGGCGCGGCCCCGGCCCGGAGTCGAGAGTCGATCGAGTCGGCTTGTTCACGGGCTTCCTCCTGGTGGATTTCGTAGAAGGCGTTTAGGGCCGGATTCAGTCGTTCCGCTCTCTCCAGGTAGTGGTCCAGTACCTGATGGGCGGTGCGTACCCCTTTTCGAACCTCGTCGACGATGGTGTCTATGGAATCGGTACCGGACACGAACAGCTACCAGACCAGCTCGGCGGTCTCCGGGTAGATCATGATCCAGGTTCGGCCCGGCGGAACGATAATCGGTTCGCCGGTCAGTCCGGTCAGGGTGAACCAGTCGCTGGTATCGGCCCGGGTCCATCGCCCTTCCTCGGCGCGGCCTTCGGCAAACACCACCGCCCGATTTTCGCCTACGGTTCGCCAGGCCGGGACGCAGGAACCCGACCCGGTAGGGCAGGCTGTGTAGCGCTCGGCACTCAGCACCACCAGCACGTCAGCCGTGATCGGGCCGCTATCTCCTTCCTGAGTCAACCATTGATGGGATTGGCCGTTCGTCGAGCGAAGATATTGGGAACCGTCCCAATGCCACACCACATCGATGGAGTCCGTCCAGTCGAAAAAGATGTAGGTAGCAGGAGACAGCGGAGAAGCGCTGGTCGGTCCTCGGTTGAACAGGGCCGGAGGAGGGCGGGGATCCAGGTTGCGTTCTTCAGCTATCAGGCGGGCCTCAAAGGTGTTGACATAGAGATTGTGCGGGGCCGCCCGCTCCCTCAGGCGGGTGGTCAAAGGGGGGCCTAGATCGCCGATCATCGGCACATCGTTGGACACCACCTGATTCAATATCCAGGGCTGTCCCCCGCTGATCACCAGTACCCCGTTTAGGGCTTTGGCCAGGGTCCAATCGGTAGGACGAATCGACCTCATCGGCCCCAACCAGGAAGAGTCACTGTGATGAAAGAGCGCTATAAACCTGGTCACTCCGCCTTCGACCACCAATTCGATCATCCCGTCTGCTTCCTCTATTCCCGACTGGGGGCGGGCCATCCTATGGTTGTCTATCTTGACGGCGACCAACCTACGATCCAGTAGCGAGAGGTCGTCAACCGGCAGGCCGCTGACGGGTGATACCGGAATGTATAGGGTGGTGGTTGTGGTGGAAGGAGGAAAGTTGTCCTCCGATGCGGAAATTGTCGAAGATGATCCGGCTATCACACCCGTAGTGGTAGTGGTTGTAGTGGTTTCAAGGGGGGCTTCGGTGGTGCTCGACACCTCGGAAGCGGAGATGCCGTTATCGGTGGGTTCCTCGGTGTTCGGGGGTTCCTCTGCGGTTGGATCGCCGGTGCTGGTAACAACGGTGCCGGCCGGGGCGGTTAGATCCGAAGTGGAATCGCTTGGATCAACCGCTTCGTCTTCTCCTTGGCAGGCCCCCAGCAGCATAAGGCCGGCCACTACGACCGCACCAACTCGAAGGAATATCGGACGCTTCATTAAGAATCACTATAGGCCCCGGAGAACCCGCCGACCCTCACAGATATCACCCTCTAATCTCGGTGGATTTAAACCGGGCTGCCCGCCGCCAAGGGCGGTAGCGCAATACCACACGGGAGTGGATTTTCCTGCCTTCTATCGGCCCCAGCACCCGGCTGTCAAGGCCGGAATTAGCCCGGTTGTCTCCCAGAAAAAACCAGCAATCCGGCGGTACAGACCATTCGCCTTCGGGGCGGGTGGCGGCGGCCCACCAGGGGTCGGGGAAAGGAAGGCCGTTTACCACCAGCACTCCACCCACAACGGCGATGTTATCTCCTGGTAGTCCAACCACCCGCTTCGCCAGATACACATCTTCGGAACGGTATATGGCTACATCGCCCGACTTTAGCCCCCTTCGTCTCCACTGCTGATCGGTCACCAGGCGGTCACCAGGCAGGATGTGAGGCGACATGGAATGATCCTCTACAAAGAACCGGGTGTATCTCGCCATGATCCAGGAAGGTTGCCATGCAGATGGGTTTGGGGGATCGGATATAGGTTCTTCGAGTCCGAAGGGTAGGAGGGAAGATAAAGAGGGCGGGAGCCACGGACACCGGCTTTCCGAAAAACTCTTTGATCGGTGTATTGTGAAGCCCTAATCGGAAACATTTGAAATCAAGGAGTACTTCATGGGGTTTTTCGAGTCACCTAGGCGGGCGGTCGCCCACTGCGACCTGTTCTGCGGAGTATACGATCCGGCCCAGGCTCGGATTGAAGCCGAATCGGTCCTGCAAGCCGCCAAAAAATATCACGACAGCGACGACGAAGTGTTTCGTTCCCGCTGCATTTCGGTTAAAGAAGCCCAGGCCGAGTTGGTAAAACACCATCTGTCGGTGCTCTGGACAGACTTTTTCAAACCCCACCATCTAGAGCGCTTTCCGGAGCTCCACCAGATGTTTTGGAACGCCATAAAAGCAGCCGGAGACGCCAAGAAGTCGACCGATCCGGCGGTGGCGGAAGATTTGATTGCGCAGATAGATGGGATCGCCGGGGTTTTCTGGCAGACAGACGAGTCCGCCAACGTGGGGCTCTATCCGCCTTCCTGAACGCTCTCCTGATCCCTTGAAGGAGCGCACTCAGTTTCGCCCGGCCTCATTCCCCGATCAGGTCCCGGTGGCGTAAAACCAATCCGGTAAGCATCACCGACACCAAGGCCATTATCGACACCTTGGCCACCGCGCCGCCGATCCCCACCTCCACCCGTCCGATGATGTCAAGGACGAGAGTCAGGTTGTCGAGGTCAAGGGAAGCCAGATCCGCCCAGGCCGAAACCACGATCCGGTATACGGAGGAAGCCTGAATACCTGCGATGATGCTGCTGAGGATCCCCTCCCAAATCAGCAGATAGCCCAGACCGACCAGGGTGGCCCGTCCGAGGATTAATCCGAGCGGGACAAAGATGGCCGCCGAAGCCACGCTTTGGATGGCCACGGCCACGGTGGTGGCCAACCCGACCGACCAATCCCCTCCCACCAGGCCGGCTACCAGCCAGGTGAGCAGCACCCCGGCCTCGATCACCACAAAGGAGGCCACGGCGGCCGCAGCCAGCGCACCAGCCGCAATCCCCCACCTGGAAACCGGCTTAACCAGCAGGAACGGTAGGGTTCCGCTCTTCCATTCCTGGCCCAGGGCGGCGGTGGAGATGATCAGTGCCACCACCGGATAGAGGGTCGACATCCCCAGAGTTACTGTTAGGTCGTTGTATAAGGAGACAACCGAGTCGGAGGATTCGGACTGGGCGATGAGGAACAAGATAGGTGCCGGAGCCGCCCCGATCAGAGCCAGCCAAAAAAACCGTCGCCGGTTCAACAAGCGGGTTATGAAGCCCCGGAAGATGACGAATAAAACGGTCATCGGGTCTCGACCAGATAGGAAAAGACGCTCTCCAGCGACTCGTCTTCCGGAGAAACCGAGGTCACTATCGCCCCGACTTCCTGGGCTGCCCGGGCGATGTCACCTCCCAGGGCACGGGCATCGGAGGTGCGGATATCTACTCCGGCCTGATCGATTCGCACCGCCTCGATCCACTCTTTGGCGAGCAGGCGGCGGGCCAACGAACGGGGAAGGTCGGTGTCGATTCTGATCAACCTGGGCTGATCCGACATGGCGTCCCGCAGGGTGGATACCGTACCGGCTGCCGCAATCCGACCGTCGACCATCGCCACCACCCGGCCCGCCATACGGTCCACCTCGCGCAGCACATGCGACGAAACGATAATGGTGTGGCCTGCTTCGCCGAGTCGGCGGACGATCTCTATTAGACGGGCCCTCTGGATGGGGTCGGTACCGTTTAAAGGCTCGTCCAGCAGAAGCACCTGAGGATCATGCACCAGTGCACCGGCCACCTTGGCCCTTTGCCGCATCCCTTTCGAATAGGTGGATAAAAGCCGGTCGGCGTTTTCGGTCAGCTCTACCGACTGAAGGGCTCGGCGGGCGGCTTGGACAGGATCGGCCACCTTGGTCAGCGCGGCGCTCCACTCCACAAACCGGCGGGCGGTCATGTGCTCATAAACCGTTTCGTCCTCGGGTACAAACCCCAAGAGCCGATAGATCGAAGGGTCACGGCGAGGAGCCCGACCCAACACGGACACCTCTCCGGTGGAAGGAGAAGCCAATCCCGCCAGTAGGCGTAAGAAGGTCGTCTTGCCGGCCCCGTTGGGACCCAGCAGGCCGGTTACGCCGGGGCCGAAGGAACAGTC
The DNA here is from genome assembly GCA_009841075.1 of Acidimicrobiia bacterium. Taxonomy (GTDB): domain Bacteria; phylum Actinomycetota; class Acidimicrobiia; order Spongiisociales; family Spongiisociaceae; genus Spongiisocius. The sequence continues at coordinate 28,740 of VXMP01000068.1, read as the reverse complement.
CACCTGGGAAACCGCCACTTTGGGGCCGAACCACTTGGACAGGTTTGTGGCTACCACGGTAGGGTCGGAAACGTGCCGTGCGTCGGTCATGCCAGCCGCCGATAGCGCCGCCAAACCAGCCCGACAGACACAGCTACCACTCCGATTATCACCGCCAAAGAAGCCTCCGGGCCGAATCCGGCCTGGGCGGGGATCACCACCTCCGAGCTCCGTCCAAAAATCCAGTCCCGGATGTAGCGGGGGTGCTGTTCCAGAGCCACCAAAGTGGCCCAACGGGCACCGGGAGCAGTAGTGGCCTCGTTAAAGAACACCGCTACCAGGTTGAGCCCCAAGAGTCCGGCCAGAAAGGCCGAGCTGGCCGCTCCGATCCGATCGATGAAAGAAGCAGCCAAGAAGATCAGCGCCGCTTGCAGCCCGAAGTAGACCGTGGCGGCCAGCGGAACCTTCCACAACACGTCGGTGGTTTCCCGCATATACACGAAGAAGCCGTCGGGCGAAAGAGCGGCGAAACCCAGGTGGAGGAGAATCTGGGGCACCAGCCAAAAACTGTAGATGACCGTCGCATAGGCGGCCACCTTGGCCACCAAATAGTCCGTGACCGTGAGAGGGCGGGAAAAATAGACGTTGAGCACCCCGTGCACCCGATCGGGAACCAGCAGCTGCGGCCCGGCATAGGCGGCGAACAGGAGCGCTACCACCGAGATGAAATCGAAATAGCCCGCATAGCGGGGAATCAAATCATCGACCGTTTCGTTGCCATCCAAGCCGGAACCCACCCAGGCGATAGATACCAGGATTACCACCGAGGCCAGAGCCAAGGCCACCAGAAACCAGGGGAAAACCTTGAATCGGGCTTTACGGCGGAACCCAAGAACTCTACGGAACCCTTCTTTGATGATGGCCGACATAGCCCCTCGGCGTCCGGTCCGCTCCCCTTCATAGTGCCGGTAGCCCCGGTCGACGATTACCGCCTGGTCTGGCGGACGTTGGTCGTCAGCCACGATCGGACCTGGCGGCGGATTCCAGAACGTCTTCCAAGCGGCTTAAGCCGGTACCCATTTTCCGGACCGACGACCCCGAGCGCACCAGGGCGTCCTGCAGCAGCCGAAACGGGTCATCTCCCAGACCGCTGAGGTTGATTACCGAACCATCCAGGCCGGTGGTTACGCCTCGATCGGAGAGTTCATGGATCAAGGGTTGCGGATCGCCGAACACCTCTACATATATCCGGTTGCCTGCCACGGCGTTCGATAAGGGTTCGGAATGCACCAATCGCCCCTCGTTGAGCATTACCACCCAGTCGCAGGTGCGTTCGATGTCGTCGAGGATGTGGGAGGAGAACAGAACGTTGATCCCATAATCACGGAAGCGGGAGATCAGCCGGAGCATGCCCTCCCGGCCGGACGGATCCAGACCGGAGGCCGGTTCGTCCAACAACACCAACTCGGGGTCGTGGACGATGCTCTGTGCCAGCTTGACCCGTTGTTGCATACCGGTGGAATAGTCACCGAGAAACCGGAAGCGCTCCTCTTCCAAACCCACCAAGAACAGGGTTTCCGAAGCTCGGCGGCGGGCGTCTACCGAGGGTATCCCGGCCAGCTCGGCCGCATAGGTAACAAAATCGGCGGCGGTTTGGTCGGGAGGGAGGCACTTGTTCTCGGGCATGTACCCGATCCGCGCCCGGAGCCCGGCCGGATTTTCCGACACGGGGATGCCGAATACCTCGGCTTGTCCGGCGGTGGGACGGATAAGCCCTAACAGAATCCGAAGTAGGGTGGTCTTGCCGGCACCGTTGGCACCGATAAGACCGGTGACGCCGGACGGAATATCCAGGTCCACCTCCCGGAGAGCCCGAACCTTGCCGTAGCTTTTGGATAGGCTCTTGGACCTGATGATCGGATCCGACCCGGACATCGAAGCTTGACTTATCACCAACCAAAAGTCCTCTCGGGCGGATGACGGGGAAGGTACAGGCGAACCTACCGGTATCCGGTATATTACCCGGATCAACCTCCATCTCCGGTGAACCTTGGAGGGGCGAGAAAACCCAGGATTCGTTCGGAAAAGCCCCCGATTTGTCTCACCACGAACTCCTTGAATCGGTCTTTCGGCCTGCTACAACCGAGGGAGACACGACCGTCCGTTTAGGTGATTTGAGGTGCTTCAGGATTTTTTTCGCGTTCCCAAAATTAGGGGTTGAAATTATCGGAAAGTCATGATACGTAGAGGGTTGCCAAGCACCGAAGGCCGGGTTAGAGGTAGGTATCCCGATCGGATCCCCGGCCCCAAGGGAACATAAACGTATGGAGCGAAAGCCAATCAGTAGTCTCCCGGCTTCAGTCCGGGCATGGCCGGCCACGCTCCTTCTTCGGAGGCGGCGGCGGGGGCTGGGGCCCGGCGGAGCCGGGCGAGGTGTACGAATTTTGCGATTCTGTAGGGTGTTTACCCAGTTTATAGGGCATTTATTGAATTATAGGTTGAGGGCTTAATCGGTAACTCTCTCATTGCTTAAGGTTCAGGTGTCCACCTTGCGGTATAGGGGTGTGATCTCGCCGAGTTTGGTACCGGCCGGTACTTCGGCACCTTCCCAGCCGCGATCTGACAACCTGCCCGGTAGTCCTATCATGGAATGAAGTCGCTCCGAGGTCACCGGCAGGTAGGGAGCGAAGGCCACCTTCAAATGGTTGATGGCGTCGAGGGCGTTCTTGAGTACGGTAGCGGCTTGGGCTGGATCGGTTTTAACCAATTTCCAGGGCTCGGTGGCGTTCAGATAGGCGTTGATCCGGGCAGCACCCGCCATGGCCGTTCTGAGTCCGGCCCGAAGCTCCACCCGCTCGATGTGGGCCGCCACCTGATCAAGGGTTTGTCCGGTCGCAGCCAGGATTTCGTCGCCTTGCGTGGTCTGTTCGACCCTTTCGGGAATCCGGTTATCGAAGTTGGTTCGAGTCATGGAAAGCACCCGGTATACCAGATTACCCCAGGTGGCAACCAGCTCGTCGTTGATCCTTCGGTCCAGCTCCTTCTCGGATACTTCGGTATCGTTGTTTTCGGGCAGGTTGGCCGCCAAGGCATAGCGGAGGGCATCCGGTTCGTAGAGATCAAGTGCTTTTCGGATGGTCAGCCCGATGCCTCGGCTGGCCGAAGCCTTACCCCCTAGGAAGGTCACATACTGGTTGGCGGGAACGTTGGTGGGCAACTCCAAGCCGCCGTAGCCCAACAGCATGGCCGGCCAGATAATGGTGTGGAAGGGGATGTTGTCCTTACCGATGAAGTAGACGTGTTCGGCGTCGGGGTTTTCCCACCAATCTTTCCAGGCCTCGTCCTGACGCTGGATTTTCGCCCATTCCTTGGAGGCGGAAAGGTAGCCGATAACCGCGTCGAACCAGACGTAGATTTTCTTGCCTTCACCCAAACCTTCCACCGGAATGTCGATACCCCAATCAATGTCACGGGTTATCGCCCGATCTTGGAGGCCTTCTTCGATCCAGCTCAGCGAAAAATTGAGGACGTGTTTACGCCAGCCTTGGCGGGAACGCAGCCACTCCTCCAGGCTCTCGGAAAAATCCGACAAGCGAAGATAGAAGTGGTCGGTTTCGCGCTGGATGGGCTTGACCCCGGAAAGTTTGGAACGGGCGCAGAGCAGGTCAACCGGGTCAAGTGTGCGGCTACAGCCGTCGCACTGGTCGCCTCGGGCGTAGTGGTAGTCGCAATGGGGGCAGGTTCCCTCCACGTATCGGTCGGGAAGGAAACGGTCTACGGCCGGGTCGTAGAACTGCCAGGAGGTGCGTCGGTCGATAAAGCCGTTTTCGTGAAGGCGGCGAAAAATATCCTGGGTGACCTCGTGATGGTTGGCGGTGCCTGTGGAGGTGTAAAGCTCCCACTGTATGGCCAAGGCCTTCCAGCCGTTTACGAATTCGTGATGGTACCGATCGACGATGACCTGCGGATGCACCCCTTCCCCATCGGCTCGGACGGTAATGGGGGTGCCGTGGACATCGCTTCCCGAGACCATCAAGGTTCGGTTGCCGGACAGTCGGTGATAACGGGCAAATATGTCGGCGGGTAGGTAGGCACCGGCTAGGTGCCCAAGATGCCTGGAACCGGATGCGTAGGGCCAGGCTACCGCCACAAGAATATGTCGAACCATGTGGCTTAGGGTACCGGATCTGTCGGCTCACCCTTGATTACCCTCCTACCATTGGCCGGATATGAGCACAGCAGTTTCTTTGGTCGCTGCCCTGATAGCCACGCTGTTCTTCTTTGATCTGGCTCGCCGGTATCGGGTTTCTCCCCGCCCGCATACCGCCGCATATGCGGCCGGTATCGGCTTCTTCGCCCTGGCCACCTGGGCCTTTTGGCTGGGAACCGCCACCGGATGGACCTCTGCGAGCTATCGGGCATTTTTCCTCTTCGGGGCCATCGTGAACATACCGGTTCTGGCGCTGGGATCGATGTTCCTGGTGGTGGGACGGCGGGCCGGCCACATAATGCTGATGCTCTTGTTCCCGTTTTTTGCCATATCGATTCCAATGGCTCTGGCGCAGCCGTTCGATGCCGGTGCCCTGCCTCACGGAGGGGTTCCGAATGGACGGGACCTTTGGTTGGATATGTTCGGGCCCCGCCTTTGGGCGGCCATAGGGGGAGGAATGGGGGCCACCATTATCATCGTCCTGGCTTTGGTGTCGATGGTGCGGTTCTATAGACGCAATCCTCGTCTGGTGGTCGGTAATCTGTCCATTGTGGCCGGGACCTTGGCCGCTTCAACCGGCGGAACCGTCCTGGCTTTTGGTTACGAATGGGGTTTCGCCGGCTCTCTATTGACCTCGGTAACGCTTATCTGGCTGGGCTATCGCATAGCGGTGGGACGGAGAGAAGTCGTCCTCGATTGAACTATTCCGGTCCCGTGCAGAACCGGCACATTGGGCAGTCGTTGCGATTGGATCTGTATGTGGTAAAAGCCTTCTCCTGTGTATCTGGTCTCGGTGCCTACGCGATCTTAAAGCCGTTTGATGGTATCGAGCACTTTGCCGAGCGCCTGCTTCAGCTCTCCTCGGCGGCCTCGGAAGCGGGAGTCTCTGGTCAATTGACCGACTAGGCCGCCGAGGTGGTATTGGATGTCGTAGCCGGCGTCGTGGATCGACTCGATGGTCTCGGCCATAAGGGAGATCGTGACGTCCTGCTCTTTGCTGCGGCTCTTAAGCGCTCGGGCCAGGTGCGTGTCTTCGTATAGCTGGCCGAGGTCGATCACAATGACCGGTCTCATGACGGCTGCCAATCACCGCCGAAGTGAACCGGGCGGAGCGTGAGAGTCGTACCCTCCCAGAACTCGACCCGGTGGCCTGGCTCCGCTTTGATCGTCGTCAGGTGACCATCTGGCCGGGTTGGCCTGCTCGATTGTGCCGGCCTGGTGGCCGTTCTGGTGGTCATGATATCTCCTCTCTGAAGTGGGTTGGCTTACGGTCGATCTGGATACTCTGGAGCACTAGCCGGATCGGGAGGCCACTGCCATTTCGCCTCAAGACGTCCCCGTGTTTCTTCTTCCAAGCGGTTTGAGGTTTCGGTCGCTCATTCATCATCTTCCCTTGGCCCATAGATTGCGGCTTCGGCTTCTTTATCGGTGTAACCGGATTCCCGCCACCGCTGCCAGTTAGCGGCTACACGTTCAGCTTCCTCTCCGGTGTACGGAGGAACCCACTGCCATTTCGCGGCGAGACGTTGCCGGGTTGCTTCGTCCATCTCAAAATCGTCGTCTCTGTTTCGGTCGCTCATTCGTTACCTTCCTTTGGCCCGAAGATTGCGGTTTTGGCTTCTTTCCCGTGTTTCGCGGTCAGGTTCGCGGTCTGGTCTTCCGGCCATGATCAGCCTAAAAGGGCCAGGCCCTCCCTTTCGCCGTGGTCTACATAAGGGGATTCGACCATGGAGAGGGAGGGGCCCGAATGGCGGGTCTTTAGTTCGTCGATGCGGTCCAGCTCCCGTTCCAGCTTTCTCTGACGAGTGCCGGTCAGGTCATGAAACGCCTTGTTAAGGCGGCCCAGATGGAGCGCTACCTTCTCGGTCTTTTCGACATAACGAGCCCATTCCTCGGAGAAGGTTCCCAGATGATCCAAGATCTCTTGGGAAGATTTCTCCAAGGCCAGGGTGTCCATAGCCTGACGTACCAGCGACAGCATCCCGAACAGGGTGAAGGGGGAGCACACCACCACCCCTTTGGAAAGGGCCAGCTCCAAAAGCCCTCCGTGATGTTCATGGATAAAGGAATAGATGCTTTCGTTGGAGACAAACATCAACACGAACCCCACTGTGGATATCGACTCCTGGTAGGAATCTCTTCCGGCGGTTTCCAGGATGTGCCCCTTCAACGCCTTGCCGAAGTCTTTGGCCGCTACCGCCTGATCGCTGCTGTTTTCGGATTCCAGATAGCGGACGTAACTTTCCAGGGGGAACTTAACGTCCATGTGGAGAAGCCGTCCGTCCGGTAGCTCAAAGCTGAAATCCGGCCGGGTTCCGGAAGCGGTGGTCATCTGCTTGCGATAGTTAACCCCTTCGATCATGCCCACCGTCCGGAGGATGTCGTCCGCCATCCGTTCGCCCCATTGGCCTCGGGCCTGAGAGTTGCCCAGGATGTCGTTGAGGCGTTGGGTGGAACTCAACAAATTGCGCTGGCCTTCTTCGGCGTTTCGCAGTTTTTCGGTTAGGCCCTCGTGTTGGACGGCACGGTCCTTTTGCAGGTCGGTGACCAACCCACGAATATCCGACAGCTCTTGGTTCATACCCGCCACAAGGGGACTCCATTTGGTGTCGAAAACCTCCCTTTGCCGGGCTAATTCGGCATTGCCGGCCTGGAGATGGGATTGGAAGGTTTGGCCTGCCAAACGAATAATCGGATCAAGCATGTCGGCAGGAGAAGGTTCTTCCGGAGGGCCCGGGTCACGCTTGAAAACCGACTCTCCCTTACGGCGGCCTCCCAGAAGGAAACCGATACTGACCACCAACCCTGACACCAGGGCGGTAATAATTATGACTGTCAAATTATCCATGCCCGACATGGTAGGGAGAGGGTGTGACATTTTTGGTCTCTCCCCGAAGAGGACTCCGGCGAAACCCGGGTTTGCTGCCATAATCAGGACGGGATAAACCAGCCACCGGCCTCTCACGGACCACAACCGGAAAGGTTCAATTCGTCCGCTTTCTTATGTCAACCACAGTATCAACCGCCTTGAGGACTTCGCTTCCCGACCGTTCCCTAACCCCGAAGACGGTCGCCTCCTACGTGGGCGGGGTAACCCCGGTGGACGAGGTGGGGGTGACGGAACGGGCTGCGGCTCTGTCAACCCGATCGGTAAAACGGGAGTCCAAGCTGGCTGCCCTTGACCTGGCCATCCGGATGTGCGATCTGACCACCCTGGAAGGCCGGGATACGCCCGGCAAGGTGGCTCAATTAGCCTCGAAAGCCGTTCAGCCGGACCCTACCGACCCCGGCATACCGTCGGTAGCGGCCTTGTGTGTTTATCCCAATCTGGTTCCGTACGCGGTTGAGGCCCTGGCCGGCCATCCGGTGGCGGTGGCTTCGGTAGCAACCTACTTTCCTTCCGGCCAGGCACCGCTTGAGGTCAAGATCGGGGAGGTGGAGTGGGCGGTAAAAGCCGGTGCCGGAGAAATCGACATGGTGATCAACCGGGGAGCCTTCCTGTCCGGCGACTACTACCGGGTGTTCGAGGAGACAGCGAGCATAAAGGAGGCCTGCGGGACGGCGCATCTTAAAGTCATCCTGGAGACCGGCGAGCTGAGCACGTTCGACAATGTAAGGCGGGCTTCGATGCTGGCCATGGAGGCGGGGGCGGATTTCATCAAGACCTCCACCGGTAAGGTTTCTCCCGCCGCCACCCTGCCGGTCACGCTGGTAATGCTGGAAGCGATCCGGGATTTCTACGCCCGGACCGGCAGGCCGGTGGGGATGAAACCGGCGGGAGGGATCAGTAAGGCCAAGGTCGCCATCCGTTATCTGGTGATGCTGGCAGAAACCCTGGGATCGGATTGGCTGACCCCCGATCGGTTCCGGTTCGGTGCCTCCAGCCTGCTTAACGACCTGCTCATGCAGATCCGCTGGATACAGGAGGGCCGATACCAATCGCCCGACTATTTCACCAAGGACTGATCGAAAATGTGCCCTTCCGAACCCGTTAAACATCCTGAGATTGTCCCCACCGGCCTCGACTATGTGACCTCAGTTGAATCCACCGAAGTGGTATCCATCCAGGAGAACTACGACCTGTGGATTGATGGCGCGCCCACCAAACCCTCTACCAACCGGTACTTCCAGACCGTAAATCCGGCTACCGAAGAGGCCCTCAGCCGGGTTGCCGAAGGCGGTCGGAAGGATGTTCAGAAGGCGGTTGAGGCGGCTCGTAAGGCCTACAACGGTGCCTGGGGGAAGATGCAAAAGTCCGAACGGGCCAAATATCTTTACCGGATCGCCCGGATGCTGGCGGAACGATCCAGAGAGTTCGCCGTGCTGGAAACGTTGGACGGAGGCAAGCCCATCAAGGAGTCGCGGGACTTCGACCTTCCGATGAGCTCCGCCCACTTCTTCTACTATGCCGGTTGGGCCGACAAGCTCGAATACGCCTTCCCCGGACTGGGCACCGACTCGATCGGGGTGGTAGGCCAGATCATCCCGTGGAACTTCCCGATGCTGATGGTGGCCTGGAAGGTGGCTCCCGCGTTGGCGGCGGGCAATACGGTGGTGCTGAAGCCGGCCGAAACCACTCCGTTGAGCGCCTTGGCGTTCGCCCGGCTAACCGCCGAAGCGGGCCTTCCCCCCGGAACCGTAAACATCATTACCGGCGATGGGAGAACCGGAGCGGAGCTGGTGGAGCATCCTGATGTGGACAAGGTAGCCTTCACCGGCTCGACCGAGGTGGGAAAGCAGATCCAACACCGACTGGCCGGGAGCGGAAAACGCCTCACCCTGGAGCTGGGAGGCAAGGCCCCTCATATCATCTTTGATGACGCCCCCCTCGATCAGGCTATCGAGGGAATCGTCAACGGAATATTCTTCAACCAGGGCCACGTGTGTTGCGCCGGAAGTCGACTATTGGTTCAGGAATCTGTCTTCGATGCGCTGATGGACCGGCTGAAACTCCGCCTTCGTTCCCTGCGGGTGGGAGACCCTCTGGACAAGAACACCGATGTGGGAGCGATTAACAGCCCGGCCCAGCTGGACAAGATCACCCGTTTGGTGGAGATAGGTCAGGCGGAGGGGGCGACCATGTATCAGCCTCCCTGCGAGCTGCCCGAGCGAGGCTACTGGTTTACCCCCACCCTGTTCACCGGGGTTTCCCAGAGTCATCGGATCGCCTCCGAGGAGATATTCGGGCCGGTACTGTCGATAATGACCTTTCGCACGCCGGCCGAAGCGGTGGAAAAGGCCAACAACACCCCCTATGGACTATCCGCCGGGGTTTGGACCACCAAAGGTTCACGGATTCTCTGGATGGCCGACCGGCTGGCCGCCGGGGTGGTGTGGGCGAATACCTACAACAAGTTCGACCCCGGCTCTCCCTTCGGGGGCTACCGGGAATCAGGGTTCGGCCGAGAGGGCGGCCGTCATGGTCTGCTTCCCTACCTGGAGGGTGGATGGTGAGCCGACTAGAGGTCCGCAAGACCTACAAGCTTTACATCGGCGGGAACTTTCCCCGGTCCGAGTCGGGTCGATCCTATCCGGCGCTGGATCATCGAGGCGAAATAGCGGCTCGGGTAGCGGCCGGCACCCGCAAGGACCTTCGTATGGCCGTTCGAGCGGCCCGTAGCGCCCAGTCCGGGTGGGCGGCCCGCTCCGGCTATAACCGGGGGCAGATCCTCTATCGGGTGGCGGAGATGGTGGAGGATCGGGCGGCGGCCTTCAACGCGGCGATTCGGCTTTTCGGGGTCGGCTCCGCCGGGGCGCGACGGGAGGTCGCAGGCAGCATTGATCGCCTGGTTTGGTATGCGGGTTGGGCCGACAAGTTCGCCCAGGTGTTAGGGAACCTCAACCCCGTGTCCGGGCCGTTCTTCAACATTTCGGTCCCTGAACCCACCGGGGTGGTCGGGATTATTGCGGCCGAGTCGTCTCCTCTGCTCGGTTTGGTGTCACGGTTGGCACCGGTGATTGTTTCCGGCAACACCGCGGTGGTACTGGCTTCCGAGCAGTGGCCCACCCCGGCGATTGCCCTGGCGGAAGCTTTGGCCACGGCTGATGTGCCCGGGGGGGTGGTCAACATACTGACCGGCCCTAAAGACGGAATGGTGCCGTATCTTTCCTCTCATCTGGACGTGAATGCGGTTGATGCCTACGGTGCGGAGCCAGGCCAAATGGAGGAGATCGAACAAGCTGCCGCCGGGGGGGCCAAACGGGTGGTTCGTCCTCCTCGGACCAAGCTCGACTGGGACAAGGCCCAGAGTCCCTATATGATTGCCGCCTTTACCGAGATCAAAACCGTCTGGCATCCCAAAGGTCTGTAAACCGACATATCTGACCCCTCTTGGTAATAGCGAATTGACCTATTCCGAATCGAGATCCCTGATCGCCCGCCCGCTTCCCTGAAGCTAAGGTTCACAGCCCACCAGTTAACATCCTGAACCTAAGTTCCTCACCAACTCACCTAAAACGCTCACAGCTTCAGGTTCGTAGAAACCACCTATAACCAGGGAAAACACTCACAAGAACGCAAAAAACGGCACACGCCGCCCAGCTTCGCCGGGTTCCCCTCCCCCGCCGCACACCACCTGATTCGGAGCGTGGTCAACCATGCCCGGACTGAAGCCGGGAGACTGCGGTTCGGCTGTTCGCTCCATACGTTTATGTTCCCTTGGGGCCGGGGATCCGATCGGGATACCTACCTCTTTACCCGGCCTTCGGTGCTTGGCAACCCCCTACGTATCATGAGTCCGGGACATTTTCAACCCCTAATTTCAAGAACGCAAAAAAACGTTCCCGAAGCGCCTTGAACCTCCGCCTAATCCAAGGGTTTGAGCCTTAGGTAGCCTGGAGGGATGGGTTCCGACGATTTCGCTCCTGGCTTTGAGGATTTGTCGGCCTTCCCCAAGGTGGTACTGCACGATCATCTGGACGGGGGGTTGCGTCCGGCGACCATTATCGACCTGGCCGACGAAGCTGGTTACACCGGGCTCCCCACCCGTGACCAGGATGAACTGGCCACCCATCTCCAGGCCGGTGCCCGCCGCCGTAATCTTGGCCTGTATCTGGAGATGTTCCGCCACACGGTAGGGGTAATGCAGACCCGCAATGCCATCTACCGGGTGGCCGCCGAATCCGCGGAGGATCTGGCCGATGACGGGGTGATCTATGCCGAGGTTCGGTTTGCCCCCGAGTTGAACACGATTGGAGGTTTATCGCCCGACCAGGTAGTCCGGGCGGCTTTGGCCGGGTTTGAGGACGGCAGTTCCGGACGAAATATAAAGGTGGGTGTGTTGATCTGTGCGATGAGAACAGACAACCGGAGTCTGGAAATGGCCGAGCTGGTTCTTCGCTTCCGGGATCAGGGTGTGGTCGGCTTTGACATTGCCGGTGCCGAGGAAGGGTTTCCGCCCTCCGGCCATCTGGCCGCTTTTGACCTTCTCCGCCGGGCCGGAATGCCCTTCACCATTCACGCCGGAGAAGCCGCCGGGGTTGATTCGATCCGGGATGCGGTACAAACCTGCGGTGCCCATCGGATCGGCCACGGAATCCGTATCACAGACGACATCCATCCGGACGGGACCCTGGGATCGCTGTCTGCCGAGGTTCGGGACCGTGGTTTGGTCCTGGAACAATGCCCTACCTCCAACCTTCATATCGGTGCCGTGGATTCCATCGGGACCCACCCGATCGGAAAACTGTTGGATCTCGGGTTCCGGGTGACGGTGAATACCGACAATCGGTTGATGAGCGGCACCACCCTCACCCGGGAGCTGGGTCGGTGTTGTCGGGCCTTCGGCTGGTCAGGACGGGAGGTTGAACAGGTGACACGGAACGCTATGGAAGCGGCCTTCCTCCACCCTGACCAGCGACAAGACCTGATCGACGAGATGATCCGATCCGTGTGGGACAGGTCTACCGGATAGGCATCAGGGCGGAGGCGTGAACCAGGGAGTCGCCTAAGACCAGGGCCTGGGCGGTCATCAGCCGATCCGTCACGTGCATCTCGACTCCCATGCCCAACCCCGGATTCTGGGTGGCGGATACCAGATTGAGCCGGTTGATCAGGCCCAGGGTACGGGTCGGGGAGGGTCTGCCGTCGGCGGTGGGACGTTCCGACAAATACGAACGGACCAACCCTTGCCAATGAGCCGACAACAGGCTTCTATCCCCGAAGATGTCGACCGCTACCACTCTCCATCCGTGGGTGACGGCGATTCCGCACTGCTCGGGAAGAGGCCCCTTCTCCAGAAGCTCGTCCACCACCCGGACTCGACCGGCGTCATACCGGAGGGACTCTTCTACGGCTCTAATAGCCGAGGTGGGCGCTACGATCCGGCGGTCTTTTAACTCCTGATCGATGGTGTGCCACACTCGGGCTTGGTCGCTTCGGCGGCTGCCGTTTCTTTGGACAGCCAGGGATACCTGGGCGTTTTTTGTCCGGCGGGTCCGCCGGGGAGCAAACGCATCGCCATGTCGGAAACCGGTACGGCTTCCCCAGCGGCCCCGTTCCAGACAAGACACCGGAAGGTCAAGTTCGGATTCGGGGGCGACCAGGACACTGATGTTGGGGGCACGATCTTGCAGACCGCCGATGAGCTGCACGCCCTCCGGCAAGAAGATGGGCTTTTTGGTGGGGTTGCCGATGCGCAGATGCGGCACCGCCGAGTTCGGAAGTTCCTCGATTTGGAGGCCGGCGTCCGTGCCGGTGGCGATATCGGGCAGCCGGTTGCCTGGAAGGTAGACCGGAAACAGGGAGATTCCTCGGCGAGTGACGGGTTGACCCACTGCTGCCCGATCCAGAACCGGAATGCGGGATATTTGGCTGGGTTGTTCCACTATCGGCGGGGGAATGGGTGGGCGCCTGATCATTTTTCGTTTCCTCCTTTTTCCTGGTCGGTTTTCTAACTCCTGTCCGGCCAGGTGATCTAATTATGCAAGTCGGGTGTGACAAAAACCGCGCCTCGTTCGTGAAACCTCCCTTGGTCAGGAGGTTTAGACCCGCAGAAAATGGAATGACGGCCCAAACCTCCTAGAGGCAGTGGACGGAAAAAGGGGTTCCTTGGTCAAGCCGATTCAGATTTGGTGCCCGGGAGAAAGGGGAACCTCTCGGGCTTGCGATACCGGCTTTTAGAAAGGTGCTAAATGAAGTTCTGAAGGCGGGGATTAAACCAGCTCGATCATCGCCATTTCGGCGTTGTCGCCTCTCCTGGGGCCCAGCTTTACGATCCGGGTGTAGCCGCCAGGTCGTTCCTTGTATCTGGGTGCGATCTCGTCGAACAGCTTGGTGATCACCTCCAGATCCGACAGATGCCTAAGCACCAGGCGGCGGGAATGCAGATCGCCCCGACGGGCCTTGGTGATTATTTTCTCTGCGTAGGGCCTCAGCACCTTGGCCTTGGTAAGGGTGGTGGTGATCTGTTCATCCCAGATGAGGGCTTCGGTGAGGTTGGACAGGATGGCCTTTTGGTGGGAGGCGCTCCCCCCCAGGCGCTTACCTTTTCGCGGTCTAGGCATTTCGGCTCACTAATTCCTGTCACCCGACGGGGAGATGCCCAGTCCCAGCTCGTCGAGTTTGGCAATTACTTCTTCGAGGCTCTTATGTCCGAAATTGGTCAAATCAAGGAGGTCTTCCCGGGTTTGTTGGGTCAGCTCCCCGACCGTGTGTATCTCGGCCCGCCTCAAGCAGTTACGAGGACGCTCGGAAAGGTCGAGCGCGTCGATCGAAAGGTCCAGATCATGCGAAACGTCCTCCACCACCATCACGTCTCCCAATTCCAACCCGACCCCTTCGCCGATATCGGCGAACAGGTTCAGCAGCTCCCCCAGCGTCTTGCCGGCCGAAGACAGGGCTTCGTTTGGATTGATCGATCCGTCGGTTTCTATATCGATTTCCAACCGATCAAAGTTGGTCATCTGACCCACTTGGGTGTCTTCCACCCGAAAGGACACCTTACGGACCGGCGAAAAGATGGCGTCTATCGGTATAGTCCCGATCGCATCGCCCGCTTCTGTTACGGCACTGCGATAGCCTACGCCCTGCTCGACCACCATTTCGGCCTCCAGTGAGGCACCTTCGGACAAGGTAGCGATATGCAGATCGCGGCTGACTATTTCGACTCCGGTAGGTGCCTCAAGATCGGCGGCGGTCACGGTTTTAGGACCGGTGGCGGAAAGTTTGATGGTGAGCGGTTCGAGGTCGCTCATCCGCACCACCAGCCGTTTGATGTTGAGGATGATATCCACCACGTCTTCTTTGACGCCGGGGATGGTAGTGAATTCGTGATATATCCCGTCAATTCGGATGGAAGAGACGGCAGCGCCCGGTATCCGGGATAGCAACGTCCGCCGCAGAGTGTTACCGAGCGTGTAACCGAAGCCCGGTTCCAACGGCTTAATAACAAAACGGGCCCGGTTGGCACTGATCGGCTCCAGTTCAATCTGCGGACGTTGAACAACCAGCACTTGCAAGATTTTCTTCCCCAATTCTCGAGGGTTACTTATTACGTTTTTTAGAAAGTCGATCCTGGTCCAGGCATTACCGGAACCGGCTTGATAGCCCTTGGACCGGCTCTACCTTGAGTACAGCTCGACCACCAGCTGTTCCCGTACCGCCGTGTCGATCTGCGCCCGGTTCGGGACATCGATCACTCTGATCTGTCGTTCGTCAAGTACGACCTCCAGCCACTCGGGAATCCGGCGATCACCTGAGGTGTCGGCGGCGTGGCGGATGACGATGATGTTGCGAGATTTTTCCTTGACCGTAACCAGGTCGCCTGCCCGGACCCGATAGGAAGGAATGTCCACCTTGTGGCCGTTGACCTGGAAGTGGCCATGGTTGACCAGCTGGCGGGCTTGGGGACGGGTCCTGGCCAAACCCGACCGATACACCACGTTGTCCAGACGGCATTCCAGAATCTGGAGCAGGTTGTCTCCGGTTATGCCCTTTACCCGGGCGGCTTCTTCGTAGTACCGGCGGAACTGACGCTCCAAGATCCCATAGATCTGGCGCATCTTTTGTTTTTCCTTGAGCTGGTGAAGGTAGTCGGAATCGCTGCTTCGCCTTCCCCTCCGCCTTCCGTGTTCGCCAGGTGGGTAGGGTCGGCGGTCGTAGTATTTCGCCTTGTTGTCGTCCAGGATTTGGCCGAGGCGTCGGCTTTTTCTGGTGCGAGGACCGGTGTAACGCGCCATAGGGAATCAGCCTCGACGACGCTTCTTGGGACGACAACCGTTATGAGGAAGCGGGGTTACATCACGCACTCCGGACACTTCTATGCCCATGTTGGTGAGGGTTCTAACGGCGGTATCCCGTCCCGACCCGTTGCCGCTGACAATCACCTCCAGCTTGCGGATGCCGTGCTCCCCGGCTCGGCGGGAGGCCTCCTCTGCGGCTACCTGGGCGGCGTAGGGGGTCGATTTCCTGGAGCCTTTAAAGCCCACCGATCCACCCGATGTCCAAACGATGGTGTTGCCGTTAACGTCGGTGATGTTGATGATGGTGTTGTTGAAGCTGGCTCTGATATGGGCCTGTCCGAACGCTATGTTCTTGCGCTCGCGGCGTCGTACCCTCTTCTGTCGCTCTCTAGCCAATCGGTCCTCCGCTACTTCGCTCGACGGCCTGCTCGGGCCGTATCACTTCTTGACCTTCTTCTTGCCGGCTATGGCCATCCGGCGGCCTTTGCGGGTTCGGGCGTTGGTGTGGGTGCGCTGGCCCCTGACCGGAAGTCCCCGCCGATGCCGAAGCCCCTGATAGCTGCCGATCTCCATCTTGCGCTTGATATTCTGGGCAACCACCCGGCGCAGGTCACCCTCCACCCGAAGGTTGGATTGGATGTAGGTTCGTATCCGGCTCACCTCGTCATCGGTTAGCCGGTCTACCCTGGTGTCCGGGTTGATCTCCAGCCGGTAGCACATTTCTCGAGAGGTGCTGACGCCGATACCGTATATATAGGTGAGTCCGATCTCCAGCCGCTTCTGCCGCGGGAGGTCAACCCCGGATATACGCGCCATTCGTGGGTTACCTTTCTGCTCTTCTAGCCTTGCCGCTGCTTGTGACGGGGATTGGAGCACACCACCCAAACCCGGCGACGGCGTTTGATAAGGCGACAGTTATCGCACATCTTCTTTGTGGAGGGTCGTACCTTCACCGTTGGTCCTTTGGATTGGTAACCGTCAAAATCCCGGGGGCTGGTTCAATCCGGCCCTAGGTTTCCTATGTCGAACCCACCACGCCCCTCTACCCTGTAGGATTCAGAAGGACGCGACAAAATAAGTCCGGCCCACCATATTAACCCGACGGGCGGGCGGTTAGCAAGTCGCTTACGGTAAGAACTACCGGCCCGTCTTCTGTAAGCGCCACGGTATGTTCGAAATGGGCGGATTTTTTTCCGTCTGCCGTCACCACCGTCCAACCGTCCGGTTTGGTCAGGGTTTCCGCCGTTCCCAGGTTGAACATCGGCTCCACACAAATCGCCATGCCGGTCCGTAATCGGGGCCCTTTTCCGGGGGGACCGTAGTTGGGAACCTGGGGACTTTCGTGCATTTCCCGGCCGATGCCGTGCCCGACATAATCGATGACCACCCCGTAGCCGTAGGGTTCCGCTCCCATCTCGACGGCGTAACCAATATCGCCCACCCGGTTGCCGGGCCGGGTTTGGTCGATACCCGACCAGAGGGCTTGGCGGGTGACCTCCATCAGCCGGGCGGACTCCTCGTCTACTTCGCCGATCGGAATAGTGAGGGCGGCGTCGGCGTGGTAGCCCTTATAGATAGCGCCGGCATCAATCGAAAGCAGGTCTCCTTCGGCCAGACGGTAAGGGCCGGGGATGCCGTGAACTACCACCTCATTGGGGGACATGCAGGTATGGGCCGGAAAACCCTGGTATCCCAGGAAGGAGGGTCGGCATCCATGGTCGCTTATAACCTGGCCCGCCAGCTCGTCCAGGTCTTGCAGCTGCACACCCACATCGGCGGCTTCGACTACGGCCTCATGGACGGCGGCGACGCATCTTCCGGCCGTAGCCATCTTGTCGAACTGGCGCGGGTTTTTGATGGTGATCACCGGCTATATCCTTTAGAAACCCGGCCCCAAACGATGGATCTTAAGGCCGGAAGCGGGCCAAGGCGGCCAGAATGTTTGCGGTGATTTCTTCGACCGAGCCCACCCCGTTGACTCCGGCCGTTACCCCTCGGTCTTCATAGAAACGAACCAAGGGGGCGGTTTCCCGTTCGTACACCACCAGCCGGTTGGAAACCGATTCCTCGGTGTCGTCCGCCCGCCCCCGATTTAACAAGCGCTCCTTCAGCATGTCGAACTCGGCCTGCAAGACCACCACCGCGTCCAGGGCCGCCTCGCCGATTGCTTCATCCAGGGCGTGGGCCTGGGGAAGGTTACGGGGAAATCCGTCCAAGATATATCCGTTGGCGGTGTCGGAATGTCCGAGTCGCTCCAGCAGCATGGCGACGGTTAGGGAATCGGGGACCAGGTCTCCTCGGGCCACGATTCGGCTGATCTGCTTACCGAGACCTGTGGCCGAATCCATGTGTTCTCTGAACATTTCCCCGGTGGAGATATGGGGGATTTCAAGTGCCTCTGCAACTCGGACGGCCTGGGTACCTTTCCCCACCCCCGGGGGGCCGAGGAAAAGGATTTTCATGTCAGGAAACCTTCGTAGTTCCTCATGGTGAGCTGGCTCTCGATTTGTTTCATGGTTTCCAGGGCGACGCCCACCACAATCAGGATCGAAACTCCGGAGAATCCGACCGGGATAGCCCAGAGTGCCGAGGCGATGGCGGGCAGGATGGCTATCAACCCGAGGAAAATGGACCCGGGGAGGGTGATGCGGTTGAGGATGCGCTCCAGATAGCGGGCGGTTTGCCGACCAGGACGCTGGCCCGGGATGAATCCGCCCTGGCGTTGGATGGTCTCCGCCTGCCTGGCCGGATCAAACTGGATGGCGGTATAGAAGTAGGTGAAGAACACGATCAGGAAGAACAACACCCCGATATATATCCAGCTGGTGGCACCGGAGGCATAGCCGGACGGGGCCAGATGGACGTTGATGAAGTCTCGAACCGAGAGGAAAAACCCTTCCGTACTGGGGATGGAGGTAGAAATCAGCACCGGGAAGAACAGGATCGAAGTGGCAAAAATAACCGGGATAACCCCGGCCATATTGATCTTCAGCGGAATGTAAGTGCTTTGTCCCCCCATAACCCGCCGTCCTCGGATCCGCTTGGCGAACTGGATAGGAATGCGCCGCTGGCCCTGCTCCACAAACAGGATGCCGACCACCATGAATACGAACAGCAGGATGATTATGTAGAACAAGGTAGCCCGACCCGCCGGAACGGTGTACTGCCAGATCAGGGTGAATTGGCTGGGCAAGGCGGCCACGATGCTGATGAAGATCAACAGCGACATTCCGTTGCCGATACCGCGCTGGGTGATCAGCTCGCCGAGCCACATAACGAAGGCGGTTCCGGCGGTCATGGTGACCACCATCAGCACCACCCGGGTGGGACTGTAATCGTCGATCAGGACGATCCCTCCGGTAAAGCCGCTGCCTCGGCTGAACAGGTAGGTGATGCCGGTTGATTGGAGGAGGGCCAGGATCACGGTCAGGATTCTGGTCCATCGGGTGATGACGGTACGGCCGGACGGGCCCTCATCCTGGAGTTTTTGCAGGCGGGGGATCACCACCGACAGCAGCTGCATGATGATGCTGGCCGTTATGTAGGGGAGGATTCCCAGGCTGAAAACGGACAGGTTCTCAAGGGCGTTACCTGAAAACAGGTTTAACAGTCCGAAGGCCCCGCCCGGTTGTTGGCCGGATAAGGCGTCCAGCCGATCCAGCTCGATGCCCGGCACCGGGATGGTGGCACCCAACCTATACAGGGCAAAGACGCCCAGCGTGAAAAGTATCTTTCCCCTGAGGTCGGGGATAATGAACATGTAGCGATATACGCTCAGCATGACTCAACCGGTCGGATAGCCTCCGTAAGGCCCCAGAAGTAGGGGGGAGAGGTCAGTTTACGATCACGCACGATCCACCGGCAGCCTCTATCTTGGCCCGGGCCGAAGCGCTGAACGCATGGGCCTCCACTGTCAAGGCGGTGTTGATCTCTCCCCGTCCCAGCACCTTGATCCGGCCTCTTTTACGGGCCAGCCCCGCCTCACGTAGATAGGTGGGGTCGATGACCTTGCCGGCCTCAAAACCGTCCAGTACGTCAACGTTGACCGCCGTGAACTCTTCACGGTTATGCGGCTTGAATCCCCGCAGCTTGGGGATCCTGGCCTGCAGAGGGGTTTGACCGCCTTCGAAACCGGGCCGAAGGTTACGTCGAGCCTTGAGGCCTTTCATGCCCCGACCGGCGGTTTTGCCCCGGCGACCTGCTTCGCCTCGACCCACTCGGATCTTCTTGCGCCTGGACCCTTCCGCCGGGCGGAGATGGTGCAGCTTCAGCTGGTTGTTTTTAGCCACAACGTTTCTCCATTAAATACTCTGTGACGTTCATCATGCTTCCTGGACTTCCACCAGATGGCGAACCCGGTGCAGCATGCCCTGTAGCTCCGGGCTGTCCGGACGTTCAACCGAGGCGTTGAGCTTCCGCAAACCCAGGCTCCTAACCGTAGCCCGGGCCTTGGGCTTCTCGCCTATCAGGCTGCGACGTAGGGTGATCCGAAGCATGGTCCCGCTCATGGTGAACGACTTTCTCCTCCCGAAGCCCGCATCATCTCTGTCGAACGGTAGGAGGCCAGCAGCCCTGGTGGAGTGATCTCTTCCGGGGTTTTGCCCCGTAATTCGGCCACCTCTTCGGGACGCCGCTGGGCTTTAAGACCGTTGATGGTGGCCTTGGCGACGTTCAGGTGGGTGGGTGCCCCCAATGATTTGGCGAGGGCGTCCCGAACCCCGGCTACTTCGAGAATCTGGCGGACAGCGCCGCCGGCGATGACCCCGGTACCCGGGGCGGCCGGCTGCAGGAGTACCTTGGAGGCCCCCTGCCGACCTATCACCCTATGGATAAGGGTGGTGCCGGCCATCGGCACGGTAAACATAGATTTCCGGGCCGACTCGATAGCCTTTTGGATGGCGTTGGGGATTTCCTTGGCCTTGCCGTAGCCGATACCTACCCGACCAGCGCCGTCGCCCAGCGCCACCAGGGCGGTGAACGAGAACCTTCGGCCGCCCTTGCTGACCTTGGAAACCCGGTTGATGAAGATAACCCTTTCGTCGAACTGGGGGCTGCTGTCGAAGCTGCCGTCGCGACGTCTTCTCGGTCTAGAAGTCAAGTCCGGCCTCCCTTGCTGCATCGGCCAAAGCTTTCACCCGTCCGTGGAACGGATGTCCACCACGGTCAAAAACCACCTCTTTTACACCTGCCTCGGAAGCACGGGTGGCGATCAAACGTCCCACTGCGGAAGCGGTTTCGGTGGTCAAGCCGGCGTCACGTAGTGACACCTCCTGCGATGAAGCCGCCACCAGGGTCCGTCCGGGGCCGTCGTCGATGACCTGGGCGTAAATGTATCGATTGCTCCGGAACACCGCCAGACGAGGCCGCGCCGCCGTTCCCGACACCCGCTTCCTAACCCGTCGATGGCGGCGGATCCGAGCTCTGCTACGTGCGCCGCTCATCGTACCGCCACCCCCGCCTTACCACTTTTACGCAGAACATGCTCGTCCTGGTAGCGAATACCTTTGCCCTTGTAGGGTTCCGGTGGGCGGACCCGGCGAATTTCGGCTGCGACCTGTCCGACCAGCTCCTTATCGATCCCTTCCACCACGATGGTGGTGGCGTCCGGCACCGTAAAGGTTATTCCCTCTACCGGTGGAATTTCCACGCTGTGACTGAACCCCACCTGGAGCTCGATCCCCTCACCTCGGTTCAGCGCCCGATAACCCACCCCCACGATTTTCAGGGTCTTGCGATACCCTTCGGTGACCCCGACCACCATGTTGTTGACCAATGCCCTGGACAGTCCGTGCAGGGCTTTGCTGCGTCGTTCGTCGTTTATCCTGGTGACCAGGCAGCGACCGTCTGCTACCTCGACCCGCACCCGGTTTTCGAGAACCCGGTCAAGGGAGCCTTTCGGCCCTTTTACCGTGACCTTCTGGCCGGAGATGTCGATCTCTACCCCTTCGGGAATGGGGATGGGAACCTTTCCTACCCGACTCATAGGATCACCAAACCTCGCACATGAGCTCGCCGCCCAGCCGACGCCGTCGGGCTTCCCGGTCGGACAGGAGGCCCTGGGAGGTCGAAACGATCACCGTGCCCAGGCCTCCTTGGGAGCGAGGCAGCTTATCGGCACCGCTATACACGCGGCGACCGGGACGGGAGATACGCTGCAGGTTCTGGATAATCCGGTACTGGTTGCCCTTGCCGGTGTACTTGAGGCGGATGGTCAGGGTGTTGCCCTGGTCGGCCGGGTTGACGTCATAGCCTTCGACGTAACCCTCCGAGGCCAGCACCTTGGCGATCTGTTCTTTAAGTTTTGACGACGGCATGCTCACCTTGGGATGCAAGGCGATGTTGGCGTTGCGAATCCTGGTCAACATGTCGGCGAGAGGGTCGGTCATCATGGCGTCATCTACTCCATTACCAGGAAGACTTCTTGACGCCGGGTAGTTCGCCTCGGTGGGCCAGATCTCGAACCGCGATCCGAGACATCCCAAACTTACGTAGATAACCCCGGGGCCGCCCGGTGATCCCGCAACGGTTCCGGTAGCGGGTCGGGCTGGCATCGCGGGGCATCTTCGCTATCCGGGCGTAGGCCTCGCGCTTTTCTTCGGGGCTTGCTTCCGGGTCTTTAATGATGCGGAGGAGCTCGGCTCGGCGCTCTCGATAGCGCTCCACCAGCTCACCTCGTTGTTTGTTTTTGGCGATCATCGACTTCTTGGCCATTTCGTACCTCTTTGCCTATTTATCCCGCACCGACATTCTGTCGCCGGAAGGGGAAACCGAATGCTTCTAATAACGCCTGCGCCCCTCGGTCGTCCTTGGAGGTGGTGCAGATGGTTATGTCCATGCCACGAACGGCCGTTACCTTGTCGTAATCGATCTCGGGGAAGATGAGCTGTTCGCTCACCCCGAAGCTGTAGTTGCCTCGCCCGTCGAAAGAGGAGGGTTTGAGGCCTCGGAAATCCCGTATACGAGGGATGGCGACCGTAATCAGGCGGTCCAGGAACTCCCAGGCCCGATCTCCCCGAATGGTCACCGAACAGCCTACCGGCATCCCGGTACGTAACTTGAAACCGGCAATAGACCGGCGGGCCCGATTGAGACGGGGTTTCTGGCCGGTAATGGTGGACAGATCCTCCATGGCCGACCCCACCTGTTTGCGATCACCCACCGATTCGCCTACCCCCATGTTCACCACGATTTTTTCCAGGTTCGGGATCAACATCGGGTTGCCCAACCCCAGCTCCTCGAGAAGTCGGGATCGAACGCCGTCCTGATACTGCAACTTCAAACGGGGGACGTAACCCGTGGCGGAGGAGGTCTTATCGGCGGTCATCGGACTACACCTCTCCGTGACATTTGGTGCACCGGCGGAACTTTCGGCCGGTCTCGCTCAGGCCGGTTCCGGTACGGATCGGTCCACAGTCTTCGCAGATCAGCATCACATTGGAAAGGTCGATCGGCATGTCCTTGTCCACGATTCCGGCCTGCAGCTCCCGACCACGCGCCTTTTGATGGCGTTTGGCGGTGTTGATACCTTCGACTATCACCTTGCCCTGGCGGGGTAGCACCCTCGCCACCCGCGACTCTCGGCCCAGGTCCTTACCGGAGATCACCATGACCCGATCACCTTCTCTGATAGACGGCATATCAGATCACCTCCGGCGCCAACGACACGATGCGCATGAACCTGCGGTCGCGTAGCTCCCGAGCCACCGGCCCGAAGATGCGGGTGCCTTGGGGAAGTTGGTTGTCGTTGATCACCACACAGGCGTTGTCGTCGAAGCGGATGTAGGTTCCGTCCCGGCGGCGCTGCTCTTTGGCGGTCCTCACCACCACCGCCCTCACCTTGTCCCCCTTCTTAACAGAGGCCCCGGGTACGGCCTGTTTGACGGTGGCCACGATAATGTCGCCGATCCGGGCGTACCGACGGCGCGATCCTCCCAGGACGCGGATGCACAACACCTCCCGGGCACCGCTGTTGTCGGCGACCTTGAGACGGGACTCCTGCTGGATCATCGGGCCCGTCCCACCACTTCTACCAGACGCCACCGCTTGGTCTTGGACAGGGGACGGGTTTCCATAATCAGAACCCGATCCCCGTTGCGGGCCGTGTTCTCCTCGTCGTGGACGTGAACCTTGGAGGCACTACGAACGATCTTCCCGTATCGAGGATGACGGGTACGCCGCTCGATCTGCACGGTGATGGTACGGGAACGGGAGTCGGACACCACTACGCCTACCCTGGTTTTACGGCGGGGTCGATCAGCCACGGCCGGCCTCCTGGCTCTCATGCATTACCGTCTTTATCCGGGCGATATCACGGCGAAGTCTCCCCAGGGAAGCGGTGTCCTCCGACTGGCTGACCGCCAGCTGAAAACGCAGGTTGAAGAGCTCCTCTTTGGCCTCGTCCAACTTCTCCTCCAGCTCATCCGGGGTTAGGCTTCGTAATTCCACAGCCTTCATAGCGTCATCTCCATCATCACTACACCAACGTTTCCCGGGCCACGAATCGGGTTCGGATCGGCAGCTTGTGTCCCGCCCGGCGCATAGCCTCTCGGGCCATCTTCTCGTCCACACCTGACAGCTCCATCATCACTCGACCAGGCTTGACCACCGCCACCCAATACTCGGGGTTCCCTTTACCGGATCCCATCCGGGTCTCGGCGGGTTTGGCCGTCATAGGTTTATCCGGAAAGATGTTGATCCAGACCTTTCCCCCCCGTCGCACGGTTCGGGTGATGGCCACCCGGGCCGACTCGATCTGACGGGCGGTTATGTGGCCGGGCTCGAGCGCCTGGATGCCGTAATCGCCAAACGTGACCGTGGTGCCTCCTTTGGCATAACCGCGCATCCGGCCTCGGTGGACCTTGCGGTATTTGGTGCGCTTCGGCATCAACATTCCTACTGCTCCTGGTCGTCGCTCGGGGTCTCTTCGGCGCCGGCCGCTTCATTCTCGGCGGCCCAGAACTGGTCATCGACCTGATCTGGATCGGGAGCCCGGCTCGCCTCGGCCCGAGCGGTGTCGTAGGCCGACTTGGCCTCGGCGGTGCTGACCTTGCGGCCTCCTCCCGCCTCGATGATCCGCTTGCCGCCTCCGGCTTCGATGACCCGGGGAGTGGATCGTCCACCGGCCCGCTGTTCGGCCCGGCTCTTGACCGACAACATCCGGCCCGATGGCCGTCCGGCCGCCAGAGCCGCTTCCGCGGCGATCTTCTCCCGGGTGGTCTTGAGGGAAGCCACCACATCGCCTTTGTAAACCCACACCTTGATACCGATACTGCCTACGCTGGTGTCGGCGGTGGCGTATCCGTAGTCGATGTCCGCCCGCAGGGTGTGGAGGGGGACCCGGCCCTCCCGATACCATTCTCGGCGGCTCATATCGGCCCCGCCCAGGCGTCCGGAACATTCGACCCGTACCCCTTCCGCTCCCGACTTCAAAGCGGTCTGTACGGTGCGCCGCATCGCCCTTCGGTAGGCAACCCGCTTCTCCAGCTGCTCCGCCACCCCTTGGGCCAGCAGATGGGCATCCGTCTCCGGGTCTTTCACCTCGATCACGTTGAGTTTGACCCGGCGGGCGGTCATCTTTTCGAGACCGGAACGGATCCGCTCCGCCTCGGCACCCTTTCGTCCGATCACCGCCCCGGGGCGGGAGGTGTGGACATCCACCTGAAGCCGCTCGCGGGTGCGCTCTATATCCACCCGTGAAACCGCCCCCCTCCTTAGCTCTCGGCGCAGATAATCGCGTATCCGGTAGTCCTCGTTGACCAAGGCGGTGTAATCCTTGTCCGAGTACCAGCGCGACTTCCAATCGGTAACAATGCCGAGTCGAAAACCGTAGGGGTGCGTTTTCTGGCCCATCAGTCCACCTCTTCTATGCCGTCGGAAACCACAATGGTGATGTGGCAGGTGCGTTTGCGGATGCGGGTGGCCCGCCCTCGGGCTCGGGGGCGGAACCGCTTTATGGTAGGGCCCTCATCCGCATAGGCCTCCACCACCCGAACCTCTCCGGCCAGGGCGGAAAGGTCTTCGCCTAACTCGAACTTGGAGTTCATGTTGGCCACGGCCGATCGGAGGCACTTAAGAATAGGGTGGGCGGCCCTTCGGTTGGAGTAGAGCAAGGCCACTTCCGCGTCGGCGGCGGACAGGCCTCTTACCTGATTGAGAACCACCCTCACCTTGTAGGGTGATTGGCGTACGTTGCGGGCGCGGGCGTGGGCTTTCATATTCGGATACCTACCGCCTGACCGCCTTTTCCTTCTTGGTCCCGGCATGCCCTCGGAAGGTCCTGGTGGGGGCGAACTCGCCTAGCTTATGGTCGATCATCTGCTCGGTGATATAGACAGGAATGTGTCTACGGCCGTCATGCACGGCAATGGTCAGGCCCACCATTTCGGGAATGATGGTGCTCCGCCTACTCCAGGTGCGGATCATCCGCTTGTAGCCGCTACTGGAGGCTGCCTCCACCTTCTTCATCAGATGCTCGTCCACAAATGGACCCTTTTTTCGGCTTCGAGCCATTTATCTACCTCCGGCCCTTCTTGGTGCGGCGGCGCACAATGTCCCGATTGCTCGCCTTGTTACGATTTCGGGTCCGACCTTCCGGCTTACCCCAGGGAGAAACCGGATGCCGACCCCCGGAGGATCGGCCCTCGCCTCCGCCCAGGGGATGGTCCACCGGGTTCATGGCCACCCCACGGGTTTGGGGACGAACCCCTTTCCAGCGGTTTCTTCCGGCCTTGCCCAGCTTGGTTAGCTCGGCTTCGGTATTACCTACCTGGCCGACCGTGGCCCGACAGTCAAGGTGCACATAACGGACTTCGCCGGACGGCAACCGGAGAAGGGCACGGCTTCCTTCCTTGGACATCAGCTGTACCCCGGTACCGGCCGCCCGGGCCATTCGGGCCCCGCCGCCGGGTTTCATTTCGATGGCGTGCACCACCGTGCCGGCCGGAATGTTCCGCAGGGGAAGGCTGTTGCCGGCGCGGATTTCGGCTTTCGGGCCGGACTCCAGCATGTCTCCTACGGCGACTCCCACCGGGTGCAGGATGTAGCGCTTCTCCCCGTCCACATAGTGCAGCAGGGCCAGCCGGGCGTTGCGGTTGGGGTCATACTCGATGGCCGCTACCCGGGCAGGAACACCGTCTTTGGTCCGCCGGAAGTCCACCAGTCGGTAACGTCGCTTGTGTCCTCCGCCTCGATGTCTGGAGGTGATACGCCCTTGGGCGTTGCGTCCGGAGGAGCGCTTCTTCTTGACAATAAGCGACTTTTCGGGCTTCTTCTTGGTGATTTCCTCGAAGTCCGCCACCGTCTGGAATCGGCGTCCCGGGGAGGTGGGTTTTCTCTTTTTAACTGCCATATGCTCTCTCCCGCCTCAGACTCCGAAGATGTCCACGGTTTGGCCGGGGGGTAAGGTGACCATGGCCCGTTTGGTGTCGGACCGCCTGCCCACCCCGAATCTGGTTCTCTTCAGCTTGCCTTTACGGTTGATGGTGTTGATCTTCAGCACCTGCACATCGAAGAGCTGTTCTACGGCCCGGCGAATCTCCTCTTTGCGTGATCCACGGTCCACCACAAAGGTGTAGGTGTTGGTCCGCTCGATGAGCTCGTAGGACTTCTCCGAAATCACCGGCTGGATGATCAGGTCGCGCGGGTCTTTCATGGGCTGTCCTGACCTTCGGTTGTTGCCGGCATCTCTTGGTCGTCCTGGACCGGCCGGCCGGCGGTGCTTTCCCGATCGGAGGTCGTTTCCAGGGCGGAGGCGGAAAAGATTATGGTGGAAGCCCAGAGCACGTCGTAGGTGTTGAGGGAGCGGGGATGACCCAGGATGACCTGGGGAAGGTTGCGGAAAGAACGGGCGGCTACCTCTTCGGTGCGTTCGGTTATCACCAGGGCCTTGCCCTTGACTCCGATTTGTTCCAGCAAGGAAGCGGCCGTTTTGGTGCGGGGTACCTCCCAATCGAACTGCTCGATTATTTTGACGGCACCTTCGGAGGCCCGTGCCGATAAGGCACCACGGAGGGCGAGCGCCTTCATCTTCTTGGGGGTGCGCTGGACAAAGTTGCGGTCACGCGGGCCGTGGGCGACGCCGCCCCCCACCCAGATGGGCGAGCGAATCGATCCGTGCCGGGCCCGGCCGGTGCCTTTTTGTCGCCAGGGTTTGCGGCCGCCGCCCCTTACCTCGGCCCGGGTTTTGGTGTGGGCCGTGCCGGAACGCCGGGCGGCCAGATGGGCCACCACCACCTGATGCATTACCTCCCGATTGGGCGTTACCCCGAACAGGTCGGCGTCCAACGAGACCTTGCCCTGCTGAACGCCGGACGAGTCGTAGCGGGGGGCAATTGGTTCGGTCATGGTCATCAGCTGTTCTTGACCGCTTCGCGGACCAACACCAGCCCACCTTTGGGTCCTGGAACCGCCCCCTTCAAGACCAGCAGGTTGCGATCCGGATCCACTCCTACTACGGCCAGGTTGAGAACCGTGGTGCGCTCGCCACCCATCCTGCCCGGTAGTTTGGTGCCCTTCATCACCCGGGCCGGTGTGGCGCAGGCGCCGATCGCCCCGGGTGAACGATGAACCTTGTGAACGCCATGGCCGGCACCCTGGCCGTGGAAGTTGTGGCGTTTCATCACCCCTTGGAAGCCCTTGCCCTTGGAAACGCCGGTTACGTCTGCCCGGGTTCCGGCCTCGAACACATCCTCCACCCGTAAGGTCTGGCCCAGCTCGAAAAGAGAGTCGTCCTCCACCCTGACCTCCACCAGATGTCGGGTGGGGGCTACGCCTGCTTTGGCGAAGTGGCCCGCCTGGGGCCGGTTCGCCCGACGGGCCGGTATCTCGCCGTAGGAAATCTGAACGGCCGAGTAGCCCTCCCCCTCCTCGGTACAGATCCGGGTTATATGGCAGGGTCCCGCCTTGATTACCGTTACCGGTATGGCCCGGGACTGGTCGTCGAAGATGCGGGTCATGCCCACCTTTTCGCCGAGGATCGCGGAGAGGGTCATGTCTCGATCTCCACTTCCACGCCGGCCGGGAGGTCCAGCCTCATGAGCGATTCGATGGTGTTGTGGGTGGGCTTGAAGATGTCGATCAATCGCTTGTGGGTGCGGATCTCGAAGTGCTCCCTCGAATCCTTATAGACATGGGGGGAGCGGATCACACAGTATTTCTGGATCTTGGTGGGGAGGGGTACGGGACCATGGACGACGGCGTGGGTCCGTATAACGGTCTCTGCAATCTTGCGCGCCGACTCGTCCACCACCTGGTGGTCGTAGGCTTTGAGCTTGATGCGGATTTTTTGTTCGTTCATGGCCTTTTATCTGTTTCTGGTGTTATTGGATGATTTGGGTGACTGTGCCCGCACCCACGGTGCGTCCGCCTTCCCG
>VXMP01000059.1 GCA_009841075.1 Acidimicrobiia bacterium | reverse complement strand
GAGTCAGGTGTAGATTGCCCCGGTGGTCGGTTCGGTGTAAATAGCGAAGTCGGGGGTCGGTTCGGAATCGTTGAAGAGGTCGGTTACGGCAGCCCGCATTCCCAGCGATAGTCCGCTGCCGGGTTGCCCAGACTCTTCGTCGCATACCAACAGGCCGGTCAGTTGGCCGGTCAACCGATAGCCTGCCCTGGCGACCGCCCGGACCGCTTCGATTATGGAACAGATTCCGGCCTTTTGATCGGTCACTCCGCGGGCCCACAATTCCCCCTCTATAAGGTGCCCGGCGAATGGGTCTTCTCGGTCGGAGCCGGCCCATTTGTCGGCCCAGTCATCGGCGTGCACCGTGTCGAGGTGACCGGCCAGCACCAGGGACCGGCCGGGCCCTTCCTCACCCGCTTGTGCGTAGACATTGGGGCGACCTGGTGCTACCTCCTTGAGATGAACCTGATTCCAGGCCTGGTCGTAAAGTTGTCGGCTCACCCATTCCGCAAAGGCCATCTCGTCAGGGGTGACGCTCGGGATGCGCACAGACTCGACCAACAGACGTACCAGCTCGTTCTGATCTACGGCGTCCGCCACCTGGTGGGCCAGGGTTTTCACAGCCCTTCCTTCCGGTTGAGTCGACCCTTGACGAAATTGGTGCGGACGGACGCTCTGGCGGTTGATACCGCTCCGAGTAAGGCGGCCCGGGTACCAAGTGCTGAAGCGACCAGCTCGGGGCCCCGATCAAGACGCCGCTTGAGTTTGGTGCGTACCGCTTCTACAAAGAGGGGGTTGGAGCCCACCCCTCCCCCGAAGACGACCCGAGCCGGATCATTGACCCAACAAAGCGATGCGACCGCGGTTGCCATGGCGTCTGCGGCGACACCGAGTGCCTCGGACGCGGCTTCATCCCCTTGTGATGCCGCGAGGAGGATGTCCGAGACCTCGGTGTCGTTCTTGAGGTGGGAGACTGATCCGGCGGTAAGCGCAGCCTTAAAAACCCGGCGTATAGCAGGAGCGGAGGCTACGTCTTCCAGGGTGAAGGGGGGTCGGCTCTCCCTTGAAAATCCGGAGAGGTCCAGCGATCCGATCTCGCCGGCCGCTCCCTGCCCACCTCGGTAGAGTTTTCCGTTCATCACCAGGCCGGCCCCTATACCGGTGCCCACCGAAATCACGATGAAGTCCAGGTTCTCCAGATCGTCTACGGCTTCGGCTTCCGCGACGGCGGCCAGGTTTACGTCGTTGTCTACGGTTACCGGTACCCCTATTCGCTCGGACAGTTCTGCGCCGATGGGGAGATCGGAGAACCCGGACATATTGGGGGACATCTCAACCCGATCAATGACCGGTTGGTACACGCCAGGCACTCCGATGCAACCGGCTTCCAGGCGATGGTCTTTGCCGCCGACCTGTTGCAGTAATCGGTTGGTGACCCGGGCCACGGTTTGTACGGCCGATGAGGCGTTTGATCCGGTTGGGACCTGTTCCTCGGCCAGGACGTTGCCGAGTAGATCGGCGATACCTACGATGATCTTGGTGGCACCCATATCCACCCCCACCACCAAGGCGGCGTCGGGGATCAACACGTAAGGTAACGCCGGGCGACCGATCCTCCCCTGGGAATGTTCCGAGGGGGTGAGGGTGACTACTCCGGCATTCTCTAGATCGGCTACCAGGGCGGACACGGTAGGCTTGGACAAACCGGTCCGGCGGGCCAGCGCCGCACGGGAGATGGGGAAGGGGGCGACCTCCAGGAACTCCTCAAATACAGCCTGGCCGTTACGGAGGCGGAGGGCCCAGGAACCGGAGCCGTCAATCATTTAAAAATCGGCCCGGGAGCTTGTAACAGGATGTAGAAGCCTTTGTAAGCCGAAGGGATCGGACGGCTGGGGGAATCGATCTCGTCATATCCCGGCTCCTCGGATGTAGAGACTTTTCTTTAAAGAAGCTTCCGACAAATTTTTCTAGGTCCCAGTCTGCCTAACCGGGACTTAGTTTGTCAACCTATCTTACTAATAATTTTTTGAGGCAGGGCACTTTTGGTGAGTTAAGGCCCGGAGGCGATCAGCGGTTTACCGGCCTCGCTACTTACGGAGTGGGTGTCTTCCCGCCTACTACAATTCCGGGCGAAATCATCACTTCGGAGGTAACCCGTCCCCATGAAACTTGTCGACCTCTCCCACCCGATCAACATTCACACCCCGGGCTGGGTCGGATATCCCGGTTCCAAGATCTACTACACCCAGACTTTGCAGACCAACCGGGTGGTTTCACAACGCATCGAATCCTCCCTTCATGTGGGGACACATCTGGACGGGCCGATGCACATGGCAGACGGGGGCGGCGACATGGCTTCGCTTCCACTAACCAAGCTGATCCACGAAGGTGTGATCGTGGACGTTTCGGATGTGGTCAGCGACTGGAGCATCATCAAACCCGAGCACATCACCGATAAGGTCAAGGTCAAGAAGGGCGACATACTCATCATCCACACCGGCTATCACCGGTTTTACGAGGGCAAGCCCGAACAGGACCTAACCCGCTATTTCTGTATGCATCCGGGGGGTACGCAGGAGCTGGCCGAGTGGATGCTGGACATGGAGCTGGCCTGGTGGGGTATAGACGCAGGCTCAGGGGATCACCCGATGAACACCACCATCCGTCATATGCGCCCTGATCTCACCAAACGCTTCGAGGAGCAGGTGGGAATGCCGGTAAAGGAGTACTTCGGGGAGTACACCTACACCCACCATCGCAGCGGACGGCGGATCACAGAGGATCTGTTCCCCCTCCACTATCTGGCCTTCCCCAAAGGATGCATCCACGCCGAAAATGTGGGAGGTGACATCGAAAAGGTTCTCAACCAGCGCTGCATCATCGGTGCCTTTCCTTGGAAGTTCGAAGGCGGCGAATCCTGCCCGTGCCGCATCATCGCCTTCTTCGACGTGGGCGACCTGACCGTGGAGGAAATATTCGGCGCGGTCTGATTCCCGGGTTGGTTTAAGAACCTCTTCCGGGTTCTCCTTATCGGGTGGGATTCAGTACCCGATCCGGATCTGAATAGACCTCCCATTCATCGGCGGGTGCCACAGGTGACATGATGTCTCCGGTTATCCGAACCTCATCCCGGTAGCGCCCGGCTTTAGACACAGTCTGAGAACCGGGGTTGACCGGGACTCTAAAATCGTCAGGCCGACTGTGTCAGGGAAGGGATTCGGACATGATTGAAGAGCGGTTTTCCATGGACGGGCGGCGGGCGGGGGCGCCCGGGGGGGGCGGCGGGTTCGGACGGGCCTTCTGCCTGATCTTGGCCGAAGCCGGTGCCGAAGTCGTAGCGGTTGATATCGACGGCGGCGAGGCGGAGACCACCGCGGCTTTGGTAGCGGATGCTGGAGGAGTCGCCCTGGCGATCGAGTGTGACGTAGCCGACCATGCCGAGGTTGAAGGGTTGTCGTCTGAACTTGCCAAGTCGGGTTCGGGCGTCGACGTTTTGATCAACAACGCCGGAAACTCGCCTCCCTCCAGAAAGGTGGCGGATATCCCGGTTGAAGAATGGGATGACGTGATCTCGGTCAACCTGCGTAGCGCCTTTCTTTGTAGTCGTTACCTGATTCCCCTGATGCTGGGCGGGGATGATCCTTCCATCATCAACGTCGCTTCGGTGCTGGGGATGCGGGGCTTTCATCCGGAGGTGATCTCCCAGGCCGGCTACGCCGCTTCTAAAGCCGGAATGATCGGGCTAACCCTGCAAACCGCCGCCGACTACGGAGAGCAAGGGTTGCGCGCCAACGCGGTGGCACCCGGATGGCATCTCGGCACCAACCTGAGCAAAAGGGCGGGTAACTTCGCCACTCCAGAACAAGAAGCCCGACTTCAGCAGACCATCCACCAACGGATACCGCTCCAACGGGCCTCCAACGCCGAGGAGTTGGCACCCTTGATCCTCTATCTGGCCAGTAGTGCCTCCCGCTTCGTGAGCGGATCGGTCCTTACCCACGACGGAGGCTGGACCGCCATCTGAGTTGCGGTTTGGTAATGGCCTCTCCGCAGTTAGCATCAGGCTCGATGCTTGACCTGGTTGCATCTGCCCAGAACCTTTTCCCCGACATAGTCGAGCTGCGACGGGAACTCCATCGCTTTCCCGAGCGTGGCAACCATCTCCCTAAGACCCGACAGATTCTGCTGGAAGCCCTGGAAGGGTTGCCGCTCGACCTGAAGCTCCATGAAACCACCAGTGGGGTGGTGGCGGTATTGCCGGGCGATCCGGAGGGTCGGGTGATACTGCTGCGGGCCGACATGGACGCTCTGCCGCTTACCGAGGAGACCGGCCTGGAGTTCGCCAGCCGCCACGACGGTTTCATGCATGCCTGCGGACACGACCTGCACACCGCCATGCTGGTGGGTGCGGCTCGGCTGCTCTCTTCGATGCGGGAACAGATTCCGGGCACGGTGTTGTTCATGTTCCAGCCCGGGGAGGAAGGCTTCGCCGGTGCCCGCTTTATGCTGGAAGAAGGTTTGCTGGATACGGCCGGACGGCGTCCCTCGGGGGCGTTCGCCCTCCATGTGAACACCTGGACCCCCACCGGTGTGCTGATGCACCGTAAGGGCGCTCAGCTGGCATCCGATGACCGGGTGGTGATAACGGTTCGAGGTAAGGGCGGACACGCTTCGGCACCCTACCTTTCATATGACCCGATTCCGGTGGCCGCCGAGATAGTCCTGGCTACCCAAACGGCTATCACCCGCAGGATCAACGTCTTCGATCCCGGGGTGATCACCTTCGCTTCGGTCGAAGCCGGAACCACCCACAACGTGATACCGGAAACTGCTCGCCTGGAGGGAACCATCCGGGCGATCTCCGACTCCACCCGGGAACAGCTGCACGCCTTGTTGCGCCGGATTGCGCCCGGTGTCGCCGCTGCCCATGGCGTAGAGGCAGAAGTGGAAATTGTTCGGGGCTATCCGGTGACCGTGAACGACCCGGAGCACACCGACCGGGTGGATTCCGTAGCCCGACGGGTTCTGGGTGACCAGGCGGTGCGGTGGTTGGAAGCACCGATCATGGGATCGGAGGACTGGGGTTATGTCCTCCAAGAGGTTCCCGGCACCATGTCGTTTTTAGGTGCTTGTCCCCCTGATAGGAATCCGCTCCAAGCCCCTGGACTCCATTCCAACCGGATCATCCTGGACGAAGCAGCCATGCCCTACGGAATCGCTCTGCACGCCGCGATGGTATTAGCGGAGCGATAAAACTTATGAGGGTAATTGTCTGCCCTTAGAGACGGATAGGCCAAAACTACATTACAGGATCTTGCACAAATTTGGGTTCGACCTTAACGAAATCCGGTCTATTTTTAAAAGTGGGTACCTAACCTTTAAAGACATGAAAAGGAAACCCTCCTCACCTTAAAAATATTCGTAGAAA
Organism: Acidimicrobiia bacterium; assembly: GCA_009841075.1. Classification (GTDB taxonomy): domain Bacteria; phylum Actinomycetota; class Acidimicrobiia; order Spongiisociales; family Spongiisociaceae; genus Spongiisocius. The sequence goes on along the minus strand of VXMP01000059.1, from coordinate 6,895 downwards.
TCGTTACGGTGAGGTGTCCGGGAAGTTCTTAACTCCGCCGCTTCCTAGGCTTATGAAGTGCAGGTCGGCTAGGAGGATAGGCTGAAGCGCTTTACCAACCTGGCTCTGGCAGCCCTTCTGGTTGGGGCTATCGGGTCGGGGGTCTTTGCCCAGGGACTGGGAACGGAGTGGTCTCGGGTGGCGGCGGTTGCCCATGGCGCGATCGGGTTGTCCTTTCTGCTGCTGGTGCCTTGGAAGTCGGGGGTGGCTCGATCAGGATTCCGCAGGCGACGCAAGGGGGCGATCTGGTCGGTCGCCCTGGTGGTGGCGGTGGTGTTGACTATCGGTTCGGGGCTGCTGCAGGTAACGGGAACAACCCGGCATATCGGTACGTTGGCCACCATGCAGGTCCATGTAGGATCGGCCGTCCTGTCGGTGTTGTTGGTGGTTTGGCACTATATCCGGCATCCCGTCCGGCCTCGTACCACCGATCTGAGCCGTCGCAACCTGCTGCGGGTTGGCAGTCTGACCGTAGGTTCCGGAGTAGTGCTGGCCGGATGGGAGAGCACCCTGGGAGGGCTTGGATTGCCGGGAGGCGAGCGGAGGTTCACCGGATCACACGAGCGGGGTAGCGGGAACCCGGCCATGATGCCTGTCACCCAGTGGTTTACCGACTCGGTTCCCCGCCTGGATCGTTTACAGGTTGAGGTAGCGGGTCGGGTGCTCGGGCCGGATGACCTGAGCTCCTTACCAATGGAAACCGTGGAAGCTACCCTCGACTGCACCGGAGGTTGGTACTCAACCCAACAATGGGCCGGCGTCCGGCTGGATCGACTGCTCGGCGACCTGACCAGTGAAAGCATCCACGTCCATTCGGTTACCGGATACGAGCGCCGCTTTCCGGCCCGGGATGCCGACCGCCTCTGGCTGGCGTTTGAGGTGGGCGGCCAACCCCTGAGCGCCGGACACGGCTACCCGGCCCGGATCGTAGCTCCTGATCGAAGAGGTTTCTGGTGGGTCAAATGGGTGGACTCGGTGACCGTTTCCAATACACCGGCCTGGCTACAACCCCCCTTCCCGCTCACCTGACCCATCCACAGGGCTGAGCCTCTTCCACAAATCTTCGCAAACCAAAGGAGGATATGAAACGATGAAAGATCCGAAGACACCAAGGAACTGGACCGTGTCTGAAGCCAAGGGACGACTTTTCGAAATACTCCGTCTCGCAGAAGAAGAAGGGCCGCAACACATCGGGGTTCGCCGATCGTTCGTAGTAGTCCCCGTCGCTTTGTGGTACGAGAAAACGCCTCCTCGCCAACCCTTAGGGAAATGGTTGGTCGAGAACATCCCGCGGGGTCTGAACCTCGACATTCCGAACGATAGGAAATCATCCAGGGAGATCCCCTTCACAGACCAAACACCGGCTTAAATCGGGTGGTTAGGCCTGATCTTCGGGGAGGTTCGGTCCCCATAAACCGGCGATTGGAACGGCTTCAATATCTCTGTCCAGTTGGTGGCGATGCCTTCCGGTATGGAACAGCACCCCGCCTCGGAATCGATCTCCGGCTACCTGGTCCCGGAACCATATCAAGTGTCGAGCGTCTGTCCGTTTAGGAGAAGAACCTGATTTGTATTCGAAGGCGTAGAGATGTGGGCCTCGTTCCGCGACCAGATCGATTTCATGGGTGCCGTTTTCGGTGCGAAGGTGAAAAAGACGTACCCGTCTCGATGCCTCGGCCTCGACACGTATCTGGGCGGTGATGAAGGAATCGAGTATCCGCCCTCGAAACTCGGCGCTTCGGTAAACATCGTTGGTGTTCAAACCGGCTATGGCTGCTGCCAGACCGGCGTCAGTGAACTGGCGCTTGACGCGTTCTATGACCAGGCGCTTCCTGCGGTTGCCGGCCCAAGGTGGTAGCTCGTCGATGATGCCCAGTGTTATCAGCGCATCAAGATAACTGTTGGCGGTACGTCGATCGATGCCGATGCGTTGGTGAATGGTCGAGTGGGGCACAATTCCGGCTGTGTTGAGGGCGTAGGACTCCAGGTAGGAGCGGAACAGCCTCAGGTCCTTTCTTCTACCGTTTTCTGCCGAAAGCGAAGGAAGGTCACGATTGATGATCCATCCGGCATAGGATTCAAGCCAGCGGGACCTTTCTTGATCCCGGGGTAGAGCGAGAGCTTCGGGGAACCCGCTCGCCAAGGCTATCTCCACATATTCGGCCAGGTCAGGTGGTTGGGCCGGGACACTGAACCGTTGCTCGGCGTCCTCCCATCTATCAAACAATGGCTCCGCAGCGGCCTGGCCGAAAATCTCGCGACCCACCATGCCTCGAAGTTGAAGGCGGATAAGCCGACCCGTACCAGGCCACATTTCTTTCAGCAGATCGTTACGAGCCGAGCCGGTGATGATGAAGCGCCCCGGCCCCGGGCGTTCATCGATGCGTCGCTTTACCGCCATCAGTACCTCTGGAACCATCTGCCACTCGTCGATCAGCCGAGGAGCTTCGCCTTTTATGGCACCCATCGGGTCGGCCTGACAGAGGTTCCGGTCGTCAGGATCATCCAGTTGGAGACGTGAGGCACAGAACTCAAGTCCGGTGCGGGTTTTACCGACCGCTCTCGGTCCGGTTACGAACATTCCGGCGAAATGGGCCAGGCCGGTGGTGAGGGCTTGATCGACAATTCGATCAACATAGGGCCTTTCTCCAGCCCCTGACCAATCGGAAAAGAGCGGGATCCCGAAGTTCATGTCGGTTTCCTTCCAGACTTTATGCTGGTTATCCACTCTAGTTTATGCCGGTCTCCTAAGTCAATTTATGCCGATTTTCTTCTAGTTGTTGCCCTCCATAGGTCCGAACTGACCATCAGAAAGTACCGGAACCCCGGTTTACCTTAAGGAATCATCAGAAGGGTCAGTATCAACCCATTCCATAGAAACGGATTACGTTTACCGATCGCCAGGCGTCGAGGATTAGATATCCGACACACAGTTTGTATCCGGGAAAGTGTAGAGATTCACCGATGGTGCAATGCCATTCACCCGTCGAGTCTCTAACGGCAGGCACGTCATAAGGGTCGATCTCCAGACGTTGGGCGAACTTATCAACATACGAATATCCTCTTCCGCTAATGGGACCCTATTGATAAATTCCTGGATACGCGATTTTGCGTTCGTCGTCCATGGACGGGAAGGCAAAGTCGATTATCTCGGTGAGTATTCGGCCATCATGTCTGCGAGCGCACCCGGCGGATCCGGCACGAACGGAGAGTCGTCGCGCACTTTGGCAAGAGCGTCCCGCATACGGCGCAACTCGGGACTTTCGCGACTGAAGAAGTCGATCAACGACTGGTAGGAGATAACCCGGTTGTATCTATCAAGACCGGTTTTTGTCGCCCGGCGCCAAGGATCTTCGGCATGGGTTGCATCAACCAACTCCCGACCGGTTAGGTGACCGAAACGGCGGAGCACGTTGGTGACCGTATTGCGTACCGAATTCGGGAGAGGTTCTTCAAAAGGTGTGGTACGGTACTTCTCGTCCCGCCATAAGCAGGCCACAACCGGACCCATGTCCCACGCTTCGATCTCCTCGGCAAAGGCCGGGTTGCCTTCCCAGACGAGATGATACCCCTGGACGTAGTAGAGCAGCTTATGGAGCTTGACCTTGCCGATTCCGCTTCTCCGACGCCGGATTTCCCCTGCTACCGCAGCTGCTGATGATCTCACTCTTGATTCGGTCACTAACTTTCTCCCCTTGCCTTGTGATATCTGCATAATGATACATTACCTTAGATAGAAAACAAACTCTCGCATATCTGAGCAGATATTCGAGTTAATTAGATTAATAAAAGTAAAAATAATAAATTTTTTCGCACCTTAATTATGTCGCCAATCATGATGTTTGCCCTGTTGGGGCTCTACCTTAATGTTTTGTAGACTCGAAATAAACGATGAGAGAAGGTGAAGGGCTGTCGAAGGTGAAGGGCTGGTTTCGTCTCTCCGACTCCGGCGACCCGGGTGTTTTGGCCCGTTTCGCAGGTTCGTCCGAGCTTTCTACGGCAACTAACTCCCGATCGAGGTACCGCTCCGGTTGGTCGGCGACGGGGATTGCCCTGTTCACGGCTTTAGTGGTGTTGGTAGTGGGCTCTCCGGCGCTCGGGGCCGGTGGGGTGCAGTATCCGGGTCCGAGCGGTACCTTCACCGACGACGACGGCAGCGTACACGAAGAGAATATCGAGGCCATGGTGGTGGCCGGAATCACCCAGGGATGCGGAGAGAACCTCTACTGTCCGGGTGACGAGATAACCCGTGCCCAGGTGGCTTCCTTCCTGGATCGGGCGCTCGAACTGCCCACCACGGATACAGACTTCTTTTCAGACGACAACGGCAGTGTCCATGAGGCCGCTATAAACCGCATCGCCGCGGCCGGTATAACCCAGGGTTGCGGCACCCGCCTCTACTGTCCGGCCCGTCCTCTCACCAGGGCGCAGATGGCCACCCTGTTGGCCCGCACCCTCTCTGACCTAACCCCGGCGACCGCCGACTATTTCGCCGACGATGACGGTTCCCGACATGAGGACAGCATAAACGTTTTGGCCGAAAACGGCATCGCCCAGGGGTGTAGCACCGGTCTTTTCTGCCCGAACGATCCGGTACGTAGGTCGGCTATGGCATCCTTTCTGGCCCGCTCGCTCCAACTGAAACCGGCCCGGCCGCCGGAGGTCTCTCCATGGCGGCTGGAGCCGGTACTAGGTGGAATTGAAGGCGGCACCACCGACCTGCAGGCACCGGCAGGTGACGACCGGTTGTTCCTGGCCACCAAGGACGGGCTGATCCGCATCATCAGAGACGGTACCTTCCTGACCGAACCGTTTCTTGACCTAAGGGAACAGGTGAGGGACGAGGGTTCCGAACAGGGCCTTTTGGGTTTGGTCTTCCACCCGGGGTTCGACACCAACCGCAGGTTCTATGTCTTCTATTCGGCTGCCGATGGTGAAGGGCATAGCCGGGTGTTCGAGTATCTGGCCGATGCTTCCGACCCTGACCGGGCTGACCCCTCCACCGCCCGCCACATCATTACTTTCGAGCAACGACCCACCTCGCCCACCCACAAGGGGGGCCAGCTGCGCTTCGGGGCGGATGGTTACCTGTATATAGCGGTCGGAGACGGTGGAGGGCAGGGCGACCCCTTCGAGCACGGCGAGAATCCGAAAACGGAGCTGGGGACGATTATCAGGATCGATGTTGACGTTGATCCCGCCGGACCCGATCCGTATCTGATACCGCCGGATAATCCCTTCGCCGATGGTCAGGACGGGCTACCCGAGGTGTGGGCCTACGGTTTGAGGAACCCTTGGCGGTTCAGCTTCGACGGACCCTACATCTATATCGCCGATGTAGGTCGTCTGACCTTTGAGGAATTGAACATCGCCGATGCCGCCGTGGGTGGGATCGACTACGGCTGGGACACCATGGAAGGGACGGCCTGTCACGAACCGCCGACCGACTGTGATACCACCGGCTTCTTCAAGCCCCAAATTGTGTATCCGAGGGACGACGGGCTGGCGGTGATCGGCGGTTACGTCTATCGCGGCTCGGCTATACCCGAAATGGTCGGTCATTACTTCTACGCCGACTTCGTGGCCGGATGGATTCGCACCTTCCGGTATGACGGTGAGGTGACCGAGCACTACGACTGGTCTCGCAGCGTGGATCTGACCAATTTTGTCTGGTCGTTCGGCGTGGACGGGCACGGGGAACTCTATGTGCTGGACCGCTGGGCCGTCTGGAAGATCGTCCCCAACCGGCCCTGATCAACCGGCCTCTTAATCAAAGACCCTCCTGGGGGCCACCTATATTGATGACCGAAAAGTCGACTATTCCTGGAGGGTCTGGACGTAGAGGGCGACCGCCTCGATCTCGGCGGGGGTGAGGATGTCGCCCCAGCCTGGCATCAGCTTGCCTCGTCCCTCCACGATAACGGTGGTTATCTCGGCCAGACCTAGAACCGACTGTCGCAGGTCGGCACCGGTTCCGCCTTCTCCGGAGTCGTTATGGCAGGTGAGGCAGTTTTGTATATAGACAGTCGAGGCGTCGACGGACGGTTCGGTAGTGGTCGGTAAGGTAGTGTTAGTGGCCAAGGTGGTGGTGGACGGTTGTGTAGTGGTAGGCGGTTGAGTAGTGGTAGTGGTTGGGCTTTCAGTTGTGGTAGTGGTTGAAGGCACGGTCGTGACGGGCGAAAGGGTGGTAGTAGTAGTACCGGCCGTGGTCGTGGTAGACACCGGCGTGGAGGGCGGCGAAGTGTCGGGCGGGATGGTGTCTTCGGAGGACGGGGTGGAAGGGGGCATCTGAGTTGTCGAGGTCGGAGGCGGCTCGGTCGTCACGGTCACCGAAGAGGAAACAGCAACAGTAGTTGAGGTGTCGACCGGCTGCGTTCCCGAAGATGTTACCGCCGTAGTAATGGCGATAGCCGGGGTGGGTGTAGTGGTGGTTTTGGCATCAGGTCCGGCCTCGCCCCCGCAACCGGCGGACACTGCGATGACCAGGCTGAGCAACGCCAAGGCAGAACGCCCGGCCCGGCCTACAGTATTACCCTCCGGCAAGTCCGGGAACCCGATCGGAACAGCGGTCGTAGCTCAAGATTTTGCTAATCCCTTTACCCTTCTGCTTGGAGGCGGAGCATTGCGTCCTCCGGGTGAGGTTACCCCTACGTTATGGCACCCTCCCCACGAACCCAAGATAAGGACGTTGCTAGGTGGCGCTTCGAACCCGAAGGTTGGTAAGAAAAAGCCTATAACCTGGGAAAACGTCGCCTATTGACAAAAAATCGCACACGCCGTCCAGCTTCGCTGGGTTCCCCACCCCCGCCTCGCACCACCTGATTTGGAGCGTGGTCAACCATGCCCGGACTGAAGC
>VXMP01000052.1 GCA_009841075.1 Acidimicrobiia bacterium | reverse complement strand
GTCAAGAACTACCTACAATTACAAAACACAATCGAAATCAGGTATTTCCTTGGACAACGTTCTACCTGCACAAACACCCGGACAGAAGCAGCCCAAGGTGGACAATCCCCCTATTCGGCGGATTCGGGTACGGGCTTAGCGAACCGCTACCTGATGTCGTTCCGGGCCTACCGAGACGTGGCTGACCGGAACCCCGACCTGGTCTTCGATGGACTCGATATAGAACCGGGCGGCTCGGGGTAGGTCGGCGAAGCTGCGGACGCCGGTTATGTCTTCCTCCCAACCCTCGAAATCCTGGTAGATCGGCTCGCAGTCGGCGAGGAGGGTGTGGCGCATGGGGAGCTCGGTTAGGGTTTGTCCTGCGTGTCGGTAGCCGGTGGCGGCTCGGACGGTGGGGAAGCCGGAAAGGACATCGAGTTTGGTGATGAACAGCTCGGTCAGGGAGTTGATCCGGCGGGCGTAACGCAGCGCCACCAGGTCAAGCCAGCCGCATCGTCTTCTCCTGCCGGTTACCGTGCCGTACTCTCCTCCGACATCCACCATCCGGTCGCCCGCCTCATCGAACAGCTCGGTCGGGAAGGGGCCGCTTCCCACTCTGGTCAGGTAGGCCTTGGCTACCCCTACCACCCGGTCGATGGCCTTGGGCCCGACTCCGGCACCGACCGAAGCTCCGCCGGCGGTGGGGTTGGACGAGGTTACATAGGGATAGGTGCCGTGATCGATGTCCAGCAAGGTGCCCTGAGCCCCCTCCAGCAACACCTTCCGGCCGTCCTGCAGTGCCTCCCAGATCAGCCGCGAGGTGTCGCCGACCAGGGGGAGCAATCGGTCGGCGTAGCAAAGGTATTCCTCCACTATAGGCACCGGATCAAGGGGGTTTTGGTCATACAGACGGGTGAGCAATCGGTTCTTATCCGCCACCGCCGCCTCAACTTGTGCGGCAAAGAAATCTCGGTCGAAAAGGTCCTGCACCCGGATGCCGGCCCGGGCGATCTTGTCGGTGTAGGCGGGGCCGATACCCCGCCCGGTGGTGCCGATCCGCCGGTCGCCCCGAGAATCTTCCTGGGCGGCATCAAGAAGGCGATGGTAGGGCATGATGAGGTGGGCGTTGCCCGATATGCGGAGCCGAGAGGGGTCAACCCCCCGTTCCTCCAGCATGGAAATCTCCGCCAACAGCACCTTCGGGTCGATCACCACGCCGGAGCCGATCACCGGGACCACTTCGGGTTGCATCACCCCGGACGGGATCATCGACAGGGCGAAGCGCTCTTTACCCACGATGACGGTGTGGCCGGCGTTGTTGCCCCCCTGGTAGCGGACCACAAAATCGACGTCCCGAGCCAACAGGTCGGTGACCCGGCCCTTCCCTTCATCGCCCCACTGGGCACCTACTACCAGGGTGGCTGACATGTCGTTTGGGGTCGAGCAGAACTAGTCATGGCGGTCTGAGTTTATCGAGATGAGGCTGATCCAACCCTATCGGCGGCGTATCCTGAGATTGAATATATGGCCCATAAGATCAACGACCAAGAACGGCGGCGGAGGCTGATAGCCCGCCATCATCTTCATCCCGACCATCCGGCCAGGTCGGCCACCGAGGCGGCCCGGCGAATGATCGGTCTGCATTCGAGCGATCCGGCCACGGTTTTCCTGTCCGCCCGGGCTCGGGTTCCCGGGATCACCGTGGCCGACATCGAATACGAGCTCTACGACCGGCCGAGCTTGTTTCGGGTGTTGGGGATGAGAGGCACCTTGTTCGCCGTGCCCGCCGAGCTCGTCCCCCTTCTCCAGCACGGATGCGCCGCACCGGCGGCACGGGCGGAGCGTAAACGGCTGATCGGATACCTGGAAGGTCAGGGTTTGGCCAAAGACGGTGAGGCTTGGATTCGAACCGTCTCCGCGGATACCGTTCGGGCGATAGCCGAACGGGGGGAGGCCGTGGCGATGGAGCTGCGGGAGGATGTGCCGGAGCTGAAGCTGACCCTGGAGTTTGGTAAAGGGAAGAAATGGGGCGGGAAGGTGGGTATCTCGACCAGGGTGCTGTTTCTGCTGGCCGCCGAGGGGAAGATTGTTCGAGCCCGACCACGGGGAACCTGGATCAGCGGCCAGTATCGCTGGGCTACGGTGGAGAGCCGTTTCCCGTCCGGCATATCCCTCCTTGACCTGGGCAAAGCCCGCTCCGAGATACTGGGCCGGTGGCTGAAGGCGTTCGGGCCGGGCACGATGGCCGATCTGAAGTGGTGGACCGGTTGGGCCTTACGGGATGTGAGAGCCGCCCTCCAAACCCTGGACGTCGCCGAGGTGGGAATGTCAAACGGGCCGGGCCTGGTCCTCTACGGCGACCTGGAACCCACTCCTCCCGGCCCACCGCAAGCCGCCTTGTTGCCGTCGCTGGATTCCACCGTGATGGGTTGGAAAGACCGGGATTGGTATCTGGGGGGCCATGCCGGCCCGCTGTTCGATCGGAACGGGAACGCCGGACCCACGGTTTGGTGGGATGGAAGGGTGGTGGGCGGCTGGGCTCAGACCAAATCCGGTCGGGTCGTCTTCCGGCTGCTGGAAGACCTCGGACGAGAAGGGGAAGAGGCGGTGGAATCTGAAGCGAGTCGTCTCGAGAAATGGTTGGAGAAGGTGCGGGTGACCCCACGGTTTAGGGCTCCTCTCGACAAGGAACTGTCCCGATAGGAGGGTTGCCGTGGACCTGGAGAACGCGAAATCCCTTCCGCATCGTCGCCAACCAGGGTTAACCTATTGGAATGCCCCGCATCAGAGCCGCCAACCTAGCCGAACACAAGGTCATCACCCGCGCCTTGATACTGGAGAAGGCTCAGGAACAATTCGCCTCCTGGGGATACGAGGACACTTCGTTCGGCGACATAGCCGCAGCGGTGGGTATGGGGCGGACCACCCTTTACGACTACTTCTCCGACAAAGACGACCTACTGGCCTCGCTGGTCGAGGAAAGGCTTCCCCAGATAATCGAAACCCTGATCAACCGCATCCCCGATGACGCCACCCCACTGGAGCGCCTGCAACATCTGGTAGTCTTGACCCTGGAGTTTCTGGCCACCGAACCCACCCTGGGGCGGGTGCTGCATCGGGAGGTACCGAAGCTGTCGGAAACCGCCCGCCGGAGGGTGTCGGCCGCCCACCTGACCTTGGCACGCGAATTTGTGGAAACCTATCGGGCCGGGGTCGATTCGGGAACTTTGAGGAGCCTTCCGCCCGGGCTGGCCGGACGTTTCCTGAACGACCTGATCATGTCGGCCGCCCAAGCCCTGATAGATGCCGATGAACCCCAGGGTGATCTTCCGGTGGTCGCCGGAGCTGTTACCGATCTTCTGCTCAACGGCCTGGCCCGGGATCGGGTCGAAAAAACCTTTCCGATGGTAAGGGTCAAAACCGGACGGGAGCTGAGAGAGGTATGACGAACATGAAGGAGAGCCCTCCCGCCACCCCTCGCTTCCTGGTGCGGGAGCTATCCCATGTCGAGTTCGTCCGCCGGGTGCTGGCCCAGGCCGAGCGGAAAAGGACCCCGCTGTTGGAACGGGTCCGATACATAGCCATCGTCAGCGATTTGATCGACGAGCTCTTTCAGGTGAGGCTTACCGACCTGGAAGACAAGGTGGACGCCGGATTCCAGGATCCGGAACGAGGTGATAAACCCGCCCACGAGCTGCTCAACCAGATCCGTGAGGTGGTTATCGAGCTGGACACCAGGCAGAGCCGGATTTTCCGCACCGAACTAGAGCCGGCCCTGGAAGGCCTGGATATCCGCATTCGGCTCTGGGATGACCTGGACGAATCCGACCGAACCTATTTCCACCAGGTGTTCCACGACCAGGTTTTCCCGGTGCTGACTCCGCTGGCGGTCGATCCGGCCCACCCCTTCCCCTACATCTCCAACCTGTCAATGAACCTGGCAGTCATGGTCAAAGAGGCCGGATCCGGCGTCGAACGCTTCGCCCGGGTCAAGGTTCCTCCCATCCTGCCCCGCTTTATCGAGCTACCCAACCGGCGGGGGTTCCTGCCCTTGGAGCAGCTTATCTCCGCCCATATTGACGAGCTCTTCCCCGGGATGCAGGTATCCAAATGCCATCCTTTCCGACTGACCCGCAACACCGACTACGAGCTGGCCGAGTTTGAGGCCAGCGACCTGATGGCGGCCTTGAAATCCGAAATAGGCCGGAGGAGACAAGGGCAGGTGATGCGGCTGGAAGTGGAGCGTGATATCGACCCGGATGTGCTGGATCTGCTGATGCGGGAGCTGGAGATCAAAGACCGTCATGTCTATCGCATCGCCGGCCTGCTCGGTCTGGGCTCGCTCACCACCCTGGCCGACCTGGACCTACCTGAACATCGTTGGAAGGTATTTCCGCCGGCCGTGCCTCCTCGGATTACCGCCCAGGGATCATTCTTCGACCTTATCAGCGAGGGTGACTTCCTGGTCCACCATCCGTATGAGTCCTTTGCGGCCTCCACCGCCGAGTTCGTGCACGAGGCGGCCCACGATCCCAACGTGCTCGGTATCAAACAGACCCTGTATCGAACCTCTTCGGAAAGCTCCATCGCCCGTTCGCTGATCACCGCCGCCGAGTTGGGTAAGCAGGTGGTGGCGTTGGTGGAGCTTAAGGCCCGGTTCGAGGAACAGCGCAACATCGAGCGGGCCCTGGCCCTGGAGGAAGCGGGCGTGCACGTGGTCTACGGGCTGGTCGGACTCAAAACCCACGCCAAGCTTTGTCTGGTGGTGCGCCAGGAGAAGGGTGGGCTGGCCCGCTATGTCCATACCTCCACCGGCAACTACAACGAGCACACCGCCCGTCTTTACGAGGACGTGGGCCTGTTCACCAAAGATCCGGAAATCGGTGCCGATGTGAGCGACCTGTTCAACCATATGACCGGCTACAGCCGACAGAAGTCGTACCGCAAATTGGTGGTGGCTCCCACCGAGCTGCGAGACCATTTCCTGGAGCTGATCCGCCGGGAAGCCGACCACGAAGACGGGCATGTGGTTGCCAAGATGAACGGCTTGGTGGACAGCCGCACCATCAACGCCCTTTACGAGGCCTCGAACGCGGGCACTCGGATCGATCTGATCGTCAGGGGGGTTTGTTGCCTCCGGCCGGGTGTCCCCGGGTTGAGCGAGAACATCACGGTGCGCTCCATTGTGGGGCGGTTCCTGGAGCATTCCCGCATTTTTCGGGTGGGGAGACCGGAGCGGGGGTTCAAGTACTTCATGGGGTCGGCCGATCTTATGCCCCGCAACCTGGATAGAAGGGTGGAAGCCCTGTTCCCGGTGGAAGACCCCGAGGCGCAGAGAAGGCTCGAAGAAATACTGGATCTGTGCCGAGCCGACGATCATCTGTCGTGGGTGCTTCAACCGGACGGGACCTACGAACCCCGCGGGATGAAGCGGGGCCTTGATCTACATGAGGCTCTGATCGAACGGGCCATACAACGTTCCCGCAACGCCCGCCGCCGCTGATTCCCATGCCCTATCTAATGCTGCTCCGACACGCCAAATCGGATTGGAACCAACCGGTGGACTCCGACTGGCAACGCCCTCTAAACAATCGAGGGGTTCGGTCCGCCCGGGCGGTGGGTGCCTTCGTAGCCCGGCATCGGCTGGTACCCGACCTGGTGCTGGTCTCCCCGGCGATCAGAACCGCCACCACCGCCGAGCTGGCTGTCGAGGCGGGAGGATGGAACACCCGGATCAGCAAAGAGCCCTTGCTCTACGGGGCCGCCCCCTCCGACGTAATAAACCTGGCCCGCGAAGTGCCGAACCAGGTGAACCGCCTGATGGTGGTGGGCCATGAACCAACCATGTCGGGAACCCTGGAACTGATCTGCGGCACCCGGCTGAGGGTGCTTACCGCCACCCTTATATCAATCAACCTTCGCAACACTGCCTGGGAGAACCTCCGGCGCGGGGTGGGTGAACCGGAGCTCTATATCCGACCCAGATTGCTTCCGCCCTATAAGGATCCGGACTAGGAGGGTACTGAAAAACCGGGATGGGTTGGCTCCTCAGCTTTCTTCTAACAGGGATTTCGTTCCTGCCGGCGGGCCAACGGAGATATTTTTCAGCACCCTCCTAACGGGTTTCCCAGACGATCAGGGATGCCCAGCCGTCTACTTCCGGGTCCTCCATATAATCTTTGAGCACCCCTCGGGCTTCGAAGCCGTTCTCGATCTGGAAGCTCAAGGTACGGTCGTACAGCTCCCCGGCGGCTACCTTCTCCACGTATTCGGCCGCCGACATGTTTTGCTTATGGGCGGCGTATCCTGGAATAACCCCTCCGGCGATGATCCCCCGCAGGCCGAGGGTTCGGCAAACCTCCTTGCGCAGGTCGTATAAGCGGCTTCCGATTCCTCTGCGGCGGTAGCGGGGATCCACCGAAATGTCGGTTCCGTAGTACCACTCCCCCTCGGGATTATGCCCGGCGTTGAAGGGAGAGATGACGTCCTTGACCTTGTGCTGGGGATCGGACAGGTCGAAGTGAACCCGAACGCCCAAACCCATAGCAATGGGCGTTTCCCCGTCCAAGACTACAAAGTTGCCTTCCGGGAAAACCTCGGCCAGCTCCTGTAGCTCCTGGGCGTTATACAGGTCGGCCGGATTCACGCTAGGGAAGCACCGCAGCTCCAGCGCTTCCAGATCCTCAGCCCAGCGGGGCTCAAGGTTGACATAGAGCAACGAATTGTTTGACACCTAGAAAATTATACTTTCCGCCATGTCCGACTATTCCAACCTTTCGCTGTGGATGGACACCCTGGGGACCGACCTTGTCCCCCGTCCTCCGCTGGCCGGGGACACCTCGGTGGATGTGGCAATAATCGGGGGTGGGTTTACCGGCCTGTGGACCGCCTATTACCTCACCGAGCAGGACCCGTCCCTTTCCGTCATGGTGATCGAGCGGGAGATCTGCGGCTTCGGTGCCTCCGGAAGAAACGGAGGCTGGGCGGTAGGAGAATTAGCCGGAAGTCAGGAGGCCTACGCCCGCCGAGCCGGTGCCGAGTCGGCCGACCTGCTTGTGGAATACATCCGCGCTTCGGTGGACGAGATAGGACGGGTGATCAAATCCGAGGGGATCGAATGCGGGTTCGCCAAGGGGGGTGTGATCCGCTTTGCCCGCAGCCCGGCCCAGGCCCGCCGCCAACGGGCTGAGATCAAAAGCGCTCGCGCCCATGGCGTCGGGGAAGACGTGATCCGCCTTCTGGAACCCCGCCAGGTTCGGGAATACGCCCGGCCTACCAACCTGTACGGAGGCATTTTCTACGCTCCGTGCGCCGCCCTTGATCCGGCCCGACTGGTCAGAGGGCTGGCCGAGGTGGTGGAACGGCGCGGGGTGCAGATCGTGGAGGGAACCGCAGCCGTAGAGGTCGGCCCGGGGTCGGTTACCACCCCCCATGGGAAGGTGGAAGCCCCGACCGTTATCCGCGCCACCGAGGCCTACACCCGCGACCTGCCCGGAGAGCGCCGGGCGCTGGTACCGCTCTATTCGCTCATGGTGGCCACCGAACCGCTGGACGACCAGGTTCTGGCCGAGGTCGGGCTGGATACCCGACCCACCTTCGCCGACGATCGTTATGCGGTCATCTACGGGCAGCGAACCGCCGACAATCGCATCGCCTTCGGCGGAAGAGCCCTTCCCTATCTGTACGGTTCCCGAATCGACCCGAAGGTGGAAAGGCATCGCCCCTCCCATGACCTGATCCGCCAGGTTCTGGTGGAAATTTTCCCGGCATTGGAGGGCGTGGCCATAACCCATGAATGGGGTGGGGTTCTGGCCGCCCCTCGAAATTGGTTACCGTCCGTTCGGTTCGATTCCGGCACCGGATGGGGTACCGCGGGCGGCTACATCGGCGAGGGGGTGGCCACTTCCAACCTGGCCGGACGAACCCTGGCCGACCTGATTACGGGTACCGAATCGGATTTGGCCGAGCTGGCCTGGGTGGGTATTGCCTCCCGCCGTTGGGAACCGGAGCCGCTGCGCTGGCTGGGCATCAGAGGAACGAGAGCCCTGATGAGCCGGGCGGATAGTTTCGAGTTTCGCACCGACCGCTTCTCCCGCCTGGGGGAATGGGCCTATCGACTGCTCCGCCGATGAACGGCTCCCTCGCCTCCGAGCTGATCGAGCTGGGCCGCCGGGCCGGGCTGACCGCGGTCGGGGTGTGCCGGGCCGACCCTTTCGCCCGGACCGAAGAAATCCTGGTGCAACGCAAGGAGGAGGGACTGCACGGAGGGATGCAGTTCACCTATCGCAACCCGGCCCGCTCCACCAACCCGGCCCGGATCCTTCCCGACGCCGCCGCCCTGGTGGTAGGGGCGCTGGACTTCTGGCGAGGCCAACCGCCTCCACCCGATGACGGGCTTCCCTACGGGCGGGTGGCGGCCTATGCCCGTCAGGATCATTACACCGCTCTACGCGACCGCCTGAAACAGGTGGCGGATCGGCTTGGTGAGAAGGGTTTCCAGGCAGTGGTGGTGGCTGACGAAAATCATCTGGTCGACCGGGCGGCCGCCTATCGGGCCGGGCTGGGATGGTGGGGGAAGAGCGCCAACCTTCTCTTGCCGGGAGCGGGCAGCCTGGTGGTGCTGGGGGCGGTGGTAACCGACGCCCCCTTGTGTGAAGAGGACCCGCCGCCTATGGAAGACGGATGCGGGTCTTGCAGACAGTGCCTGGACGGTTGCCCTACCGGTGCCATAGTTGCACCAGGCGTGGTGGATGCCCGGCGCTGTCTGGCCTGGTTGGTCCAGCAGAAGGGGGTGTTTCCGGCCGAGTATCGGGTGGAACTGGGCGACCGGATCTACGGTTGCGACGACTGCGCCGAGGTGTGCCCTCCCAACCGCATCCGGGTGAGGCTGGACGGGAGAAGAAGAAGTAACGGATCTGGTCAGGCCTGGGTGTCGCTGGTGGACCTGCTCGAATCTTCGGATGAGGAGCTGATGGCGCGGTTCGGACGCTGGTACATCCCCCGCCGCCAACCCCGCTATCTAAGGCGTAACGCGCTGGTGGCCCTGGGCAATGTGGGCGACCCTTCCGAGCCTCGGGTGCGCTCGGTCGTGGGCCAGGCCTTGGGGGATTCCGATCCGCTGGTACGGGCCCACGCCGTATGGTGTGCCCGCCGACTCGGTCTGGAACTAACCCCGCTCCGTGGACGTAACGATCCGCTGGTCCAGGAGGAGCTGCAGCGCCCGGTGACCGCCCGCCTTACCCGGGGTTCCGCGACGTCTCAATAGGCCGGGGTAAATCCCCTTACCCGCCGCCCGTGATGGGAGACGGGTAAGAGAATCTGAGGAAAACCGATTGTCCCTTATCCGACCGCTTCGATGAAGGCGTCTGTGAAGTTGATCTCGAAGTCGCCGGTGTCCTGGATGCTTTCCAGCGATCCCACTCCGCCAGGGATCACGGCCGGGTCGTTCACGAAGGCCAGCAAGTCCTCGTCCAGGCCGTCCAAAGCCGCCTGGTTGGGGGTGGAGTAGTAGTTCCAGTTGGACAGGGCCGCCCCGTTATCAGCTTCCAGAATCCAGTTGATAAAGGTGTGCGCCGAGCAGGGGTTGGGGGCGTCGAACGGAATCGCCATATTGTCGATCCATCGGGTGCCTCCCTCTTCCGGCACGAAGTAGAAGTAGCGCCCCGGGTCTTCGGTCTCGAGGAACTGGGTGAACATATCCCCGGAATAGCCGTGAGCAATGACCGTCTCGCCGGTGGTGAGGAGCTCGTCGGACTGGTCGGTGTCAAAGGCGGCCACCCGACCACGGGCCTCGATCACCAGGTTCTTGGCCTCTTCCAGCTCGCCCTCGTCGGTGGTGTTCAACGAATAGCCGAGATATTTGAGGGCGGCACCCAGGGTTTCTCTCGGATCGTTGAGAAGCGAAATCTGCCCGGAGAACTGGTCGGCGAAGGCACCGTCGAAGATGATCGACCAAGACCGGGGGAAGTCGGTTCCTACCACCGCGGTGTCGACCGCGATTCCGGTGGTTCCCCACTGATAGGGCACCGAATAGTCGCCCGCCGGGTCGTAGACCAGGTCGCTGAAATCGGGCGAGATGTTGGACAGGTTGGGGATGGCATCCTTGTTCAGCTCCTGGATGTCCTCGCCTTCGATGAGGATGCCGACCATGTAGTCAGACGGGACGATCAGGTCATATCCCGAGTTCCCGGCCGAGATAATGGGCTGCATGGCCTCGTTGGAGTCGTAAACATCCACGGTCACCTCCAGGCCGAATTGGGCGGCAAAGGCATCCACCAGCTCGGGGTCGATGTACTCCGCCCAGTTGTAGATGTTGAGGTCGCCGTCGGTTTGGCCCGCCTCGCAGTCGGCGGGACCGGCCCCACTTTCTTCCTCGGCGCAGGCGGCGGCCACCAAACTTAGGGCCACCAGCGCAGCGAGGATAAGACGAATCGGATTAGCTCTCATGCCGGCCTTTCTCTATTGACATCGGACTCCGCTCCAATACAGCCCGTTCGCCAGGAAGTTTACCGGACGGGCCGCAAAGGGGATATGCCCACTGATTCTATCGGTTTGCCGGGCTAAGAGGGTGTTCCCGTCCGATCTCTTATACCTGGACCGACGAACGGAAGCGTCTCCTGGTTGGTCGAGAGGTGGATTCGCCGGTCCGGAGCCGCTGGACGACCAACGACATGATCACCAGGGCGATGGACGCGCTCAACATAATCACCGAAACGGCGTTGATGAGTGGGGTAACCCCCCTTCGGATCATGCCGAAGACGAACACCGGCAGGGTGGTGGACCCCGGGCCGGAGGCGAACTGGGTTACCACCACGTCGTCGAGCGACAGGGTGAGCGCCAGAAGAGCTCCTCCGGCGATGCCCGGGGCGATCTGGGGAAGGGTGACGTAGCGGAAACTCCGCCAGCGGTCGGCATAGAGGTCCAGGGAGGCTTCTTCCAGCTGCTCGTTCATGCCGGACAGCCGCGCCCGAACCACGATCGACACAAAGCTGATGTTGAAGGCGATGTGGCTGATGGTGATGGTGGTGAACCCCTTGGCCAGGTCCAGCCCGAGCAGCAGGCCGGCGATGCGGATCCCTTCGGAGAAAAAGAGCAGCATCATCACCGCCATGGTGACGTCGGGGATGATGATGGGGAGGTATAACAGGGCGTCGAACACCCGGCGGCCGCGGAACCGGAAGCGCTCCAGGGCCAGGGCGGCCAGCGTCCCCAGCACCACCGATATCACCGTCGACAGCAGCGCCACCCTGATCGACACCCACAGGCTGTTCTGGAGCTGGGTATGTCCGATGAACTCGTCGTACCAGAACAGGGTGAATCCTCCCCAGCGGCCCACGTTTCGGTCGTCGCTGAACGAGAAGATGACCAGCAACAGGATCGGGGCGTAGAAGAAGGCGTACACCACCCAGGCCGTCCCCGACAGAGCCCACTTCGAGATCCGCCCCGGTCGGGCGAAGCCGCCCATCATGGCCTTGCGCTCCGGCGGTTCACAGGGTTCTTCCCCCCGCCCGGAAATAGATCAAGGTGGCGGCCAGCATCACAGTCATCAGGACGAAGGAAAGAGAGGCCCCGAGCGGCCAGTTGCGGGCGGTCAGGAACTGAACCACTATGTAGGAGCCCAGCATGGTCGATTTACCGCCCCCCAGGATCTGGGGCGTTACGTAGGCACCCAGGCTGGGCACGAACACCAGAATGGAGCCGGCCAGCACCCCGGGCATGGAAAGCGGAAGCAGCACCCGCCGGAAGGTCTGCGCCCCCGACGCGTAGAGATCACGCCCTGCCTCGATCAGGCTTCCGTCTATACGCTCGATGGCGGCATAGAGCGGCAACACCATAAACGGGAGGTAGCCATAGACCAGGCCCAGGATCACCGCCGAGTGGGTGAACAGGATCTCTCTCGGACCCAGCCCGATGGCCTCGGTGACCGTGGTGAAGGGGCCGTCCGTTCCGATGATCACCCGCCAGGCGTAATTACGTACCAAAAAGTTGGTCCAGAAGGGGATCATCACCCCCACCAACAGGATGTTGCGAACCGTGGGCGTCCGGGTGGCTATGAAGTAGGCGAACGGGTAGGCGACCACCAGACAGATCAGGGTGGTCAGCAGGGCTATCCACAGCGAACGGAAAAGGATGTCCCGGACGATCGGTTCGCCCAGACGCCGATAAGAGTCCAGGTTCCAGCCAGTCAGGTCGGTTCCGCCGATGGTGTTGCGGGTGGCTATCGAGTAGACCACCACGATTCCAAAGGGAACCGCAAAGAACAGAACCAGGTAGAGATAGGAGGGCAGGGCCAGCAGGAAGCCCCTGCGAGAGTCGGCGCGGGCGGCGGCGGCCTCGAACTCCGGGGTGGCCTCGATTACCGCCGGGGCGTGCCCTTCCGGCGGGGGGTCGGCGGTAGCCGTGGGT
>VXMP01000022.1:1361-87653 GCA_009841075.1 Acidimicrobiia bacterium | reverse complement strand
TGAAATTGTCTGAAAGTCATGATACGTAGAGGGTTGCCAAGCACCGAAGGCCGGGTAAGAGGAATAGGAACCCCGATCGGATCCCCGGCCCCAAGGGAACATAAACGTATGGAGCGAACAGCCGAACCGCAGTCTCCCGGCTTCAGTCCGGGCATGGCTGACCACGCTCCTTTTTCGGAGGCGGTGGCGGGGGCTGGGGCCCGGCGTAGCCGGGCGAGGTGTGTCGTTTTTCGCGTTCTTGTGAGCGTTTCCCCAGCTTATTAGACGTTTCTGCGAATCTAAGGTTCAGCACTTTATAGGTGGATTTTGAATCTATGGGGTGCGCGGGCTCTGGTTTTGAGGGTGTCAAGAGGGTGGGTGTTCGGTGTCTCCACCCAGCAGATCCAGGATGTGGGGTAGCAAGGGTTCCAGGGCGTCCATGCCCTCGGCGACCGCCTTCGGACTTCCCGGGAGGTTTACCACCAGGCAGGTTCCGATCACGCCCGCCACTCCCCGTGACAAGGCCGCCATGGGTGTGTGCTTCAAGCCCTCGGCTCGGATCAGCTCGGCCAATCCGGCCGCCGGGCGATCTATAAGGCGGGTGGTGGCTTCGGGGGTGACATCCCTGGGACCGAACCCGGTTCCTCCGGTGGTAACTATCAGGGCACGGTCGCGGGCCAGCCTGGATAGAAGGCGCTCGATTTCCGGCCGATCGTCGGAGACCACATGGCGTTCCACCTGAAATTCAAGGCCGGCAAGACGGTCGGCCAGCACGTCTCCTGACCGGTCGGCCCTGGTTCCGTAGGTCACACCGTCGCTAACCGTTACGGCGGCGGCTTTCAGGTTTTCCACGGCCCCCATCCTAGGGCTAGCCTTGCCTTTCGTGTCCTGGATTCTCCTCACCAACGATGACGGCGTTGACAGCCCGGCCCTCAAGCCGTTCTTTGATGCCCTCCTTACCCTGGGAGAAACCAGAGTGGTCGTGCCTGCCACCCAACGCAGCTGGATCGGCAAGGCCTTAACCCGATTCGAGCCCATTCGGGTGGCGGAGGTGGAGGGGGAAGGCCATCCTTGGATAACCGTCTCGGGAACCCCGGCCGACGCCGTGCAGGTAGGGGCGGGTTACTTTGAAGATCCTCCCCGCCTGGTGGTTTCGGGTATCAACATCGGGTATAACCACGGTGCAGGCTACATCATCAGCTCGGGGACGGTGGGTGCCGCCTTCGAAGGATGGGAGCTGGGAATCCCGTCCGTGGCCTTCTCGACCGGGGTGCCGGGTGCCTGGCAGACCTGGTATCCGTTGATGAAATCCCCCGACTCGAAACCGACCTGGGAGGGCCTGGCCGAGATTTCGGTCGATATTCTGCGCGACCTGATGGCAACGAACTATGAAGCCGATGTGGTGTCGGTGAACCTACCCTGGCAGGCCCGATCCGACACCCCCCGGAGGGTGGTACCACCCGCCCGGGTCACTTACGGACAAATGCATCACAAACAGGTTGACGGAACCTTCACCCACAACTACCAGGAAGACTTCGGGGATGTTCCCCTGGATGGCACGGACGTGGGGGTTAATCATGCCGGAGAAATAGCTATTACCTTTCTGATGGCACCTGCCTCGCCTTCGGTTCCCGACCCCATCCGAGCCCGACTTGAGAGGGAATGAAGGTAATCTGAAACCTACCTATTCCTTCGTCCGGGAGGCGGACAAATGACCGACATGCGGCCCATCGAAGAGGTTGATTCCGAAGTAGCCGGGCTGATCCGTGGAGACCTGACCCGGCAGAACACCCATATCCATCTGATCGCGTCCGAGAACTTTGCCTCACCTGCGGTTATGGAGGCCTGCGGGTCGATCTTCACCAACAAGTATGCGGAGGGATATCCAGGGCGCAGATACTACGAAGGCTGCGAATGGGTGGACCGCCTGGAGCAGCTGGCCATCGACCGGGCCAAGGCCTTATTCGATGGTGAATATGTAAACGTTCAACCCCATTCGGGGGCGCAGGCCAACATGGGGGTCTATTTCGCCTTTCTCGAACCGGGCGACAAGGTGCTGGGCCTCAGCCTGGCCGAAGGCGGTCACCTCACCCATGGATCGCCGGTCAACTTCTCGGGCCGGTTCTATCGCTTCATCCCCTATGGCGTGGACCGGGCGAGCGAGCGGATCGATATGAATGAGGTTCGATCCAAAGCCTTGGAGCATCGACCCAAGATTGTCCTCGCCGGATATTCTGCCTACTCACGACACCTTGACTATCAGGCCTTTCGGTCGATAGCCGACGAGATCGGTGCCCTTTTCATGGTGGACGCCGCCCACTTCATCGGTCTGGTGGCGGGTAAGGCCTCCCCCAATCCGGTGCCCCTCGCCGACATTGTGACCGCTACCACCCACAAGGCCCTGCGGGGACCACGTGGCGGCATGATCATCGCCAAGGAGGGGTACGGGAAGGAGCTAAACAAAGGGGTGTTCCCCGACATGCAGGGTGGTCCGATCATCAGCCAGATCGCGGGCAAGGCGGTTTGTTACCAAGAGGCCTCGACCGCCGGCTTCCGATCCTATGCCGCCCAGATCGTGGCCAACGCCTCAGCCATGGCCGCTGCCTTTACCGAGCGGGGGGTGCGGGTGGTCTCGGGCGGCACCGACAACCACCTGCTTTTGCTGGATATGAGGTCCATCGATCCGGACCTCACCGGTAAAGAGGCCGCCACGCTGCTCGATTCAATGGGCATCACGCTGAACCGGAACGGCATCCCCTATGACCCTCGCCCGCCCTACATAACCAGCGGGCTTCGGATCGGGACGTCCGGCATCACCACCTGCGGCATGAAAGAGGCCCAGGCCGTCCAGGTGGCCGACCTGATCACTCGCTCCCTGCGCCATCGGGCGGATGACGAGACACTGAAGAGGCTAAGCGGCGAAATCTCGGATCTGGCGCAGGCTTTCCCACCTTATCCACCCGATTTCCCGGGCCATGCATGAACCGCTAGAAGAGGTCTTCGTCGGGCAGACTATTTCGCATCAACCAGGCTTCCACCTCATCCAAGAAGGTAGTCGCTCGTTCGATAGCCAAAGAAGACTCTTGTTTTTGCCAATCCCCAACTGCTCTAGACATGTCGTAGTCCGCCGACAGCCGCTGGGTTTGAGCGACTTTCAGTAGGCGAGAGACATCGATCGGGAAGTCAGAGTGGGCAACGGCCACCCGGTTGAATGCTGATATAACCCCTCGGTGGGTTTTAGCCCCCTCCCGGCGGTAGGCGAGCACCGCTTTGGCGGCATAGAATATCCCGTAATAAGACAAAGCAACAGCAGTGCGATAGCGACCTTCCCTATGATTGGCAACCGCATCGGCGAGGTTGGCGCGCGACCTCTCAATGAGAGCGGCTACTTCGTCCAGGTGGGTCACGGTACTCCGATTGCCTCGGCGCGGACGTTTCTATAGAAGGTGGTATCCCAGTTGCGGACCTGGTTGACCGAGGCGGTTCGGATCGAAACCAGCGACCAGATAAAGCATTGGACGGTCATCTCGTAAAAGATGGAGTCGTCTAGTTGTTCTTGCAGTCGGTTGGGCCGTTCCTCGCCCTCGGACTTGGTTACCAGCAGGATGTCCAGGTCGGATTCGGGGCAGTGATCACCTCGGGCCCGTGAGCCATAGAGCAACACTTCGACCAGCTCGTCCCCGAACAGTTTTCGAGCGCGGTCGGCTACTATTTCGGCCGCCTCCAGAGCGTCATCCAAAGTAGGCCACGGATCATCAAACGCCCATTCGGTTTCGGTCATTCTCTCAAGATAGCCGTTCATCGGGGTTTCCAGGATGTGCGCTTCGAAGTCCTCGAAGAGCGTTTGCGCACGGTTTCTTCGATCAAATCGGCGGCGCGCATCACGTTTTCGTGTTCCCAGATACGAATCACCTTCCAGCCCGCCTCGACCAGAGCCGAGTCGGCGGCTCGGTCCCGGCTGACGTTGGTGTCGAGCTTCTTGCGCCACCATTCGCGGTTGGTTTTGGGTGAAGTTCCGTGCTCGGGGCAGCGGTGCCAGAAGCAGCCGTCAACGAAAACCGCCACGCGGGAGCGGAGGAACACCAGGTCGGGTCGGATCCGGCACATTTGGGGAAGGATCATATTCACCCGATATCGGAGGCCCCGTCGATAAAGCTCGCGCCGGATGGCCATTTCAGGGGCGGTATTACTGTTCTTGACCCGGCTCATCTGGGCGGATTTGGTGGGAAGAGGTGGGTTAAAGGGCATGTTTCGTTCAAGGGTATCGGGGTTTTTGTCACAGGCCCGCGCTATATTCTTTGGTATCGAATAACGTATATGTGATTATCCTCCGGACAAGGGGTTGAGGCAGGTGAAACTGATTGATCTATTCGCCGGGTGCGGCGGCCTGACCGAGGGTTTCCACCGGGCCGGGTTTGAGCCGATTCTGGCGGTGGAGTGGGACCGTTCGGCTGCGGCTACCTACCGGGCAAACTTCGGGGATCATGTGGTCTGTGATGACATTACGGATGTTCCCGACCGGGTATTCCCCGAGGCCGACGTGGTGGTGGGGGGTCCACCCTGCCAGGGGTTTTCTAACCTCGGTACCCGTAACCCTGACGACCCTCGTAATCTGTTGTGGCGTGAATTCGCCCGGGTGGTTCGTTTGGCCCGGCCAGGGGTGTTCGTGTTGGAGAATGTTCCGCAGTTTCTCAAGTCCGACCAGTACCGAATGTTGTTGGACTGGTCTCAGGATGGGCGGTTAGGTGGATACCAACTAACCGCCGGGGTGCTGAACGCCGCCGACTATGGGGTGGCCCAGCGCCGCAGGCGGGCCATTGTCATCGGGTCGCGACTTGGGACCACCTCTCTCCCGCCCGCTACCCACGGCGACGACCTCTTTCTGAACAGGTGGGCGACCGTACGGGATGCGTTTGAGGGTATCCCCTTGGAGACCGGGCCTACCGCCCTTCCGGTACGGCACCTGGATTCCGGTGTCGACGGTCCGTTCAAGGTAACCGAGGTGCACCTTTCCAGGAGTCCGAGGGAGAAGTCTTTGAGGCGCTATGAGCTGATACCGCCCGGCGGGGGGAGGTTCGACCTTCCCGACCATCTTCTGCCCGACTGCTGGAAGAACAAACCTACGGGGACGGTTGATGTGATGGGACGGATGGAGTGGGGCCGTCCTTCCTTGACCATCCGCACCGAGTTCTTCAAGCCGGAGAAGGGTTGATACCTCCATCCCCAATGGCACCCTGATGATCGGGACAGGCAGGTGAATCGCTCGATCAGTCACTGGGAGGCGGCGCGACTCCAATCCTTCCCGGATGATTTCGTATGGTGCGGAACCAAGATCGAAATCGCCAAACAAATAGGTAATGCCGTCCCC
The DNA here is from genome assembly GCA_009841075.1 of Acidimicrobiia bacterium. GTDB lineage: Bacteria > Actinomycetota > Acidimicrobiia > Spongiisociales > Spongiisociaceae > Spongiisocius. Next base: position 82,306 of record VXMP01000022.1, on the reverse strand, counting down.
CCGCTCCTGTCCGAAGCTATAGCCACCCACCTGAAAAATACCGGGCCTCCTTCGTCCGTTTGTTGACCTGGCCAAGGTGATCGCTGACCTCTAGATCTGTCGCGATGGTAAGGTCGCGATGGTAGGTTCCGTCCCGATTTGAACCCAGGGTAGGAACTTGTGTCAGCGTGGAAAGGTAGGCTCCCTGTTTACGCAATCCTTAGGTAGGTAGTGGCCCTTTTCTTGCATGTTCGATCCCATCCGGACGATCTGGTAGGAGTGCTATGTGACCTGCTTGAACAACCTCCTCCCGACCCGTTCGGTCCCGATCTGGTGGCGGTTCCTACCAGGGGGATCGAGCGGTGGATTACCCAGCGGATCGCCTCCGAGATGGGCCAACGGGTAGGTAGTGGAATATGCGCCAACCTGGAGTTTCCCTCGCCACGCCGGTTGCTACGTGAGGTCTTGCTGGAGGTGCCCGATCTGGCCCGATCGATAGAGGCGTGGGAAGGGACCGCTCTCACCCGCCATATTTTGACCGTCCTTGACGAGCACCGTGATGAGTCCTGGATGGGCCTGCTGGCCCGCTATCTCGAAGGTGGAATGGTGGAACCGTCGGAGAACAGCCGCCGCCATCGAGCCGCCCGCAAGATATCCGGTTTGATAAGCCACTATTCGATCTGGCGGCCCGAAATGGTGCGGGCCTGGCGCTCGGGTGAAGACCGGGGGCCGGATGGCGGGCCGATACCTGCGGATCAGTTGTGGCAGCCCCGGCTGTGGAGGTTGGTTCGCAATCGGATCGACGTCCCGACGATGCCCGAGCTCCTGCCTGAAGCGCTGGCACCGATCCGGGAAGGCTCGATTCGCCCGGTTCTGCCCGAGCGGCTGGGGATTTACGGGCTTACCACCGCCCATCCCCGGGACCTGGAATTGTGGGAGACGTTGGCGGAGGTACGGGACGTCCACCTGTATCTGCTGCACCCCTCGCCTGTCCTCTGGAACCGAACCGTCGGCCGGCTGGGTAGAGAGAAGAACCGGGCCCGAACCCTCCGATCTGATGACCCGACCGCCGACCTGGCCGAGCATCCCTTGTTGATTTCCTGGGCACAGGAGAGTCGAGAGTTTCAGGCCGTCTTGGGAGGGTGGCCCGGTCTGTCCGGCGCAGATTCCCAAACCACCGCCGAATCCGAATCCGTACCTGCCCATCTGCTTGGCCGGCTTCAGGCCGACATCCGCCTCAACCGCCTGCCAACTTCGATCGACGCCCCAGCCGAAGGAGATCGTTCCATCCAAATCCACGTCTGCCATGGGGATCGTCGCCAGGTAGAGGTAACCCGAGACGCCATTTTGCATCTGCTTTCCTCCGACCCCACCCTGGAGCCGAGGGATGTGGTGATAATGACCCCGGATCTGGCTACCTTCGCTCCGCTTATGGAAGCCTCCTTCCTCGGGAGCGTCTCCTCCGACCAGGACGAAAACCTCTTGGAAGGGGACTTGCTGGAAGCTTCCGGCGATCCTCTGCCCGACCTGAGAGTGCGGATAGCCGACCGGGCACCGTCCGCCACCAACCCGCTGGTTCGGTTTGCCGCCACCGTATTGGAGATGGCCGGTTCCCGAATCGAAGCGGGCGAGGTACGGGAGCTGATAGCGATGTCGGTGGTCAGACGGCTGTTTGGAATCGACGAAGAAGCCTCAGATGCCCTGGCGTCGATGATCGAGGATGTCAACATCAGCTGGGGTTTGGATGCCGACCACCGGCGCAGCTGGGAGGCAGGCGATCATGACGATCAAACCTGGCGGCGAGGCCTGGACCGGGCCTTGGCCGGGGTTTTCTACTCTGATGATCCGGTTCGGGTGGTCGGGTCGATGGCACCCTTGGAAGGGGTGGAGGGCGGAGAGGCCGATACGGCCGGGTTGTTGGCCCAGCTGCTCGATCGGGTAGGGACGGTTGTTGATCTGTTGAGCGTCTCTCGACCCCATTCGGAATGGGGTAGGGCCATTGCCACCTCGGTGGGGTTGCTGGCCGCCCCGGCGTGGGATGAACAATGGCAGTGGCGTCAGCTGGAGCGGCTGCTGGAAGAGAGCTTCCCCCCACCCGACGCTTCCGGGGTTGATCCGGTCATCGGGCCGGTCGAAGCCCGGTTGGTTATCGATCGCTGGGCCAACGAAAAACCCAGCCCGCTGCACTTCAGGACCGGCGACACCACGGTTTGTACCTTGGCACCGATGCGGTCGGTTCCCTACCGGGTGATCTGCCTTCTCGGCATGGACGACCAGCGGTTCCCTCGCACCGGCCGATCTGATGGGGACGATCTGCTGGCCGACCATGAGCTGATCGGGGATAGGGATCGATCTGCAGAAGACCGGCAGCTGATGCTTGATGCGTTGATGGCCGCCGGAGACCACCTGGTGATTACCTATTCGGGACGGGATCAGATGACCAACGCCGAATATCCTCCGGCGGTTCCGGTCGCCGAGCTGCAGGATGTGTTATCCCAAATGCTGGGCCGGGCCGGCTTGGAAAAAATCACCTACCACCATCCCCTACAACCGTTCAGCCCCCGAAACTTTATAGCCGGGGAGATGGGATTACCCGGCCCTTGGGGTTTTGACCCCCTCCAGATGAAGGGTTCCGAAGCGGTTTTGCAACGCCCGAATCAGGCCCTGGATCGGGCACCTTTGACTATCTCCGCCCCGGATATCGAGGAAATCCGGTTGGATGACTTCATTGCTTTCCTGGAGCATCCGGGCCGAGGGTTCATCCGCGCCAGGCTGGGATTCAGGATTCCCGATCTGGGGGAGATCGATGACGATACCGTGGCCACCAAACTCGATCCACTGGGCAAATGGGGGGTAACGGACCGGTTGTTGAAAGGGCTTTTGGAGGGTTTCGAGCTGGACGAGCTGATCTCCAGAGAGAGAGCCACGGATTCGTTACCGCCGGGGAATCTGGGCGAGCCGGGGCTGATGGCCGCCAGATCCCAGGCCGAAAACCTGATGCGGGCCGCCCAGGAGATCGGCCACGACCTAAGCCGATATCGACAGTACACCGGCACTATCAAAGTGGACGGAAAGCTACTGGAGGGTTCGCTTCATGCCGACCCGACCACGGCCCGAATCGAGCTGATAACCCCATCCAGGCTGAAGGGTAAACACCGGCTGAGAGCCTACGTTCAGATGCTGTTCCTGTCGGTCTTGGAGCCTTCAAAGCCTTGGTATGCCGTGCTGATCGGCCGGGCACCTACCCAAAAAACCGAATGGATGGTCAGCTTCCAGCCCTTGGGTCAAACCGAAGAGCAACGCCTTGAAAAGGCGGAACATCTGCTGTCCGAGTTGTTGAAGATATACGAGGAGGGGTTGTCGGCACCGATTCCCCTGCCGATTGAAACCGCCTACATCTGGCAGCGCAAGCTGGGCAACGATAGGGGGGCCGCCTTTAATGAAGCCCGGAAACAATGGGAGCCCGACACTTACCGATACGGTACCGAAGCAGATGACCCCTCCTATAAGCTCCTTTTCTCCGAACTGGCTCTGACGCAAGATCTATTGGAGAGTGGGTTTCAGGACTACGCCCGCCGCCTTTGGGGGACCATCCTTCCCCTGCTACGGGAGAAACAGGTTTGAGAACCCCACCCACTCCCTTCGACCTGACCGAGCCTCTGGGATCAGGCCGCACCATCATCGAGGCCAGCGCCGGCACCGGCAAGACCTTCACCATCTCCACCTTGGTCACCGGGCTGGTGGCGCAGGAAGGCTTGGACCTGGAGGAGATCTTGGTGGTCACCTTCACCACGGCGGCCACTGCCGAGCTGAAAGGTCGGATCAGACGACAGATGGTCGAGGCATTCCACGCCTTGGAGGGTAAGGCCGGAGCAGAGGAGGCCGACCACCTGAAAGGACTGTTCAATGCTCCGGCCCAACTCAGGCAGCTATATGCAGAACGGCTGGATGCGGCTCTGACCCGCTTCGACCGTGCCCAGATTTTTACCATCCACGGGTTTTCCCAGCGCCTGCTGCTCAAGCTGGGTTTTCGGTCCCGATTAGCGGGTTGGCTTGATCCCAGGGATCTGGACGAGCTTTTGGTGCGCCGTGCCGCCGAAGACCTGATCGCCGACCGTTTCGCCCGGGCACCGATCGAAAGGGTCGAAATGGTTACGGCGGCGGACCTGCAGGCAATCGGCAAGGCGATAGCCACCACTCCCGATGCCAGGATCGTTCCCGAGCGGGACGACGAAGAAGATGTACCTCAGGTACGGGTGGATATGGCTCATCGGATAAAAGGGACGGTGGCGCGGCGGCTTCAGAGTGCCGGGACCGTCATCTTCGACGACCTGTTGACGGAAGCTCGGGATGCGTTGACCGACCCTCAGATCGGAGAGGATGCCCGATCGCTGCTGCGCCGGCGCTATACGGTGGCGCTGATCGACGAGGCCCAGGACACCGACCCCATCCAGTGGGAGGCGATCAGGGCGGTATTCGATCCCTCCAGGCTGGTGGTTATCGGTGACCCCAAGCAGTCCATCTACGCCTTCCGCGGAGCCGACATAGATTCCTATCTGACCGCGGTCCGAGGTGCCGATGCCCACCACACCCTGAGTACCAATTGGCGCAGCGACGGCCCTTTGATCGAGGCTTTGGATCACCTGCTGGACGGGGCCACCTTCGGTGATGAACAGATCCGGTACAGTCGGGTGAAACCGGCCCCTATGCATCGAGAGTCTCGGCTTTCCGCGGCCGGTGCCGCCCTCCAAATCCGCCGCTTTGCCGAAGATTATCCGGGGCCTCGAATCAAGTCAGGCAATCTTCGCTTGGACTACGCCCGTGATGCGGTGGCAGCAGATGCCGCCAACCAGATTGCCGGGCTGTTGATGTCCGACGCCACCCTGAAGGGCGAAGATGGTTGGCGTACTATCGAGCCGGGTGATATCGCCGTACTATGTCGAACCCGAAAGCAGGTGGAGAGCATCAGGAGCCGGCTGCGGGATAGAGGGGTGCCGTCGGTTGCGGCCCGTACCGGCGGGGTTTTCGATTCACCGGCGGCGCAGGATTGGCGTCGCTTCATGTTGGCGGTCGAACGGCCCCACCGTTTCGATTACGTCAGGATGGCCCTGACCACCAGCCTGGGAGGGCTGGACCTGGCGGAGGTGGCCAGCCTGTCCGATGACGACGTTCGGGATCATCAGCGCCGGTTTATCCGTTGGCAATCTCTGCTCCATGACCGGGGTGTACCCGCCCTATTTATCGATGTGGATCGCCTTACCGCCATGACCACCAAGGTTCTAGAACAAACCGGTGGCGAACGATTGCTGACCGATCTGGGCCATATAGCCGAGGAAATGCACTCGGTGTGGCGGCGGGGTCGGGTGGGATCGTTGGTGGTCTGGCTGGAGGCGGCCATGGACGAGGCGAAACGGAACGCCAGAGACAACGTAGAGGATTCCGAGAACCGCCAGCGCCGGCTGGAAACCGACGCGGCCGCGGTTCAGGTGCTGACCATTCACGCCGCTAAAGGCCTGGAGTTTCCGGTGGTGCTGGTTCCCTACCTGTGGGATAGCTTTGGAGGAAAAATCGAGATTCCGGTCTTCCACGAGGAGCATTCGGAGGCCATCGACCGGCCCAAACGAAGGCTGATCGATGTGGGTGGAACCGGCCATAAAGATTTCGAAACCCATAAGCAGAGGGCCAAGGATGAACAGGCCGCCGAGGAAGGCCGTCTGCTTTATGTGGCCTTGACCCGAGCCCGGCATCGTCTGATGGTCTGGTGGATCGAGGACACCGGAAGGTCACATGAATCCAAGCTGGCCGAGGTGATGTCCCGGGTTACCGAAGGTTCGGATAAGCACCGACCTTTGCAGAAGACCATCCCGGGGGTGTTGGAGGAGAAGATTCTGCCCGGACCCGAGCCGCTGGCCGACTATCGGCCCCGGTTTGACGTCCCGCCCGGACTGGAGATCGCCCGCCTGGACCGTCCCCTTGACTATCTGTGGAGACGGGTGTCGTTCTCGTCGTTGTCGCCGAATAACCCGTTGGCGGACGGGGAAGATTTTCCGGAGCAGGATGGTCGGATCGACGAAGCCGAGGAGCCGACCATGTCTGCCTCGGCGGGTACTGGTGGGGGCGAGGAGCCCGACCATCCTCGGTTGATCCTGGACAACCTTCCAAAGGGCCCCCGGTTCGGATCCCTGATCCATTCCCTGCTCGAGCGGGTTCCCTTCAAAGCCCCCGACCTGGCGGCGGCCATCCGAGCCGAACACGACGAGCTGACCCGCTACAGCTCGGTGGATTACGAGGCGGATGTCCTGGTGGATGGTCTGGTGGCCATGCTGAAAACCCCGCTCGGCCCGGAAGAGGGTGCCCCGGCCCTGCGGGATCTGGAACCAGGTGCCTATGCCAAGGAAATGGTGTTCGAGCTGCCGGTGTGTGACCAGACCTCCCAGGTTTCTCTAGCCGATCTGTCCGCCACCACCCTTGAACATCTACCGCTTGATGATCCCTATCGGGATTACTTCACGCTTTTGGGGGAACACTCCGCCGCGGGCTTCCGGGGCTATCTGACCGGCATAATCGATTTGGCCTTGGCACTGCCCTCGCCTTCCACCGGTGGAAGCAGATATTTCGCCATGGACTTCAAGTCCAACTTTTTGACCCCTTGGCAGGAGGAAGCCAAGATCGCCGATTACGGGCCGGAGTCGATGGGCCGTTCGATGGAGAAGGGCCACTACGTTCTGCAGTCGTTGCTGTATCAGGTGGCGCTCCATCGCTACCTGGCCTACCGCCTCCCCGATTATCGACCACAGAACCACCTGGGCGGTTCGATTTATCTCTATATCCGGGGGATGATCGGCCCGGATACCCCGGTTATCGACGGGGAAAGATGCGGGGTGGCTCGCTGGTTCCCGCCCTTTCGGGCCATCCAGGCGGTTAGCGATCTGTTCGTCGGAGGGAGAGGATGAGCGCTCTTGAGGAAAGGATCGAGAAGGCGGCGGCCCGAAGCGGGATAGTGCTCGCCGCTTCCGGCAGGTTGGCAGCCTTCAACGACGCCGGGATATTGTCTCCGGTCGATGTGCACGCGGCGACCGTGATCGCCCGACTCTACGGGGAAACCGACGAACAGGTGATCTTGGCAGCCGCACTGGTGGTGCGGGGATCCCGCTTCGGGCACGTTTGTATTCGGCTGGATCAGCAAAGGGATATCGCCACCGCCGAAGGTCAGGAATCTGATTTGTCGGAAGAGCTCTGGCCCGACCCCGAGAAGTGGCTTAAGGCCCTGCAGCAGAGCCGAATGGTGGGGGACGGGTTGGGCCCGGAGCCGTTGGTGCTGACGGGCGGTCGTCTCTACTCCGAACGATACTTCCGATACGAGCAGCAGCTGGTAGAGCTGATCCAGGGTCGCTGTTCGAACGGTTATGGGATTCTGGAACCGGAACTGAGGGAATCTTTGGGCCGGATATTCCCACCGGTTGAAAACGGAGTGGTAAACCCTCAGCACCAGGCCGCCGTTCGCTCCCTTTCCGGGCCTTTAACGGTGCTGGCAGGTGGGCCGGGCACCGGCAAAACCTACGTTCTGGGGCGGATGCTGGTCGCCTTGGCCGAACAATCGCATCCGCCCTTTCCGCGGGTGGCTCTCTGCGCTCCTACCGGTAAGGCGGCGGCTCGGCTCGGAGAGGAGGTCGCCCAGGCCGCTTCCCTGATCCAGTCGGAGCTGGTGCAGCAACGTTTGTCAACTATCTCCCGAGGCACCATTCACCGGCTGCTGGGCTGGACCTGGCGGAGAGGACGGTTCCGACATAATGCCCGCAACCGGTTACCCCATGATCTGGTGATCGTGGACGAAATGTCGATGGTATCCCTGCCGCTGGCCGCCAAGCTGCTGTCGGCGGTGCGGGATGACGCTTCGGTGGTGCTGGTCGGAGATCCCTTCCAGCTGGAGTCGATCGAGGTGGGCACGGTACTGGCCGACATCGTAGGCCCGGCGGTGGATTTGTCGTACCAGAGGGTGGAGAAGACCAAGTCCAGGATCGGACGCCGGGTGGTGGTGCTGGACAAGGTCCATCGACATGATGAAAGGGGGATGATCAACGCATTCGCCCAGGCGGTCAAAAAGGGGGACGCCGACCAGGGGGTGCGTTTCTTACAAGCCGGGGACGAGGCGCTCACCTGGGTTCCCGACACCTCCTCCGAGGCTTTCGAGCGCGAGATGCAGCGGTTGATCGAACACCGGTCCCGGCTGGTCGAGCAGGCGAGGTCAACCGATAGCCCGGCCGCCGTTCTGTCTTCCCTGGAAGAGCTGGCTGTCCTAGCCGCCAATCGGGAGGGCGAGGGCAGCGTGGCGGAATGGCAGCGGTCTATCGAAGCGGCTTTGGATGAGCGGTTTGCCGGCCTGCGTTACGGCGGGGAGTGGTATCCGGGACGACCCGTAATGATCACCTCCAACGATTACCGACTGGAGTTATTCAACGGGGACATCGGCCTGACGATTCAGACCGAAGACGGCCTGCGGGTGGTTTTCGGGCCGGAGCCGGTTCGGGCCTTTCCTCCCACCTACCTGGGGGAACATTCCACAGTGCATGCCCTCACCATTCATAAGAGCCAGGGCTCTCAGTTCAAGAACGTGGTGGTCTCGCTTCCCTCCACCGAGTCACGTCTGCTCACCCGCCAGCTCCTCTACACCGCCGTTACCCGAGCCTCGGATAAGGTGACCATCATCGGATCCGAAACCGCCCTGAGGCTGGGCATAGAACGCTCCGCTCGCCGAGCGTCCGGTTTGGGAACCCGGTTATGGGTTGAACACGACCACGTTACGGCCTAGCACCCGGCGGTTCCTTAACCCACCGATAGCCTCCTCAATCCGGTCCAGCGGGTAGCGGTCGGCGATAACCGGTCGGATCCGACCGGAGGCCGCCAACGCCAAGGCGGTTTCCAGGTCCTGTTTCGAACCCGCCGCCGAGCTGATAATGCTGAGCTCGTTGCGGATCAGCTCGCCCGGATGAAGGTCGATCCGATCCCCGGTGTAACCGACCTGGACGAACCTGCCCCCGGGGGATAGGCATCTAAATCCGGCGGCCATGGTTGCCCGGGTTCCCACCGTCTCAAAGAAGACCTCGGGTTTTGTCCCTACCAGGCCTACCACCCGCTCCTCCAGGTTGTCGTATCCGCTTTTCTCCTCGATTAGCAGTCCGAGCGGGCCGTCATGGGTGCAGGCCATATTGATCTTGTCGGGATGGTCGCCCACCGCCACCACGGTTGCGCCTACCAGAGCCGCCACCTGGGCGATCATCAGACCGACACCGCCGATTCCGTTGACGACCACGGTTTCGCCCAGGCTCACCCCGGCCCGCCGCACCGCATGGACAGCCGTCATCCCGCTACAGGCGAGCACCGCCGCCACATCCGGTGCCAGCCCCTCAGGAACAGGTATCAGGTTGGCGTCCGGTGCGCACACATACTCGGCGAAGCCGCCATCACAGGTGAACCCGACCATTCCCCGGGAGCGGACGCACAGACGATCTCGGTTGCTCCGACAGAATCGACAGCTTCCGCAGTTCAACACGTTATAGACCGCCACCAGAGCTCCTGCGGAACCGGACCGGGAATCTATGGTCATTCCGGCTATCTCGTGTCCGAGCACCCGAGGAAACCCCATCGGGTTCATCAGACCCTCCAGGAAGTGGAGCTCGGTTCCGCATACCCCGGCCGCCGCCACTTTGACCAGAGACCATCCGGCCTGTGGCCTGGGTACGGGGTGTTCCGACAACCGGATCTCTCCGCCTTCGACCAACTCGGCCGATCTCATTACTTCAGGAACCGCCGTCGGCATTTAAGATAGGGTACAAGGGGGCACTCCTATTGGGTAGCCTTGTGCTATCTGCTGGGCATGAATATCCCGATCGGTTTGAGAGGAGCACAATTTGGTTCGCCGGTCTCAGGCTGCCAACTCCTATAAAGCTTCCCCGACCGGCCCCACCCCATCCGGGCCGGTACTCACCATCGACCGGGTTTCCAAGGTCTTTACCAAGCGAGACGAGGAGTTCGTAGCCCTCTCAGACATTTCGGTGGATCTGCATCAGGGCGAGTTCCTCAGCCTGGTCGGGCCCTCCGGTTGCGGAAAGTCCACCCTTCTGAAGATCGTGGCGGGTCTGCTCGCCCCCACCACCGGAAGGGTCAGCTTCGAAGGTGAGCCGATGGTCGAGCCGAGGGCGGAGATCGGTCTAATGTTCCAGACCTCCACCCTGTTTCCCTGGCGCAATGTCATCCGCAATATCTCGCTTCCCTTTGAGATCGCCGGCATCGACGACATTGACATCGACCAAAGGATCGCCGAAGTGATCGATCTGGTTCGCTTGAACGGGTTCGAGGAGCACTATCCGCGGGAGTTATCGGGGGGAATGCAGCAGCGGGTCGCTCTGTGCCGGCTGTTGGTCTCGGATCCACATCTGATGCTGCTGGACGAGCCGTTCGGTTCGGTCGACGAGTTCACCAGGGAGTATCTCAACCAGGAGCTGGCCCGGATAACCGAGCACCAGCACAAGACCGCCCTGTTTGTCACCCACAACATCCGGGAGGCGGTGTTTCTGTCTGATCGGGTGGTGGTGATGGGCACCCACCCGGGCCGGGTGCTGGATATCCTTGAAATCGACCTGCCCCGTCCCCGCCTTCCCGAATCCCAGCGTCTCCCCGCCTACAACGAGACCGTGTTGAAGGTGCGCGATCTAATGGGTCTCGTATGAGCGGCACCCCCTGGTCATGAGCTCTGAGATGACCGGCACCAACCTCACGGAGGCCACCGTTCACAGAGTGGATCAGCTGGCTTCGGATTCTCGGGCGCGTACCTTGAGCACCCAGATCCTTCTGACCGGCTCGGTGGTACTTAGCTTCTGTGTCATCTGGGAGTTTCTCAGCTGGCTGGATCCTTCCTTCTGGCCGGCGATCGTCCTGTCGCGTCCGACCGATATCATTCCCGCCTTCTTTCAGGCCATAACCACCGGTTTCGTGCTCTGGCATTTCTGGGTGACCTTCCAGGAAACCATCATCGGGTTCGTGCTGGGTGCCGGGGGAGGGTTCCTTTTGGGGGTCTACGTTGCCCTGATGCCCAGCTTCCGTAAGGCCTTCTATCCAATGATCGTGCTCTTCCAGTCCACCCCCCGGGTGGCCCTGGCACCGGTGTTTATAGCCTGGTTCGCCTATGGGATCTCGGCCAAGATTGCTCTGGCTGCCACCATTTGCTTCTTCCCCGTCCTGGTCAACACCATCACCGGTCTCACCTTGGTCGACGAAAACGCCGGTTTGTTGATGAAATCACTCAGGGCTAGCCGGTGGCAGATGTTCAGACATCTTCGGCTGCCGGGCGCGGTGCCCACCATTTTCGCCGGACTGAAGTCGGCCATCACCTTCGCCTTGATCGGTGCCATCGTGGGGGAGTTATCCGGCACCAACGAAGGAGCCGGGCATCTGATCGAAACCGCCGCCTTCCAGTTTCGGAGCGACGACGTTTTTGCCTATCTGTTGATGCTGTCCTTGATCGGATTGGCCTTGTTTTTGATCGCCTCGGTACTGGAGAAGAGGCTACTCTTCTGGCATGTAGAGGTGTGACCTGACGCAGTGTGGAATAGGAATAACGAGGGAAGAAAAATCACCCATTCATCAGTAAAGGAGGGTGCAATGAGACACAAAATTAGCCGATCGGCCCGACCCTGGTCCGTTCTGCTGTCACTAACTGTGGTGCTGGCCTTGATCGGGGCGGCCTGTGGGGAGGATGAGGAGCTACGGGAGGTCAACCTGGCCCTGTCCACCACCAGCGGATTCGGTTATGGCTATTGGATCGCCGTAGGCCTCGGCTACTACGAGGACGAAGGGCTGGACGTAAACCTGCAAGGAACCGGAGGTTCTGCCGATGTCGCCCAGATCCTGGCCGCCAATAACGCCGAAGCCGGCATGGGGGTTCCGGGGGCGATGCTTCCCGCTATCGAGGCCGGTGCCGGACTCTACCCCTTCTTCACCTACGCCTACGGCGAGGTGTTCGATGTGGTTGTTCCGAACGATTCCCCCATTATGGACATCGCGGGCCTGGACGGGCTGAGGATCGGGATTTCCGAGTTGGCCGGAGGCGAGGTTCCTCTGGTGAGAGCCTTGCTGGTGGAAGCCGGATTGGATCCGGATAACGATGTGGAGATCATCGAGGTCGGGACCAACGCCCCGAGCGTCAAGGCGGCTTTGGACGATGGCCGGATCGACGCCTATTCCTCCGCCAAATCCGATATCGCGGCGATGAACTCGGCCGGTCTTGGCACGATGACCATTGCTCCCGCCTCGCTCAACACCCTTCCGGCAGAGGGGCTGCTGGCCGCCGAGGACTTCAAGGACGATGACGAACTGCTGATCGGTCTGGGTCGGGCCACGGCCAAGGGCCAGCTGGTGGCGTATACCAACCTGGACGGCGCGGTGTGCGTGCTCAAGGAATTGATCCCCGAAGAGTTCACCGACGAAGAAGCCGGACGGTCGGGTTTGGCCGCCGTTATCGATATCACCACCGCACCTCAGCAGGGCGGCGAATACCAGTTCGGGTTCCTGGACGCAGCCGGATGGAACACCTACGTCAACATCTTTATCCAGGGTGGGGTGATCAACGAGCAGATCGACATGGGTGACTACGTGATCGACGACCTGTTGGACGAGATCAACGATTTCGATCAGCAGGCCATCATCGATGAAGCCAACTCTTTGGAAACCGATTGTTGATTGCTTCCTGATCGGATTCTGACCAACGCCTATTTCGTAACTGACGGCGGCGGCCCCACCCGGGCTGTCGCCGTCAGTGGTAATCGGATCAAGGCGATCGGCGGTGACCTGCAAGCCGTTCGGGAGGCGGTGGCATCCTCGGCGAAGATAATCGACCTGGAGGGAGGGTTTGCCTTCCCGGGTTTCGCCGACAGCCACGTTCATGCGGTCAACTACGGACGCTCCCGGATGGGGGTACCCTGTTGGCCTTCCGACGTCCGGTCGGTAACGGACATCGTCGATCGGGTCAAGGCTGCCCACCGGCTCCTGGAACCGGGAAAGTGGATCAAAGGTCGAGGCTATAACCCGACCCGGTTGGTTGAGGGCCGGGCCCCCACCGCCACTGAACTCGACCTGGACGGTGGCCGTAGCGTGGTCCTGGACAGCTTCGACTTCCACCGCCGGGTGGCCAACCACGCCGCCTTGGAAGCAGCCGGTATCGGCCCGAACACCCCCGACCCTCCCGACGGAGAGATAGTACGTGACCGGCATGGGGTACCGACCGGCGAGTTACTGGACGGTGCCCGCAGCCTGATGGACAAGGTCATTCCTCCCTGGTCGGATCAGGAGGACGAGCGGGCCATCGACCTGGCTACCGACTATTTTCTCTCGCAGGGCTTCGCCTATGTGACCAACGCCGCCCCTCTGACCATGTCAAGGCCGGGCGAAGAGGTCAAGGCGTTTCTCCGGATGAGCGAGCGGGGGGCGCTCCGACTCCGCTTTACCTCGATGATCCGGGCTGAGCTGCTCGACGCGGCGGGCGAGCTGGGTCTCCGCCCTGGTGTCGGGGACGACTCCTTTCGGATCGGAGGGGCCAAGATGTTTGTGGACGGTGCCTTCGGTCCCCGAACCGCCCTCCTAGCCGAGCCTTATGAGGATTCTTCCTCTTGCGGGTCTATGCATCTCGACCGGGGCCGTCTCGAAGCCCGGGTTGGGCAAGGGTCGGCTCTGGGCTGGCAGATGTGTATTCACGCCATCGGCGACGAGGCGGTTCGGATAGTGGCCGCAACCTTGTCTGCCAATCCGTCGGACGGGGGTAGCCGTAATCACCGGATCGAACATTGCTGCCTGACTTCGGCGGAAACGATCGCTGCCATGAGCCGGGTCGGGATTATCCCGGTGCCTCAGCTTGCCTTCCTGAGGTTTCGGTCGGCAGATTTCCTGGACGCCTTGGGGGAACATCGGGTAGGGGATCTTTACCCGCTGCGAAGCTGGATCGACGCCGGCCTGAAGCCCATCCACAGCTCCGACACCCCGGTCATACCCGACGCCTCCCCCCTTAAAGCGGTGGCCACGGCGGTGGGAAGGGTCGATACCGACGGGAAGGTCTGGGGTCGTCACCAGGCCATCACCTTCGAGGAAGCGCTGGCGATGATGACTATTTGGCCGGCGGAAGCCGACGGCCAGGCCCGAGACCGGGGCCGGATCGCCCCCGGATATCTGGCCGACTTCACGGTTTTCCCTCAAGACCCGCGCCTTATGCCACCGGAGGAGCTGGCCGAGACGGCTGCTTCGATGACGTTGGTGGGCGGGCAGGTGGCCTGGAGCGACTCGAAAGCCGCCAGAACTTGATCTTCGATCTCCACGCCCATTACCTGTCACCCAGCGTGCCGGCCCGGGCGGCAGCGGGTGATCTTCCGGTGCGCTACGACCTAACCTCTCGGCGGCTGGGCTTTCCGTCCGGTTCTTCTCGCCCGGTTCCGGCGGCGCTTATCGATCTGGCGGATCGACGGCGCTGGATGAAGGACCGTGAAATCCGCCGCCAGATGCTCTCTCCCTGGATGGACATTACCGGCGATGACCTTCCCGGCAGGGAAGCCGAGCAATGGTGTCGGGCGCTAAACGACGGAACCGCCGCCGACATAGGAGACGACGAGAGCTTTCTGGCGTTGGCCGCCCTACCGGTGGTAGACGGACGGAGGGCGGGCCAAGAGCTGCGTCGATGCGTGACAGAGAAGGGCTTTAAGGGAGGGGCTCTTCCCACCCAGATCAACGGGACCGACCTGGATAAGGCCGGGTTGGACCCTCTCTGGGAGACGGCGGAGTCGCTGGGGGCGATCTTGTTTATCCATCCGTTTCGGGTTATGGGGGCCGACCGGATGCAGTCCCATTTTCTGGGCAACGTGTGCGGTAATCCGTTCGAGACCACCCTGGCCGCGCTACGGCTCTACTTCGGCGGCATATTTGCCCGATGGCCCCGACTCAAAATCCTCTTGGCCCACGGTGGAGGTGCTCTGCCTTATTTAGCCGGGCGAGCGGTACATGCCTCCAAGAACGCACCCGGTTTCGATCGGGTGGTAGAGCATCCGGATGCCATTTTGGGTGCCTTCTACTACGACACCTTGCTGCATGATCCCCGGGCGCTGGGGCATCTGATTGCCACCGTGGGTGCCGACCGGGTGGCGGCCGGGACCGACTATCCCTTTCCGATGAGCCTCGACGACCCCATCGCCCACATCAAGCAGGCGGTCGGGTCAGGCGAAGGGGAAGACGACCACCTCCTGGACAAGGTGTTCCAAGGAACGGCAGAGAGTCTGGGAGGGTGCTGAAAAAGATAGGGATGCTGGGCCGCATTTTCGTCTAACCGAGGTTTAGTTTCTTGCTAGCGGGCCAACCGTACCTTTTTCAGCACCCTCCTGGAGGGGTAGGGATTAACCACCCTTATTGGCGAGTTGAACTCGTTCGGGGAGGATGGGAAGCCGGCTTATCAGGCCTGGTCGCCCGAGAGCGTGCTCCACGGCGGAGGCTATAGCGGCCGCCACCCCCGGGACTCCCCCCTCGCCCGCTCCTTTAATGCCCAACGGGTTGGTGGTGGTGGGGTCAAGTAGGCCGACAATGGCGTTTATAGCCGGTGCCTCGGCGATAGTGGGCAGCAGATAATCCATGAAGGACAGGCAAAGCGGGTTGCCGGTCTCGTCGTAGCGGAACTCTTCGTATAAAGCACCCCCCACCGCCTGCAGGGCACCCCCCTCCATCTGCCCGGCCACCAGCATCGGGTTGATGGCCTGACCGATGTCGTAGTAGAGGATCAGCTGTTCAACCAGCACTTGACCGGTTTCCTTGTCCACCCGCACCACTGCCAAATTGGCCCCGCAGGGATACACCACCCGTCCCACCTCAAAAATCGAATCGGCGGTCAGCCCGGGTTCGGATCGTCCGTATCGGCGGGCGGTAACCGGATGAAGTCGGGCGGCCGCCTCGAAGATCGACAGGCTGAACTGAGGAGAACCCGCTACGAACACCCGGCCGTTGCGATACTCCAGGTCTTCGGTGTCGACTTCAAAATCCACGGAAGCAACCTGTTTGACGATCCGGATCACCTCGTCCGCGGCCTGGACCAGGGCGCTGCCGGCGGTGACAGTTGATCGGCTGGCGTAACTTCCGATCCCGTAGGGGGTAAGGTCGGTGTCAAGCAGCTCCACCCGAACCCGGTCATGGTCAAGTCCCAGCCGATCCGCCACGATCTGGGCCAGGACGGTTCGGATTCCCTGGCCTACGGATGAACATCCGGACCGTACCCTTACCAGGCCGTCCGGATCGACCTCCACCGACCCGGACTCCCAGGGCCCCAAGCCGGACTTTTCCAGGAACATGGCTACCCCCACCCCTACCTTCTCGCCCCGATCCCGTCGATTTTCAAGGGCTTTCCGGTCGAAGTTGCCGACCAGCCGGTCCAGCACCCTGGGGAAGTCGCCATCGCCGAGCAGCATGGGCTCACCGGTCGAGGACAGCGGTCTTGAATAGGGAATCTGGTCCGGTTTGATCAGGTTACGCCGGCGCACCTCAACCGGGTCCCGCCCGATCTCGGCGGCGAACAGGTCAACCAGGCGTTCCCGAACGAAACTGGATTCGAACCGACCGGGTGCCCGATAGGTGCCGGTCGGGGTGGTGTTGGAAACCACACAACGGGCGGTTCCGCGATAGGCAGCCAGATCATAGGGGCCAGGGATCATCGAAAGGGTAAGGTCCGCCACTCGTATGCTGTGGGTTCGGGCGTAGGCCCCCATGTCCATAACGAAGTCGGAGGAGATGGCGGAAATCCGGCCATCCCGATAACCGCAGATCAGCGCCCTATGATGTTGACGGCGGGCATGGTTGGCAGCCTGCAGATGCTCTCGGCGATCCTCTATCCAGGTTATGGATCGGCGGAGACTACGGGCCGCCCAAACCGCCAATATATCCTCCGGATACAGCTCCCCCCGCACTCCGAAACCTCCCCCCACCGCCGTTTCCCTCATTCGAATCCGGCTGGGAGGGATCCCCAACAACTCGGCGGTGGTGGACAGATTCCAATGCGGCACCTTGGTAGCACCGTGGATTATGAACCTCTCCGCAGCCGGGTCGAACTCGACCGCCATTCCCCTGGTCTCCATGGGCACGCCGCTATGTCTGCCGATAGAGAAATCAGTTTCGATCACTACTTCGGCCCGCTCGATCTCCCGGTTTAGGTCACCGAAATCGGCCTCCAAGGTGGTGATCAGGTTTCCCGACTCGAACAGGTTTGGTCTGAGGCGGTTCTCGGCCGAGGCATCATCGGTCACCGCCGGAAGGGTTTCGATGTCGGCCATTACCAGCTCGGCGGCGTCTTCGGCCAGATAACGGTCGGCGGCGATGACCACTGCGATCGGTTCCCCGACATACCGAACCCGGTCGGAGGAAATCACCGGCTGAAGGTAGGGGAGAACCGTTTCGTCGAACGAAACCCGGGGAGGAATCTTGGGGATTTCGCCCAGTGAATAGAGGAGGTCCTTACCGGTGAAAACCGCTTCCACCCCCGGCATCCGGCCCGCTTCGGAGGTGTCCACCCCGGAGAGGATTCCGTGGGAGATCGGCGACCGGACTATCACCATGTTCAGTTGGTCGCCGAGCCGGACATCACCTACATAGCGGGCTTGTCCGGTAAGAAGGGGAGGGTCCTCATGGCGCAACACAGAGGCTCCTATCCCACCGGAGGGGTTGGGCTGATGATATGAAATCATGGGTGTTCAATACTACAATCCGGCCTGCATGAAGCCCGCTTCCTTCGACTATCTCGCTCCCCGTTCTCTAGAGGAAGCCCTGGACTATCTGGCAGAACACGGTTATGAGGCCAAAGTGCTGGCCGGTGGTCAGAGCCTGGTTCCGGCGATGAACTTCCGCTTGGCCCGTCCGGCGGTTCTCGTCGACATAAACCCCTTAAGCGAGCTCGACTACCTGGAGGAAACGGATCACCGACTCCGGATCGGGACGTTGGTGCGCCACTCCACCTTCGAGAAACCGGTTTGTCAGGGTCCCACCGGACGTTTGCTGGCGATGGCAGCCCGACATGTCGGTCATTGGCCGATCCGGGTAAGAGGGACCTTCGGCGGGAGTCTGGCCCATGCCGACCCGGCTGCCGAATGGTGCGTGATTGCCCGGTTGCTGGATGCGGATCTGGTCACCCGCAGCTCATCCGGCGGACGTCACATACCGGCCGAAATGTTCTTCCAAACCGTGTTCACCACCGCCCTGGAGCCGGATGAACTCCTGTTGGAGGCTCGGCTTCCGCTGTTATCTTCCGACACCAAGGTAGGGTTTCAGCAGTTCAGCCGCCGGGCCGGAGATTTTGCCCTGGCCATGGTGGCGGTGGCCTTTCAAATCGAGGAAGGAAAGGTCATGAACCCTCGGATCGCCTTGGGAGGGGTCAGCGATCGTCCGTTGCGAGCACCCGAGGCCGAGCAGATGATCGAAGGTGCCGACCCCGGCGATCCCTCCTTCCGCGCCGCCGCCGAAACCGCCGCCCGAGAGATCGAAGCCATCGGAGATATCCACGGCTCCGCCTCCTACCGGCGGGACCTGGTGCGAGCCCTAACCCGACGAGCCTTCGAGCAGGCGATCACCATATCGTGAGCCGGTGGGTGGGCCGATCGCTAGCCCGTTTTGAAGACCCGCCCCTACTGACCGGTGACGGGAGGTTTGTAGCCGACCTCAACCAGGGGGCCCGCTTCCTCAGGTTCGTGCGCAGCCCCATCGCCCACGGTCGGATCCGCTCCGTCGAGATACCCGATCATCTCACCGCTTTCACCGCCGAAGACCTCCATGAGGTCTCCCCCATCCGTCCCCTGCTCCATCGAGAGGACTATCTCCCGATCGAACAGCCGGTGCTGGCCTCTCAAAAGGTCCGTTATGTAGGTGAACCGGTGGCGGTGGTGGTGGCCGACAGCCCCGAAGCAGCCGAGGACGCCGCCGAGCAGGTCTACGTAGATATCCAACCGGACCGGCCGGTGGTGAACGCCCTGTCCGCCCTGGAAACGAACGCACCGGTGGTTCATGACCTGGTAGGCCACAACGTGGTGGTCGACGCCTGTTTCGAAACCGGCCAGGTTGCAGAGGTGTTCTCTTCGGCAGATGAAATAGTGCAGTTCGATCTGCGCTCCCAGCGCCAAAATGCCCTGCCTTTGGAGGCCCGGGGTTCGATCGCCTCCTACGACCGACGCACCGGACGGATAACCCTGATTGCCTCGGTTCAATCCCCGCACGTGGTTCGCACCATCCTGGCGGACCTGCTGGATCTGCCCGAATCGGACCTTCGGGTGGTGGTGCCGGACGTGGGTGGTGCCTTCGGACAGAAGTTCTGTCTGGCACCCGAGGACGTGGTGGCGACCTGGGTGGCCGGTCGGTTGCGTGCCACCGTGTCGTGGATCGAGGATCGCCGGGAAAACCTGATGTCATCCTTCCATAGTCGCGACCATCATTATCGGATTCGGGGGGCGTTCAGCTCGGAGGCCCGGCTACTGGCGGTGGACGCCGATCTGGTCTGCAACATCGGTGCCTACTCCTGCTATCCGGTTACCTGCGGGGTGGAGCCGCTGATGGCCCTGGCCGAGTTCCCCGGACCCTACGATTTCCGAACCTATCGGGTCCGCTCCCGGGGGGTCACCACCAACACCTGTCCGATGGCACCTTATAGAGGAGTTTCCCGTCCGGTGATAACTCTGGCCATGGAGCGTCTGATGGACAAGGCCGCCGCTCGGTTCGGGATGGAGTCGGTCGAGATCAGACGCCGCAACCTGATCGCCGATTTCCCCTACACATCCGTTACCGGCCTGGTCTACGACGAGGGTTCCTACCTTGAATCGGTAAACCTGGCCGCAGAAAAGATCGATCTGGACGACTTTCGGCGGCGACAGCAGGCCGCT
This sequence comes from Acidimicrobiia bacterium, assembly GCA_009841075.1. Classification (GTDB taxonomy): domain Bacteria; phylum Actinomycetota; class Acidimicrobiia; order Spongiisociales; family Spongiisociaceae; genus Spongiisocius. The sequence goes on along the minus strand of VXMP01000022.1, from coordinate 62,396 downwards.
TTAGACCAAGGCCGCCGGTTGGGGGTGGGTTTTTCGGTTTTCTCCGAACGAACCGGATACGGAACCTCGGCGTTTGCCGCCCGGAGCATGGACGTCACCCCCGGTTTCGAGACGGTTGACATGACCATGGATCCGTCCGGAAACGTGGAAGCCCGACTGGGGGCTTCTCCGCACGGTCAGGGTTTGGAAACTACGCTCGCCCAGCTGATCGGCGACCGCCTCGGTGTGGACCCGAGCCGGGTAAGGATTGTCCACAGCGACACCGACCGCACCCCCTACGGATGGGGCACCTTCGCCAGCCGGTCCCTGGTGATCGCCGGCGGTGCCGCCCGTTTAGCCTCCGACTTCCTCAGGGACAAGCTGGTTGCCATCGCCGCCGCCGAGTTGGAGGCCGCTCCCGAAGACATCGTCGTCCGAGACGGTAGGGCCACCGTGGTGGGCACCGACACCGGACTGGAGGTGGCCGAAATAGCCCGCCTGTCCTATCACTCCAGCCATCGCCTTTCCGCCGGAATGGATCCCGGGCTCACTTCCACCGCCACCTACAATCCGGCCGGAACCTTCTCCAACGCCTGTCACGCCGCCATCGTCGAGGTTGACGAGGAAACCGGGGCCGTCCGAGTAGAACGGTTTGTGGTGGTAGAGGACGCCGGTCGGCTTATCAACCCCATGATCGTGGATGGGCAGCTGCACGGCGGGATAACCCAAGGCATCGCCGGGGCCTTGTATGAGGAGATTCGCTACGACGAGGAGGGCAACATTCTCACCACCTCCCTAATGGACTTCCTACCTCCCACCATGGCGGAGATACCGAACATAGAAATCCACCATCTGGAGACTATTTCCGATGCGACCATCACCGGTGCCAAGGGTTTGGGCGAAGGCGGCACGATCGGCGCACCGGCGGCAATCGCCAATGCCGTGGCTGACGCACTCCGGCCGCTAGAAGTCGAAATCGACGAGCTGCCGATAACTCCGGCCCGGTTGCGTAGGCTTCTGAAAAGCGTCGAGGGCGGTAAGGTGATCGGATGAGCAATCGAACCGAGGTCGAAGTCCGGCTCAACGTGAACGGGCGGGACTATCGGGTCCGGGTGGAGCCGCGCCGTACCTTGGCCGATACCCTGCGCGACAACTGCGGCCTGACCGGAACCCACCTGGGTTGTGAGCACGGGGTGTGCGGGGCCTGCACCATCCTGGCCGACGGTGAGCCGGTACGAGCCTGCCTGATGTTTGCCGTGCAATGTGAGGGTATGGAGCTTCGAACTGTGGAAGGCTTGGCCGACGGCGACCGGCTTCATCCCCTCCAGCAGGCCTTCTGGGAGAACCACGGCCTGCAATGCGGCTTCTGCACGCCCGGTTTTCTGATGCTGGCGACCGGATACCTGGAGCAACGTCCGGAACCAGACGAGGAGGAGCTGAAAGAGATGCTCTCCTCCAACCTCTGCCGGTGCACCGGATACCAGAATATCTTGAAAGCGGTTAAACAGGCCGCTGCGGAAATGCGGGGATGAACTATATCGGTAGCTCGGTCCTCCGGATCGAGGACCGGCCACTTTTAACAGGTGAAGGCCGATTCGCAGCCGATCTCTCGCTTCCCGACCAGCTGCAAATGCGGGTGGTTCGGTCTTCGGTCGCCCATGGTCGCCTGGTCGAGATCGACACCTCAGATGCGCTCGCCTTAGACGGTGTGGAGGCGGTCTGGACGCATCAAGACGTTCAGGATATTCCTCCGATCGATTTTCGGATGGCCTGGGTGGATGGATTAGAGCCCTTCCGTCAGCCCATCCTGGCCGCCGGGATAACCCGCTATGTAGGCGAACCTTTGGCGGTGGTGCTGGCGGAAGACCCCTATCTGGCCGAGGATGCGGCCGAGCTGGTTTATGTCGAATACGAAGATCTGCAACCGGTGGTCGATCCCTATCAACCCGAGCCCGGGGAAGCCGTGGAGACGACTTTGGTAGAGAAGGGTTACGGCGACCTGGAGGAGGCTTTCGAAGGGGCGGCCGAGATCGTAGAAATGGAGTTAAGGGTGGGCCGGCATACGGGAGTGCCGATGGAGACCCGAGGCGCTCAGGCCTGGTACGACCCGCTCCGTTCGGTGGTAGAGATGTTTGGGGCCGCCAAGGTGCCCCACCATAACCGGGCGGCGATAGCGTCCATGCTGGGCCTCCCGCTGGGTTCGGTTCTCCTTCGTGAAGGCCATGTGGGCGGAGGTTTCGGTATTCGGGGTGAGCTGTATCCCGAGGACGTACTGGTATGTCTGGCGGCCCTAAGGTTGGGACGCCCGATCCGCTGGATAGAGGATCGTAAAGAACATTTGCTGGCCGCCAATCACTCCCGAGATCAGGTCCATCGGATTCGGGCTGCGGTCGACCGAGATGGGTGGATCCGCGGTGTCGACGACGAGTGCTGGGTCGATCAGGGGGCCTACCTGCGAACCCATCAGGTAACCGTGACCGAGCTGACCACCTCCCTTTTGCCCGGCCCCTATGTTTGGCCTGCTTATCGGTCTCGGGCTCATGTGATGCTCAGCAACAAGACCCCCTGCGGTACCTACCGGGCACCCGGCCGCTTCGAGACCACCTTCGTCAGAGAGCGGCTGATCGACCTGATCTCCGATCGGCTGGAGATGGATTCGGTAGGGGTACGGAGGCGCAACCTGATTCCGGCCGACCAGATGCCCTTCCACCGGGAAATAGAAGCCCTCGGAACCGAGGTGACCTATGACTCCGGCGACTATCACCTGCTGCTGGACCGTACCCTCGAGTTTTTGGACTACGAAGACCTAACCGCTGCGCTGGCCCGCCGCCGGTCTGAGGGCGAAGTGGTCGGCCTGGGGATGGGCTTCTTCGTGGAAAAAAGCGGGCTGGGCCCGTTTGACGGGGTGAGGGTTACTGTCGACGAGGCAGGCGAGGTGGTGGTGACTACCGGTGTGGCTTCGGTCGGCCAAGGGGTAGAAACCGTTTTAGCCCAGGTTTGTGCCGACACCCTGGGCGTGGAGGCGGAATCGGTTCGGGTACGCCACGGACAAACCGACGAAATCGCCTACGGGATGGGGGCGTTCGCCAGCCGGGTAACGGTTATGTCGGGGTCAGCCACCCTGCTGGCCGCCGGCCAGGTGCGGGAACGGGCATTGGAGACCGCCTCCGGCATGTTGGAAGCCGCTCCTCAGGATCTGACTATCGACCGGGGTAGGGTTTTCGTCCAGGGTTCGCCGGACGGTCCTTCGGTGATGCTGGGTGAGGTGGCCGCCCGGCTCCGGCCCGGCCAGGCCGAGGGAACACCCGGCTTGACGGCCGAGGGCTGGTTCGAGGTCGACCATATGACCTATCCATACGGTATCCACTGCGCAGTAGTTCGGGTTGATCCCGAATCGGGTGAGGTGACGGTGGAAAGGTTCGTGGTTGCCTACGAGATCGGGCGGGCGGTGAACCCGAAGCTGGTGGAGGGCCAAATCGCCGGGGGAGCGGCGCAGGGGATCGGAGGTGCCCTGCTCGAGGACTTCGCCTATGACGAGTCGGGTCAGCCCTTGACTTCTAGTTTTATGGATTATCTGATGCCCACGGTGGTGGAGGTTCCTGAGGTGGAGGTGCTGTTATGTGAGGATGCCCCCAGCCCGCTCAACCCGTTAGGGGTGAAGGGGGCCGGGGAGGGCGGTATCACCGCGGCCGGAGCGGCCATAGCCAATGCGGTAGCCGACGCCCTGGGAGGCTCGGAAGAGGTGAGCTGCCTACCGCTTTCTCCCGAGCGGGTACGCCGGATCGCCCGCTCACTTCCACGACCCTAAGGGTCGCAGCCTGACCAACAACGTTCCGAACCTATAGTTCACCGGTCACCAGTAAGCCTCACCTAAAAGTTCATTGAGAAGCCCTAATCTGGGTCATAGAAAACGCCCTATAAACTGGGGAAAACGCTCACAGGAAGCGAAAAACGGCACACCTCACCCGGCTACGCCGGGCCCCAGCCCCCGCCACCGCCTCCGAAGAAGGAGCGTGGTGAGCCATGCCCGGACTGAAGCCGGGAGACTACTGTTTGGCTTTCGCTCCATACGTTTATGTTCCCTGAGTTGCCGGGGATTCGATCGGGGTTCCACTCCTCTTGCCCGGCCTTCGGTGCTTGGCAACCCTCTACGTATCATGGCTTTCCGGGTTTTTCAACCCCTAATTTTGAGAAGGCGAAAAAACGTTCCCCAAGTAGCTTGAACCGCCCTTCCCTATCGGTGGATTCGGGCTTTAGGTTTGCCTTAGGGTGGAGTTGAGGAACTCGTGCATTCGGTTGCGGGCCGAGCGACCGTAAGCATTGTCGTACAGATCAAAGGCGTGCACCCCGCCCGGCCAAATGTCCTGTTGAGCTTGGTTGCCGGCGGCTTTCCATCGGGCCGCCATGAACAGGGTGTCGTCCAGCAGCGGATCCAGCGTTCCCGCGGTGAACAGCGCCGGAGGCATGTCTTGCAGGTCGGCCCAAATAGGGGAGAGGTCGGGATCCGCCAGGTTGTGGTCACCGGCGAACAGACGGACGAACCAGTCGGTTGACGAGGTGTTCAAAATGAGCGGTTGGTCGCCGAAGGCTCTCATCGAAGGCGTACCTCGCAGGTCATATATCCCGTAGGTGAGTAACGCCGCCCGGAAGGGGGTCAGACCGTGCCGGTCACGGAGGCGCAGGCAGGTAACCGCCGTAAGATGGCCTCCGGCCGATTCCCCTCCGATTGCCACCAGCTCCTGCCCGAAGGCTTCGGTGCCGTGGTGATAAAGCCACAATGCAGCTGCTTCACAATCGTCCGGGCCGGCCGGATAGGGGTGCTCGGGGGCCAGTCGGTAGGAAGTGGATACCGTGATCAGGCCGGTGGAATCGGCCAGGGCGGTCATCTGGGGGTCATGATGATGCGGTCCGCCCCAGGTCCAACCGCCGCCGTGAATATGGAGGAACAGCCCCCGGGCCGGGCGGTCTTGCGGCTCGATAACCCGCAGCTTGAGGGGGGTTTCCGGCCCTTCGATGGTGTGCACCGAAGCTCGGGACGAAAGGCGGGGAGGCCCGAGCAGGGATTTGCCCTCCTCCCTGGCCTGACGACCGGCCTGGGCACCCACCTCCCACACCGGCACCGCATCTCGGGTCTGTTCGACTATCCAGTTGTTGAAAGCCCTGACCTTGTCGGGTACTTCAGAAGGTATAGGAGTCAATTGGAAGATCCCCGGTCGCCATTCGTTTGGGTAAAGATATTAGGTGGGTTGGCCTTATCGGGTCACAGCGCCTTGCCCTGCCATCCCAGGTTGGCGAGCAGCACGATGGCGGTACCCATCAAAAGGGCCGGAGGATTGGCTATAGCCACGTCGGCAAACCTCCACAACCAAACCATCTGCAGTACCGGGGAGAAGAACATTATCCGCTGGATGCTCAGACTAGGGGTCACGAACAGGGAGTAACGGTGGCTCATGGCCCCGGCCGCGTTGAACACCCCTATCAGGCTGAGCAGACCCACCATGTTCCAGGTCAGCCGGAAGCTGTCCTCAGAAGGGGGGAAGAACAGGATGCTTCCCAAGATGGTGAGGGGAAGGGCGAAAACTCTTCCGGCTACCGCCGAAAAAGTAGCGTTCCAGACCAGATCGTTGGCACCACCTCCAGGCCATCCCATGATGCGTCCCGTGGAGACGGTTCCCCAGAGGCTGCCGGTGGCGGTAATGGCCCCCACCAGTGCAACTACGATGCCGGCCCAGTTCAGGGTACTGACTTCGCCGGTTTCCGACCAGATGACCAGGGCCGCACCGATGAAGGAAAAGACCATCAGCGTCCAATGTTTAGCTCCGATGAAATGAGGGGCCGGATGGTCTTCGTCGGCGATTTTCTTGCCCAGCCGGGCGGCCATCCACACCATTCCGATCAACACCAGCTGGAAGATTATGGTCACCACCAGCGGGTCGATCAGAGTAGCCGCCCACACCCAGAAGGCCAGGTCAAGCGCAAAGGAGACCACCATCCAGAAGGCGGGGGACCGGACCATATCCCACAGGTTGCTTATCCGGGCGGGTTCCCCGTCTCGATTCCAGTAGTAGAGGAGCCCCCGAGCCTTATCCGCCCACCGCTTGTTATCAGTCGGGATCAGGAAAAACGCCGGTAGGAGCGTCACCACCTGGAACACCAATAGCCATGACCTCCAGGCGAACGGGTCGTCGCTGATATGGCTGAAGAGGTAGAAGAGGGGTAGCCAGGAGCCGATTGCGACCGCTGCGACCGCCCAGAGCACTCCCTTGATGGTCGGGTTCACCTCAGAACGATCTTGTCAAAAGTGCCGGATAATGGTCAACAAACCTACTCTCTAAGGTAGTTGGAGCGGCTATTAGGCTCGGCCATTGAAACCGAAGAAAGGGGAGTCCCTTATGGCGTTGAAGCTTACTTCCACCGACTTTGCGGACGGTGACTACCTGGGTATCGATCATGTGCTTTCCGAAGAGTACGGCTTCGGATGCGGTGGAGGCAACCGGTCGCCGCAGCTTTCGTGGTCGGGTGCTCCCGAAGGCACGGCTAGTTACACCCTCACCTGCTACGACCCGGACGCCCCTACCGGTTCGGGCTTCTGGCATTGGGTGGTGGTGAATATCCCGGCAGATACGACCGAATTGAAGGCCGGGGCGGGAGATGGGGGCGGTATACCAACCGGTACCTGGCAAACCCGAACCGATTTCGGCACCCCCGGATATGGCGGCCCCTGTCCTCCCGAAGGCGACCATCCCCACCGCTATTTGTTTACCGTCCACGCCGTGGCGGTAGAGGCCTTGCCGGTGGATGCGGACACCATGCCGGCGGTGGTCGGTTTCATGTTGCACTTCAACACGCTGGAGAAAGCCGCCCTGATGGGCCTGTACAAGCGAGAGTGAAGGACGGCACCCGCCTATCGACCGGCGGTTGATGTGTCGCCCCGGTACTTGATCCGATCCTGTTCCGCACCCTAGGTTTGGTTGGTGTAACGGCGGGGGACGCGCTCTCCGATGCCGGAGAGGATTTCGTAGGGGATGGTTCGGGCCCATCCGGACACCTGGTCGGCGGTGATCGTCTCGTCTCCTTGGGTGCCGATGATGACCACTTCGTCGCCGGTCTCCACGTCGGCATTAGGGCCGATTTCGACCACGAATTGATCCATGCAAACCCGTCCCACAATCGGGTAGCGACTACCCCTTATCAGCACTTGACCCCGATTGGACAACCGGCGTGGATAGCCGTCTCCGTAGCCCATCGGGATGGTTGCTATGCGGGTGTCATGATCGGGTGCCCAGGTCGCTCCGTACGAGACCGGGCAGCCGGCCGGTTGGCGCTTGGTCAAAACCACCTTCGACTTCCAGGTGAGGGCCGGCACGATCTCCACCGTTTTATCCACCTGTTCGGTCGGGTAAACCCCGTAGAGCATGATGCCGGGGCGTACCTGATCGAAGTAGGAGGCACTATGTTGCAGGATGGCACCCGAGTTGGCGAAATGAAGGGTGGGGGTGGGAAGGCCCGCCCGCCTGAAGTAGGAGACCACCTCACGAAAGGTTTGGATCTGGTCTTCCGTTTGGGTTCGGTCCGGTTCGTCGGCGGTGGCGAAGTGGCTGTAGACGGCCACGATTTCCAGGAACGGAGAAGCTGTTATCGCTTCGAACAATTGAATGGCTTCTTCCGGTCGAATCCCCATCCGACCCATTCCGGTATCGACCTTGACCTGCAGCCGGACCGTCCGTTCCCGGCGGGCGGCGGCGGTTTCTATCTCGACCGGGGAATCCAAGGACGAGACGGTCATGGTCAGGTTGTAATCCAGGAAACCGTCGATCTGGGCGTGATCCAGCCCTCCCATAACCAGGACGGGAACGCTGATTCCGGCCTCCCGTAGCGCTACACCCTCTTCAAGAAATGCCACTGCCAGGCCCGGGGGTCGCAGTGCTTCGAATAATCGAGCCACTTCCTTGAGCCCATGACCGTAGGCATTGGCCTTGACCACCGGAATAATCCCCCTCCGCCCCACTGCTTGTTTGATAGCCTGATAGTTGGTTTTAAGCCGGTCCAGGTCAACCTCCACATAGGTGGGCCGGGCTATGGGCTGATTCGTGATCGATTTCATCGGGTGGAAGCGTACAGTAGGGTCTCAAGAGAGTAGATAGAAAAATGGCCGTAACCAGCTCCGACCGTGCCCCTCGATTCTTCGACACCCGAGCGGCCTACATGATGTTCATCACCACTACCACCGAAAAGTCCCAGGTGGCGGCCAGGATCGTGCAGGAGGCCAGAAAGATTAAGCCGGGCCCGGATGCCCTGCGGATTTTCGATGCCGGTCTGGGGGACGCCACCGTTCTGGTCGAGGTGATGCGCAGCCTCCACTCCTTACACCCCCACGTCCCTTGGCTGGTGGTGGGCAAGGAAATAAGCCTCGAAGACGTTCGGATCGCCCTTGATCGCCTGCCGGACCGTTTCCTGGAGCATCCGGAGATGGTGTTTGTGGTGTCCAACATGACCTACGGGGAGGCCACCAACCTCCGGCCGGGGCCTGGTAAAGGGCCTCTTAATTGGCGACATACCGCCCTGGAAGGATCGACCACCTTCGAGTTTGCCCAACAGATACGCAACCTGAACGACACCGTGGTGGAGGACTGGCAGGTGGTCACCAGCCCCCAAACCGGCAACCCGATCTATGTGCGTCCTGCGGTGCACATCATCTACCGAAAGGATCGGGAGTTCATACTCCGGCGGATTCTTCCTGATCCGAACACCTACCAGGCCGCATATGACCTGGTCATAGCTTCTCAGCCCTACCGGGCCCGCACTTCAACCGAGCACAAGGCCCGAACCGTAATCGTCCCCCTGGCCCGTTCGCTGGCCCCGGGAGGGCGTCTGCTGGGTATCCATGCCTACGGTAAAGACCCGGGAATGGAGATCATCCACACCCTTTGGCCGGATGAGGAACCCTTCCATACCGACCGGCGCTCCCTGCTGGCCGAAGTCGCTCGTCGGTTAAACGACCCTTCCGACCGCAACCTGGTGATGGAGGAAAGAGACGATGCCGAGTCGATCTTTCGTTACGAAATGCGCGCCATGCCGGTGGAATCCAAGGAGCACATCGGTACCTCTTCGATCCTGGCCGCCTGGAATGCCGCCGCCTATGTGTCCCAGATCGATGAAAAAAGGATGGAGGATGCGGTGGCGTTCGGGGCCTATCACGACGGAACCCGGTCGGTTATGCAGCGTTACGGCGGGGTGTGGTTCCAAAACGAGAGCTATGTGATCCGCCGGGAGGCCTCGTGAAAGGGTCGGCGAACAACCCCACCCTGACCGCCGTGCCGGGGGTGGAGGTGGGTCACTGGACCTCGGATGAGGATCAGACCGGGGTGACGGTAATGGTTTTCCCCGAACCCAACGTGGCCGCAGCGGAGTTCCGGGGGGCCGCTCCGGGCAGTCGGGAGACCGCTTTGCTCGGCCCGGAGATGCGGATTCAGCAGATCCAGGCCCTGGTTTTCACCGGCGGATCGGCGTTCGGGTTGGCAACGGCGGACGGGGTGGTCAGGGAGCTGGCGGCTATGGGTCGAGGGCATCCCACCCGCAACGGGCCCGTCCCGATAGTTCCCGCCGCCGTGATCTACGACCTGGACCGACCCTCGGCTTTCCATCCGGGTGCCTCCCAAGGGGCGCAGGCCTTTCGTAACCGATCGGCCCGACCGGTGGAAGAAGGTCGATGCGGGGCCGGTAGGGGCGCTACCACCTCGCAGTGGCGGGGGGTCTCGGCGGTGCAGCCTTCCGGACTCGGTTCCGCCCGGGTAGACGTAGGGGAAGCCACGGTGGGGGCACTGGCGGTGGTGAACTCGGTAGGGGACGTTTTCACCCTGGAAGGCGAGCCTCTTACCGGCGGGTTTGTCGTCCCCTTACCCACCCCGGTCGCGCTACAAGCCCACACCAATACCACCCTGGTGGCGATCGCCACGGATGCCCGCCTAACCAGGAACGAACTGTTTCGGCTGTGTGTTCGCGCCCAGGACGCGGTGGCGGTGTGTATCCGACCCTCCCACACCCGATATGATGGCGACACGGTTTTCGCGGTTTCCTGCGGCCTAGGTTCAGGCGATCCCGATGGGTTGGGTGAGGCCGCCTTCGAAGCCACCGGCCGGGCTATCGCCTCCGCCGTTGCCTGTGCCCGCCCCGAACAACCCGTTTAATCATGGAAAGAATCTTGACCCCGTCCGAAATCCGAGAACGGCTGAAGGTTCTGGCGTCCCAGGCTGCCGAGTGCACCGCCTGTCGTCTTCATGAGGGGAGGACCCAGGCGGTTTTTGCGGACGGTTCCGCGGAGGCGGATCTGATGTTGATCGGAGAAGGACCCGGAAATCACGAAGACCGACAGGGGCTGCCGTTTGTCGGCCGGGCCGGTCAATTGTTGGATCGGCTGCTCGGTCAGGTCGGATTGGAGCGTCATCAGGTTTACATAGCCAACGTGGTGAAATGCCGTCCCCCCAACAACCGTGACCCCCGCCCCGACGAGATCGAGGCCTGTAAGCATTTTCTGGTCGACCAGCTCCGCCTGATCGACCCAAAGGTGGTTATGACCATGGGTAATTTCGCCACCAAACTCCTACTCAAAACCTCGGTCGGCATAACCCGCACCAGGGGACAGGTTTATCCCTGGTGGGGAAGGGTGGTGGTACCCACCTTTCATCCGGCGGCGGCGCTGCGGAGCGGTCCGGCTATGGAAGATCTCATCAGGTCCGACCTTGAGCTGGCCGTGCAGACGATCCAAGAACAACGGGCGGCCGACCCCCAACCCGAACCCCTATCGGATATCGGAGAAGCGTTACAAGAGGAAGTCGCCGGTCAACTCGGGCTTTTCGAGTGATAGTCGTTCAAGCTCCCACCGCTTCCGACACCCGCCGGATCGGGCGCGCCCTGGCCGGTCTGACCCAACCGGGCGACGTCATTCTCCTCTCCGGGCCCTTAGGGGCGGGCAAGACCGTTTTGGCGGCCGGCATGGCCGAAGGCTTGGGGGTTGATGAGCCCTTGACATCGCCGAGTTTTGTACTGGCCCGTTCCTACCTCGAGGGGTTTATGCCGCTCTATCACGCCGACCTCTACCGGGTGGGATCGTCCGGAGAGTTCGAAGACCTCGATCTTCTAGAAGAAGCCCGAGCCGGGGTGCTGGTAATCGAATGGGGAGAAATGATCGCCTCCCGTTTAGCGGATTCCCGTCTGACCGTGGAGATCAAAGGGGCCGGCTCGGAACCCCGAACCATTAGCTTTGTTCCTTCGGGCTCCTGGCTGGGCCGACCTATTGAGCCGGCGATAGTGGTCAACCTATGAAGGTTCTAGGCATCGATACGGCGACCAATCTTTCCTCGGTGGCGCTGATGGAGTCTCGACAGCTGGTTGCCTCCGCCGCCCGGATGGGGGCTCGAGGACATGACGGTTTCCTGATCCCGGCGGTCGATTTCTGCTTCGATCAGGCCGGATGGAGACCCGAGGACCTGGATGCCGTGGTGGTGGACGTAGGCCCCGGCCTGTTCACGGGCCTTAGGGTGGGAATCGCCTCCGCCCAGGGCATGGCCACCATGTTGGGGGTTCCCATCCTGGGCGTCTCCTCGTTGGATGCCCTGGCGCTGCGGGCCACCACCCGCCACAGATATATATGGTCGGTGGTGGACGTGCGGCGCGGTGAGGTGGCGGTGGCCGGATACCTCCCGGTTCCGGGAGGGGCCGCACTGGACGCACTTCCCGAGTTGGTCGACTATAAGCAGTTCCGAGGAATCTTGGAATCCGATGACCGACAGATTCTGGTGGTAGGGGACTGGAAGGCCCTGCCCGGTTTTGTGCTGCGGGGTCTGCGGGGAGTGGTCACCGGGATTCCCCGTTACCCGGCGGCCGAGGCGCTGATCGAGCTGGCATGGCCGAAGGCAGAAAGAGGGGAGTTCTATCACCCCAACGAGGTAAGACCACTATACATGCGGGAACCCGACGTAACCCTGGGGTCGGCCCATCTTCGGGAGGGCGGCCTGTGGGAGTAAAACCCGAGGTGGTCGTCCGGCCTATGCTGGCGGGTGACCTTGATCAGGTGATGGAAATCGAAGAAGCCACCTTCCTTACGCCCTGGCCGCGTCGAGTCTTCGAGAACGAGCTGGTTGCGCCCGGTCGATCCTATTGGGTAGCCGACTACCAGGGCAGGGTGGTCGGATTCGGTGGGCTGATGCTGGTGGATAAGGATGCCCACATCAACACCCTTGCTACCATTCGGCCCGCACCGGTACCCGCCCTCGGTTCTCGGGTCATGCTGAGGCTGGTGGAGGAAGGGTTGCTGGGAGGGGCCGAGCATCTTTCCCTAGAGGTGCGGTCCTCCAATTGGAAGGCACAGGAGTTCTACCGCAAGTTCGGGCTGGCCCCGGTAGGAATACGCAAGGGCTTCTACCAGGACGAGGACGCCTTGATCATGTGGGCGCACGACCTTAGGGATACCGACTATCAGGAGCGCCTCCGCCTCATCAGGGAAGCCTTGCCGTGAGCGGGCCCTTGATTCTGGCCTTCGAGACCTCCTGTGACGAAACGGCGGTGGCGGTCACCCAAGGCAATCGGGTGCTGTCCAACATACTCTCCTCGCAGGTGGACGTTCACGCCCGGTTCGGAGGGGTGGTCCCCGAGGTGGCCGCCCGTGCCCATGTCGAAGCGATCCGCTCCCTCACGCATCGGGCGCTGCAGGAAGCCGGTGTTCATCCCGACTCGCTGGACGGTATAGCCGCCACCAGAGGGCCGGGTCTGGTCGGCTCCCTTCTGGTGGGTTTCTCGTTCGCCAAGGCCCTGGCCTGGAGCCGCGGCCTTCCCTTCCTCGGGGTGGACCACATGGAGGGGCACCTGTTCGCCCCCCGCCTGGACTTCGAGGACTTCCAGCCCCCGGGTGTGGTACTGCTGGCTTCGGGAGGCCACAGCCAGGTGGTTCTGATAGACGGATGGGGGGAATACCGGGTGCTAGGCCAGACCATCGACGACGCCGCCGGCGAAGCCTTCGACAAGCTGGCCCGCTTCATGGGGCTGGGCTTTCCGGGCGGGCCGGCGATTGACGCCCTCTCCGCAACCGGAGACCCCGACCGGATCAGGTTCCCGAGGGCGTTGGCCGATCGCCGTTACGACTTCTCCTTTTCCGGCCTCAAGACGTCTGTGGTCACCACCTTGGAGAAAGCGAAGGCATCAGGGACTTTGCCCACCCGTGAAGACGCCGCCGCCTCGATCCAGGAGGCGATCGTCGACGTGTTGGTGCAGAAGACGATGAACGCGGTTGAGGATCATGGCGTGGAGGTGGTGGGTGGCGGAGGCGGTGTGGTGGCCAACCGGCGTCTCCGAGCCCGCCTGGAGGAGGAGTCCACCCGCCGCGGCCTCGGGCTGTTCCTGCCCAGGCCGATTATGTGCACCGATAACGGGGCGATGATCGGCGCGGCGGCGGCCTTCCGTTTGGAGCGGGGTGAGCGAACCGAGTGGGGGGCCGGGGTCGATTCTTCGATGAAGCTCTGAGCCGGAAAGGATCTGCTCCGACATCCGGCGACCGCTGATCCGGTTACTTATCACCCACCTCACCCGGTCATTGGCAAAGGGCGCATCCTTTGTTTAGCAATCTATCCGGCAAGCTGCTAACCTTGGCACTCGTAAGGAGAGATTGCCAACCAAGGTTTGCCTTTTCTTGGCCGGCCGGTGGGCATCTCGCACGTAACGACAACCTTTATCAAGGAGGACTTCGGATGAACCTGAAGCCACTCGGCGGACGTGTGATCGTTCAACCCAACGAGGATGACGAGCAGCGCACTGCGTCGGGACTGGTAATCCCGGATACGGCCAAGGAAAAGCCCCAGACCGGTCGGGTACTGGCCGTTGGCCCCGGCGATCTCACCGACGACGGTGACCGTGTACCCGTGGATTGTTCCGTGGGGGATACGGTCGTCTACTCGAAGTACGCCGGAACCGAACTTAAGTACGAAGGCGAGGAGTACCTGATTCTCGCGTCTCGCGACCTGCTGGCCATTGTCGGCTGACGGTAGCGGTAGGACAGGATACGAGAAAGGAGCCGAATAAATGGCAGCGAAGGATCTTCGTTTCGACGAGGAAGCACGGCGCGGTCTGGAATCGGGAGTTAACAAGCTCGCCGACGTGGTCAAGGTAACCCTTGGACCCAAGGGCCGTAACGTGGTACTGGAAAAGAAGTGGGGTGCCCCGACCATCACCAACGACGGGGTGACCATCGCCAAGGAGATCGAGTTCGACGACCCGTGGGAGAACATGGGTGCCCAGCTCGCCAAGGAAGTAGCAACCAAGACCAACGATGTGGCCGGGGATGGAACCACCACGGCAACCGTTTTGGCCCAGGCCATGGTGCGGGAAGGACTCCGTAACCTGGCCGCCGGTGCCAGCCCGATGGGGCTGAAGCGCGGTATCGAGTCGGCAGTGGGAGCGGTTACCGAGTTCATCGGTGATTTCTCCAAGGATGTGGAAACCACCGAGGAGATCGCGTCGGTGGCCACCATTTCGGCGGCCGATCCCGAGATCGGTTCCAAGATCGCCGAGGCGTTCGAAAGCGCCGGCAAGGACGGCGTTATCACGGTGGAGGAAGGCCAGACCTTTGGTTTGGAGCTCGAATTCACCGAGGGAATGCAGTTCGACAAGGGCTACATCTCGCCGTATTTCATCACCGACCCGGATTCGCAGGAAGCGGTGCTCGAAGACCCCTATATCCTGATCGCCAACCAGAAGATCAGCTCGGTCAACGACATGCTCCCCGTGCTGGAGAAGATCATGCAGACCGGCAAGCCGCTGATGGTGCTGGCCGAGGATGTGGAGGGCGAGGCCCTCGCCACCTTGGTGGTCAACAAGATTCGCGGCACGTTCTCCTCGCTGGGGGTCAAGGCCCCCGGTTTCGGTGAACGCCGGAAGGCCATGTTGCAGGACATCGCCATCCTCACCGGTGGAACGGTCATTTCCGAAGAGGTCGGTCTGAAGCTGGACGGGGTTGCCTTGGACATGCTCGGTCGGGCCCGGCGGGTGATCGTGGCCAAGGACAACTCGACCATCGTCGACGGTGCCGGAGACGAATCCGACGTCAAGGCTCGGATCAAACAGATCGAGCGGGAGATCGAGAACACCGACTCCGACTGGGACCGCGAGAAGCTGCAGGAACGTCTGGCCAAGCTGGCCGGCGGGGTAGCGGTTATCAAGGTCGGCGCGGCCACCGAGGTTGAGCTGAAGGAGAAGAAGCATCGGATCGAGGATGCTGTTTCGGCTACCCGGGCCTCCGTAGAGGAAGGCATCGTGGCCGGCGGCGGCGTCACCTTGCTGCGGGCGCAGTCCGTAGTGGACGGCGTTGAGGGCGGTTCCGATGACGAGCGGACCGGCCGGGCCATCGTGCGCCGAGCCCTGGAGGAGCCCATCCGTCAGATCGCCGACAACGGCGGCTATGAGGCCGGCGTGGTGGTCGACCGGGTTCGCTCGGGCGAAGGCAACGATGGATTTAACGCGGCGACCGGATCCTACGAGGACCTGCTTGATTCGGGCATCGTAGACCCCGCCAAGGTAACCCGTTCAACCGTCCAGAATGCCGCTTCCATCGCCGGACTTCTGCTCACCACCGAAGCATTGGTGGCCGAGCACAAGGAAGAGAACCCTTCCCCCAATATGGGACACGGCGGCGGCGCTCCCGGAATGGACTTCTAAGACCCCCCACCTCCTCGGAAGGAAGGCGGCCCGCTCCCAGGCGGGTCGCCTTCCTTTGGAATATACCTTCTCGGTGAGTAGAGATCAGATGACAAGTAGATTACTCTTATAAAGGCAGTTTTTGGCAACTAACTTCTCAGTTTATTTATTGGTATATTTAGCTTGTGGAACAATTTGAGGGAAATCTTGAACTTGAGGGGCAGGTGCGACTGCCCACGGTTGAAGGGCTGCCGGAGGGATTTACCTATGGGGTCACGCGTTACGCAGATGTGATCCTGGAGCGGGCGTTTCCTGACCGGTTCCGTGATTTACAGGGGGCACTTGACCGTTTTAGCCCCACACTCGACGAGCTCCGAGTGGGAGGCGGAGGTCGAACGGTTTTCGTCCGACGCTTTGATGATTCCCTTCGTGAAATTGTCACTGACGGCCGCAAACTATGGGGGAGCCGGAACATCACGATTGAGAAGCAGATGGGCTTTGATGGTGATCACGCGCCCATCTCAAAGGTACGAGGCCATGAAATTGATATGTTTGGTTTTGGCTCGATTGGACGACCTTTCCCCGGGATTGCGGTCGAAATGGAGTGGAATAACAAAGACCCATTTTTCGACCGTGATCTGATCAACTTTCAAGCCCTGCACCATGAGGGCGCAGTGGCGGTGGGTGTGGTAATAACAAGAGGGCCGGAACTCCAGAATCTTATTTCAGGGGTGATACGAAGTAGAGATGGCGGCTTCAAGTACGGTTCATCCTCAACCCACTGGGAAAAGCTCATTCCCAGGGTCAATCTGGGTGGCGGTGGCGAGTGTCCGTTACTACTAATCGGGATCGAACCGGAACGAATCGAGGGGATTGAATTAGCTTACGAAGTACGAGCAATGCTGGATGAGGCCGACGACCTGAAAGCTAACTGGCGTGATTCGTATAGAGCCTGGAAGGACGCCAAACCCGCTTATGATGCTATTCGTCAGACCGCGCTTGACCTTATGCCTTTGGTGAACAAATAACCTTCTGCCGAGCGACTTAAATCATCGGTATGAAGGATACTGTTTACCGCGGGGAGTCACCTCCTCATCAGCCTCAAGACCCCATGAAGTCCAGCCCTTGCGGGGGTAGCGGGCGAACAGTTCCAGATACGGGTCCGGCGAGCAGGCCTCAATAATGTCGTATTGTTCATCCGGTTTGCGGGAGTGTTCACGCTTCCGTGTTTCGATCATGTTCACTTGCCTTCGTCCGGGAGGAAGAGTTCTCATACTTCCCTTCACACCGAACAGGATCAACTCGGTGACGTTACGGAAGTAAAAGCCCACCCCCCGCCCGTCAGGACCTCCATCCTTCCGGCGCTTGGCCCACACGATGTTTGATTTGTAAGTGAACCCCCAGGATTTCAAGACTTTGAGACCGTCTGCGATAAGGGCGTTTGGTACCCATAGGTACAGGTGGGCGTTCTCAGTAGCTACTTCTGAAACGGGAAGGGAGCGGATAGCCGCGGTAGACATCGTGTCATACCTGGACAGCCTGCGATGTTCCGGAGCCACCTTGCCGGTACGGTTCATAAAACGCCAAGGTGGGTCGGCCAGGATAGTCGAGAACGGCCCTCCTGCCAGCCGACGTAGATCGCCCGCAGCGGATTCGGATCCGGTGGCCCGCTCCACGGCAGCCGAGCGCTCTTCCTTGGATTTCGGGACAATGCGGAGTTCATGGCCGAGCACATTGGCCAAGGTACCAAGTGTCACAACCTGCGGATTGTGTCCGTTTTTGCTGAATAGTCGTCTTACCGCCGCTGGTTGGGTTTCAGCCAGCCTGGCAAGTTGAGTCTTCGATAAACCCGCCTGCCGTCTCGCCTCATCCAGGTCTCTTATTAGTTCATCCATATCCCGCCTAGCGTAACACCTAAGTTACGTTTTCCTTTTCAAAGTGTGTAGCACAAAACTTACCGGTCGGGTGTGACACAGTGGTCGGTGGTGCCCGCTCCGCCTGGTGATTTGAGGGGAAAAAATCGAAGTAAAATCTCGGGATTATGACTACTACACACACATCCCTACCTCAGATTGAGCTGGCCGTTAAACCTACCCCGCTGCATCATTTCCCGCGTCTTCGGGAGGCTTGGGGTGGTCCCCATATCTGGGTTAAGCGCGACGACCTGACCGGTTTCGGACTGTCGGGCAACAAGGTTCGCAAGCTGGAGTTTCACATGGCTGCAGCCCTGGATTCCGGCTGCGACACGGTTATCACCTGCGGGGCCTACCAGTCCAATCACTGTCGGGCCACCGCTCTGGCCGGCGCACGACTGGGTTTGGACGTGCGGCTGGTGCTGCGAACTCCGGACGGGAATCCACCCGACGCCTCGGCCGCCAACCTTCGGATCGACACTCTCGCCGGGGCGGAAATCAGCTACATCTCCGAGGCCCAGTGGGTGGACCGTGACGAGATCATGGCCGCTGATGCCGAGGAGCTGGCCAAAGACGGCCACAAATCCTGGGTTATCCCGCAAGGTGCCTCCGACAAGCTGGGGATGTGGGGAATGTCGTTGGGTTTCCGGGAGCTGGTTGACCAGATTCCCGAACAGATCGGCACCGAGGTGGCGGCGGTATGCCACACCGGATCATCGGGCGGGACCACCTCCGGGTTCGGATGGGGTGCCGACCGCACCGGCTTCGAGCAGCCGGTCGTGGCGCTGTGCATCTCCGAGCCTGCCGAGAACCTGATCGAAAGGGTTGATCGGATCTGGAAAGCCGGTATAGAAACCTTCGGAGGCGACCTCCCTCAGCCCGACCTGCAGTACATAGACGACTACCTCTGCGGAGGATACGGAAAGGTCAATGACGAGCTGGTTGAGACCATGGTGGAAACCACCCGGCTAACCGGACTGCTTTTCGACACCACCTATACCGGCAAGGCCATGTACGGGCTGAAAAACGAGATTCAAAAGGGAAGGTTCGGGCCCGACGATCACATCGTTTTCTGGCACACCGGCGGAGGCTTCGGCGCAGTCAACTAACTCTTTCGACCGACCCGGATCGAATTTGCCTTGGGGTCGGGAGAGCCCTCCTAGGAGGTTTCGGTCTCGCCTACCGAGTTGTGATGATCGGGTTCCGGTACCGGCTCGGGGTTGCTGGGTTCGCGGCTCATGGTTACGGTCACGATCCGGTTTTGAATCAACCAGCCGGCCACCGCGCTGATTCCTCCGATAAAAGCGAACAATTTCAGAAGCTTCTTCATTGGGTCAAACCGTTCTGCTTGGTGGTTAGGGATTCCGGCTCACTACCGGCCCTGCTTTGCCGGCTCTATGGTAATCCTACCGCTAGCCAACCCGAATCCGGGCCAAGTCAGAGCCGATCCGATCCGTCCCAAACCTATTGCCGGCCCTTTTGGTGGTGCTCGAGGAGCGTTTTTCGCGTTCTCAAAATTAGGGGTTGAAAATGTCCCGAAGTCATTGTAAGTAGTGGTATTGCCAAGCACCGAAGGCCGGGTTAGAGGTAGGAACCCCGATCGGATCCCCGGCAATTGAGGGAACATCGTATGGAGCGAACAGCCGAACCGCAGTCTCCCGGCTTCTGTCCGGGCATGGCTGACCACGCTCCAAATCAGGTGGTGCGAGGTGGGGGCGGGGACCCGGCGTAGCCGGGTGAGGTGTGTCGATTTTCGCGTTCTTGTCAATGTTTTCCCAGTTTACAGCACCTTTGATGAACCTTTGGTTGAGGACGTTGCTGGTGCGTTGCGAACTTTGGGTTCGGGTAAGCGGGCGGTCGGGAATCTCGGATTTCGGGTAATCGGTTGAGCTTCGCTTTGTTGTAGCCTCCATTTAGAGGAAACCATGAAGATCGACTTTTACCTGGAAGACAGCTCGCTCAAGGGAGGGGGTGAGCAAGCGGCCCGTGCCCGCGAGCTGGGTTTTGACGGTATCTTCACTTCCGAAACGGCTCACGATCCCTTCCTACGGACCATGATGGCCGCAACCGTGGCACCGGGTTTGCGGGTGGGGACCTCGGTGGCGGTGGCTTTTGCCCGCTCGCCGATGGTGATCGCGCATACCGCGTGGGATCTGGCCTCCTACACCGGTGGGCGGTTCGTTCTGGGCTTGGGTACCCAGATCAAGGCCCACATAGAGCGCCGTTTTTCCATGCCCTGGGGTCCACCGGCTGCCCGAATGGCCGAATACATAGCTGCGCTTAGGGCCATTTGGGACAATTGGCAGACCGGCACCCCGCTTCGTTTCAGAGGCGACTTCTACTCCTTCACCCTGATGTCCCCGTTCTTTTCGCCCGACGGACCGATCGTCCATCCGAATATTCCGGTTCATCTCGCCGGGGTCGGGCCGGGGATGGCCCGCTTGGCCGGAGAAGTGGCCGATGGCTATCACATCCACCCCTTCCACACCCCTCGCTATCTACAGGAGGTGACTGTCCCGGCTATCAAAGCCGGGGCCGACCGGAAGGGGCGGGCATCCGATCAGGTGGAGTTGGTGTCTTCGGTGATGGTGATAACCGGCTCGACCGAAGCCGAGATGGAAGAATCCCGCCGCCAGGTTCGCCAACAAATCGCCTTCTACGCCTCCACGCCTTCCTATCGACCGGTGCTCGAGGTTCATGGATGGGATTTCGGCCCCGCCCTGGGTGCTCTGGCCAAAAGGGGTAGATGGGCGGAAATGGCCGACCTGGTTCCGGACGAGGCGGTCGCAGAGGTGGCGGTTACAGCACCGGTTGACCAACTGGGTGCCGCTATCCGGGCCCGCTGCGAAGGACGGTTGGATCGGGTGGGGGTTTACGGGTTGGGGAGCGGCTTGTCCGCCTTATCCGAAGAGGGGTGGAAGACGATTCTGGCTCAGATCAGAGGCGGATAGATAACGGAGCACCTTCCTATCTATCCGGTCAGGGCGAGAGCGGTCTCCACCCGGGGATCGGACACTGCCGACCGGAGACCGTTCGGAGACACCGAAATCATGGAAATCGGTCCCCAGTCCGGCTCCCATGATCCTTCGATTCGGATGCGTTGGCCTCGCCCCCGTAGATCGTCGAGCAGGAGTGGATCAGTACGCCTCTCTACCGAAACATACCGGTCGGGGGAGTTGATGTTCCGGATGGTCCAGCGAGGGGCTAACTGGGTCTGGGCGAGACCGAGGCCGCCGTGATGGAGATGGGCCCCCACCTGGGTTAGCAACTGGGGTTGCTGGTGACCGCCTCTGGTGCCGAGGACCAGCGAAAGCCGACCGTTTTCGGTCCAGATGGTCGGAGACAGGGTGTGCAGCGGCCTACGGCCCGGTTTCCACTCGTTGGGATGCCCGGGAACCAGGTTGAATCCGGCTCCTCGGTTGTGTAGCCATACACCGGTTCGTCCTGCCGAAAGCCCCGAGCCGATGCCGTGGAAGTTCGATTGGATGAGAGATACCGCCATTCCTTCTCTGTCCACAGTGCACATGTAGGCGGTACCGCCCGATGCGGGTGGAGATGGGGGCCAAACGCAAGTAGCGGAAAGGTCGATTTGCTCCAGCCGTGACTGCAGTATTTCCATGCCCAACAGGTTGGGGGGAGGTCCGGTTTGGGGATCATGCAGGGCCTGGTCTCGTTCCCAGGCCATGGATCGGTAGGCCTCGATCAGGCCCTGCCAGTAGTCAGGGCTGTCCAAATCGGGGGGAACTTCCAGGTGTTCGAATATCCAAAGAGAGGCCAGGGTCAGGTATCCCTGGCTGTTGGGGGGAGTAGTCCAAACCGTCTTGCCGAAAACGTCAACCGACCAGGGATCCACCCAGTCGGCTTGGCATCTGGCCAGATCCTCCTTGGTTATCAGGTGGTCGGTTGCTTGCGGTATTTCGGTACCCAACCGGTCCAGATAGAAAGAATCTCGACCGGATATGACCGAGCGTAGGGTTTCGGCCAGGTAAGGGCGGGTGATGGATTCGCCGAGGCGCGGTGGCCGTCCGTCAGGAAACATCGGAGAGGCGGACGCCTGGGTGAGCAGCTGCGTGGCGTTGGCGGCCCAGGCCTCGGATAATTCCCGGGAGACCGCGAAGCCGTTTTCGGCCAGGCGGATGGCCGGCCCTAGAACCTCCGCCAACGGACGCCTTCCGAACCGCTCTGACAAGGCGTACCAGCCGTCCACGCAACCTGGCACAGTGACGCTGGGTGGCCCCTTTTCGGGCATGGTACGGTGCCCGGCCTGGCGCAGAGAAGATGCGTCAGCACCCGAACCGGCCCTACCGGACGAGTTAAGGCAGGCCGGCGGGTTTCCCTTTTGGGGGTGATATACCAGGGCGAACAGGTCACCCCCCACCCCGCAGGTTTCCGGGGCGACCGTTCCCTGGACGGCGTTGGCGGCAATGGCACCGTCAACCGCATTACCTCCCCGGGACATGATCTCTATCGCGGCCATGGTGGAGAGCTCATGGGGGGTGACCGCGGCCGGGCCAAAACCTCGAGCGGTGCGAAGGGGTATTTCATCAGACCACATGGGTAACTACTGTACAAGCCGACCCGACGTTGTCGGGGGTGCTGTGACCTTTGATTCATGGTGGGGTAGCCTTGCCGGGCGGTCAGGAGGATCGGATTACATCGCAACCCGCTCGTTTAGAGGAAGCCTTTCGCGACATAATGGCCAATTTTGCTGCCAGTGTGACGGTGGTGACCAGCTACTCGGAGGGACGACATCACGGGCTGACGGTATCGGCCTTCACCTCGGTTTCTTTGGTTCCTCCATTGGTTCTGATATGCATCGACCATGCTTCACACAGTATTCATGCCTTGAAAGCCGCGCCAGGGTTCACGGTCAACCTGTTACGGGAAGGAACCGCCGATCTGGCCATCCGTTTCGCCTCGAAAGACCCGGACAAGTTTCGTGATCTGGCGATTCAGGCACCTGAATACGACGGGGCGGGCCGATTGTTACCCTCCCATTCCTTTGCCGGCCTGGAATGTCGTACCATTGAGACCGCCGAGGCCGGGGACCACACCATCTTCATCGGCCAGGTAGAAAACGCCATCCTCTACCAGCCCACCCCGCCTCTTCTCTACTGGCAACGGGACTTTCGCCGACTCTCTACCTGCTAAAAACCGCCTTGAGGGTATCAGGGCTCAACCTGGGGAAGACCAGGGTTTCATTAGAAGTCGTGCTCGATAAAGGTTTCAAGGAATTCGGCGTTGATCTGACCGTTGACCTGCCTGGTTATCAGCCCGTCCGCATCGATCAGGAAGGTGGTGGGCAACCCTATGAAGGGGTAGTTGTCCTTGACGTGAAGGTGGGTGTCAAAGCCGAGCGGGAAGGAAGCACCCACCTCAGCGGCGAACGATTGGGCACGAACCAGGTTGTCCTCAACGGCCACCCCCAAAAAGGCCACTTCAGGATGGTCGAGCGCTACCTGGGAGAACTCGGGGATCTCGATGCGACAGGGGGCGCACCAGCCTGCCCACAGGTTGAGCACCATTGGCCGTCCGTCCGTGGCACGAAACTCCGACAGGATGAACTCGGACCCGCCGAAAATCTCCACCGACATGTCGGGGGCGGGTTGGCCTGCCAAAGCCCCCCTCGGATAGGCCGAAACATCAAATGGCAGGTTGGTGGGGGATGGTTCGTCCGAAGATTGGTATAGAGAGGGCGCAAGGAACATCGTGCCCACCACGATCAGCGCCCCCAGCCCAACATAGACCCTCGTCCGGCTACGTTTACCTCGTCGGGAAACCCTCTCATGGTCGGGTTCCGGTGACGTTTCCGGTGGAAGGGAGGGGGCGGGCAAGTCGGGCACGAGACTAGGCTAGTTCGGTTCAGTATCCGGTTAGGAACAGGTGTCGAATCCCGGACCGGTCTGCTGATCTATTCGGACTTCAAAGACAATTCGGAGGGATATAGAAGATGCCGCACCGAGACGGATATACCCAAGGGGAGCCCTGCTGGGTTGACCTGAGCGCCGCAGATATAGCGGGTGCCCAAGCCTTTTATGGAGGGCTGTTCGGTTGGACCTGGGAGGAAGTGCCCACCCGGCAGGGCTTCACCTACTCGATGGCCCAAAAAGACGGCCACACAGTGGCGGGTCTGGGACCGGCTCCCCAGGAGATTTTGGACATGGGCCTTCGGTCGGTCTGGAACACCTACCTGGCGGCCGATTCGGTAGACGAGGTCTATAAAAGGGCGATCGAGTGTGGGGGAACCGGTCTGATGGAACCGGAAGAGGTGATGAACGCCGGGCGGATGGCCTATATTTTGGACAACCAGGGTGCTGCGTTCGGAATATGGCAGGCGGGAGACCACCGCGGTGCGCAGCTCATCAAAGAACCTGGGTCTTTGAGCTGGAGCGAACTATATGTGCCCGATGTCGG
This sequence comes from Acidimicrobiia bacterium, assembly GCA_009841075.1. Taxonomy (GTDB): domain Bacteria; phylum Actinomycetota; class Acidimicrobiia; order Spongiisociales; family Spongiisociaceae; genus Spongiisocius. The sequence continues at coordinate 38,409 of VXMP01000022.1, read as the reverse complement.
GTCGGCGACTCAGTTCTTGGCGACCGTATTCGGTTTGGATTCCGAACCGACCGACATGGGTCCGATGTCATATACCTTGCTCAAAGCCGCCGGAGAGATAGTCGCCGGTGTCATGACACCACCCGAAAACGTCCCGCCTTCTTGGTGCACCTATTTCGCTACGGCGGACGTAAAAGAAACCGCTTCCAAGGTGGAAGAACTGGGCGGCGCCGTCATGAACGGGCCGTTCACCACCCCGCTGGGCGACATGATCGTGGCGGCGGACTTCGCAGGAGGGGTTTTTCTCGTCAACCAGGTTTGCTGAAAGGTCAACCGGACCGGTGTCTGTTAAACTTGGAACCCAACCTTTGATCAAGCACCGCATTAAGAGACCGATCTTGGTTAGAGGTCCGTTGGCACCGAAAGGAGGCCCGGATGAAAATGCACGACACGCACGAGTGCGACACTCACGAACACCATGGCCACGAAGAAGGCCACGTTCATGATATGCACGAGTGCGATGGCCATGAGCACCATGCCGATGAGCACGAGCATGACGCGCACGAGTGCGACACGCATGAGCATCATGGTGATGAGTTTGGCCATGTTCATGATATGCATGAGTGCGATACCCACGAGCACCACGGTCACTGAAAACAATCCGGGTATTTTGGTAAGGGTTGTCGGCTCTAGGGTCGATTAAAACACCCTCCGGGCCTAGCGTCCGAGACCAGTTCCACCCCAAAGATCAGGAGGACGGCTTAGAAGTACCGTGACCACCACCAGCACCGATGTTCTGGAAGTTAGGGCGGCGGCGCGCCGTAACAGGCGGCGGCATCGGGTTTCCCACCTCTTCCATCTGGTTTTGGGGATGGTGCTGTTTCTTCTGGTCTGGCAGCTGTGGGCCGCCCCCTTTTCGCCCCTTTCCTCTCTTATTCCTTCGCCGATCGAGGCGGTCAACCACTTCCTGGACAACCTGATTTTCAGCGAGCCGATGAGGGATAGGTTTGTGCATGCCTGTCCTGATCTGGCGGCCGGATTGGAGTTCCGAAGGGGGAGGCTTTCCAGTCTGCCCGATTACTGTTTCGGGTACATCCTCCATCTGTTGCACACCACCCGCAATATCCTGATCGCAGTGGGTTTGGGCACGGTGATCGGCCTGGGAGTCGGGCTGAGCACCCTGCTTATACCGTGGATTGCCGATTTGGTCACGCCGGTAGCCGGTTTCTTCGGTACTACCCCCATCTTTATTGTGGCCCCCTTTTTCGTGATCTGGTTCGGGATCGACTATCCCCTCTTGACCACCATCGGGGTGGTTGCCTTCTACACCACCCTTCTTATGTATTTTTTCACCCGCCGGGCGGCCGAGAACATACCGGCGGGGATCATCGAATCAGCCCTCACCCTGGGGGGCGACCGCCGTACCATATTCCGGTGGGTGTACCTGCGGGGAACGGTTCCGGAGATCGCGGGAGGTTTTCGGATCGCCTTGGGAGGTGCCTGGGGTTTGGGGACGCTGGTGGAGGTGCTGGGACCGCAGATGGGGGGAGGATTCCTGATTCGCATGTTCAGCTACGTGGTTGGCCGCTCGGAGGGGGCGACTGCGGTGGTTGGTCTGATTCTGTTCTTCGGCGTGTTGGCTGTGGTAGTCGATGTGCTACTGGTAGTGGTTATACGCTCTTTCACCAGATGGTCCGAGGGCGGCCGCCAACTGGGTTTGTAGGTGGGGTGGACTATGTCAACTGAAGGCCGAAGCGGGGGCGACCATGGTTGGAATCGACCGGTTCTCCTCCGCAGCCTGTTTTGGATCGCCTGGCCGATCTGGGCCGTACTCATCCTGTGGTTGCTCATCCGGTTGCCCGAAAGCCTTCCTTTGGTTACCTGGACCCATCGCGAGGGGGTGACCCACGTCACCTGGTCTTACATTGTTTTGGGGTCGGTATTGTTCTGGGTCTGGCCGGTGGCTTTCCGTACCACCCGGGTCAAGAACGGTCTGCTCAGGGCGGGACGGGGAATAGGGAGGGTGCCGTCGATGCTGTGGGTAGGCATGCGCCGCAGCCCGCTCTTTTTCGTCGCCTGGGTGGGGTTGATGGTGGCGTGGCAGGTGGCCTCTTATGTAGTGCCCCACGGAACTCTTGAGCATCCTCTGGTACCAGGATGGGATTATGTGTTCGGTGACACCCTCTTCGGAATGTCCAGGTTCTGGACGGTCAGTGGTGCCGACTTCGGCTTCGTTGCCTTCAATTTCGAAAGGCTGGCACCCCTTCCCATCTTCCGTGGAGAACCCACCTGGACGGGGGCTTTCCTCGCCATCGCCTTCCACTCCGTTGTGACCCTGCTCAGGCTGTTGTCCGGCATAGTGGTCGGCATGACGCTGGGTCTCCTGACCGGTCTGGCGCTTCCCTACTGGCCGGCGGTGCGCAAGACGGCGTGGGCACCCATGAACTTCCTGCGGATGATCCCCCTGCTGGTGGCGGCACCCTGGTTGCAGCTGGTACTGGGTGCCAACTTCTTGGGGATCACCATCTATATCGCCTTCGGAGTGTGGACCATCCTGGTGGTGGCCACTATGAATGCGGTAGCCAACGTGCCCGATCGCTACATCGAAAGCGCCCGTACCCTGGGTGCCTCCCGGCTGCACACCTATTACAAGGTGATAGTGCCGGGGTCGATTCCGGAACTGCGCACCGCCCTACTGCTCGCCATAGGAGGTAGTTGGTCGCTGGCGATCGTCGCCGAGTTCCTGGGTTTCTCTGCCGGTTTGGGTTACCTGGCCGACCGGGCGGTACAGGAAACCAACACGGCCCGCCTCTTGATAGTGGCGTTCTTCGTGGCACTCTATTCTCTTACGACCTTCTTCTTGGTCAACGAGGGATTCAAGAAGGTGGTTAGCTGGATGCCCCTACGCGCCACCGGCAAGACGGACATCAGAAAGGTGGCCGGGGCAGCCAAAGCAGCTTGATCGCATGGGGTTTACCTGGCGAAACATAAGATATGACATTATCGCGCACACCGGTTTAGGGCCTGAATGATTATGTCATAACGGAATGATTCTGTCATTGAAACCAAAAGCAGGCACTTGGGACTTGTGTCGTAGAAGGTGCCCCACGGGATCCACGTGGGCTGGTAACCCTGGAGGGCAGCGGGCATTTAGCGTGGCTAACTGCTACCGACGACAAAACGTTTATTGAAGTACCTGACAGATCAACAGAGGTAGGCAACTGCTAGAGAACCGACCAGGTATTCGATCTCTGTTAGGCGGCCGGTTTCCAGTCCGTAACGCAAAGCTTCCTCTGCGGTCCATCCAATCTCGGCCGCTCCGGTTTTGATGGATTCACATATGGTCCGTGTTTCGCGAATGGCCTCGCGGGCGTCGGTGATGTATATTCTCGCGGCAGGATCGTCCCAGGCTGTGTCTGCGCGGCCGTCTCCGGTGGTATCTATGCCGTCACGGTAGAACCCACCTCCGCCCAGGCCCAGGAAAACCAAGCTCTCGTTGATGAATTCCATTTCGTTGTATGTGAACGGAGACCGGGCCGGAGCACGTGTGGTGGTAGTGGTTCGTCGGGTGGTAGTAGTAGCCGGCCGGGTCGTGGTGGTTGTGGCCGGTTGGGCGGTGGTGGTAGTTGTCAACCTGGTGGTTGTGGTGGTGGCGACGTTTGCGGCAGTTACCCCTTCGGGTAGTAGCTTCTCGCAGGCCACTCCGTTTTCGTTGGTGTCCAGGTAGGCAATGTCACCGTAATGGGGTGAGTAGGTGTCGAACCAGGTCTGAGCCGCCTCCCAGGTGTCAAAGTCCACACAGGAGACAGCATCACCGGGATTGGCCGGAACCGTGGTAGTCGGGGGCAGGGTGGTGGCAACGGTGGAGGTGGTTGAGGTCGCGACGGTTCCAACGGTGGTAACGGCCGCCACGGTGGTTGTGGTCGGTCGGGTGGTAGTAGTAGTAGTCCGGTCGGTAGTGGTCGTGGTGGGTTCCGGGTGGGTGGTGGTTGTGATGGTAGGTCTGGGGCGGCTGGTGGTGGGTAAGGGGTCAGTCGCGCTGCTGAAGCAGGCGGTCAACAAAATGATGGCGATGACAACCAGGAATGCGAACCGAGGAACCATAGGAAGGCGCTAGCCGGCCATCTCCTTCAGGACGGTGTGGAGGATGCCGCCGTTGCGGTAGTAGTCGACTTCTACCGGGGTGTCCACTCGGGACATGGTCGTAATGTCCACCTGTGTGCCGTCCGCTTTTCTAGCCGTCACCCTTACCTCTTGTCTAGGACGCATGGAGTTGTCTACTTGGATGTCGAAGGTTTCCGTGCCGTCCAGGCCGAGGGAATCGGCGTTGTCTCCTGGCATGAACTCCAGGGGGAGTATCCCCATGCCTACCAAGTTGGATCGATGGATCCGTTCGTAGCTTTCGGCGATCACGGCCTTCACCCCCAACAGGAACGGGCCTTTGGCCGCCCAGTCCCGACTGGACCCCATTCCGTAATCGATCCCGGCGATCACGATGGAGGGGGTGCCGGCGGCTCGGTAGCTGAGCGAGGCCTCAAAGATGGTTTTGACCTGTCCGTCGGTGAAGTCGGTAGTCCAGCCGCCTTCGGTTCCCGGGGCCAAACGGTTCTTGACCCGCAGGTTGGCGAAGGTTCCCCGGGCCATGATCCGGTCATTGCCTCGCCGGGAGCCGTAGCTGTTGAAGGCCAGGGTAGGCACCCCGGCTTCGGTCAGGAAGCGGCCCGCCGGGGTGTCGGAGGGTATGGAACCGGCCGGGGAAATATGGTCGGTAGTGACCGAATCGCCCACCATCACCAGCACCCGGGCACCATGGATCGGTTCGATTTCGTCCGGCTCCATGGTCAAGCCGTCGAAGAAGGGAGGGGCTTGGATATAGGTGCTGGAGGAATCCCAGTTGAACAGGCTGGAGGACTCGGTGGTGATCGCCTGCCATTCGGCGGATCCGTCGAACACGGTCGCATACTGTCGGGTGAATTGGTCGGCGGAGATAGAACGGGAGGCGATCTCGGCTATCTCGTTCGGCGAGGGCCAGATATCTCTTAGATAAACATCGTGGCCGGAATCGTCCTGGCCGAGCGGTTCGGCGGTCAGGTCGATATCCACCGTACCGGCCAGAGCGTAGGCCACCACCAGGGGTGGGGAGGCCAGATAGTTGGCCCGGATGTGCGGGCTGATCCGACCTTCGAAATTGCGATTGCCGGACAGGACCGAGGCCACCACCAGATCGTGGCTTTCGATGGCTTGGGCGATCGGCTCGGGAAGGGGGCCGGAGTTGCCGATGCAGGTGGTGCATCCGTAGCCCACGTTGAAGAAACCCAGCGCCTCCAGATATTCGGTCAGGCCGGACCGGTCCAGGTAGTCGGTGACCACTCGCGAGCCGGGTGCCAGGGAGGTTTTAACCCAGGGCCGGCGGGTCAAACCCAGTTGTCGGGCCTTGCGGGCCAGCAGCCCGGCCCCGATCATTACCTCCGGGTTGGAGGTGTTGGTGCAGCTGGTGATGGCGGCGATAACCACCGCACCGTTTTCCAGGTCGAAGGTGGTGCCTTCGCCTGTCACGTTCTCGGCACCGTCCGCAAGCCCGTGTCCGGCGAAAGTGGTGGCCCGGTCCTCTGCCCATTGGGTTTTCATCGCGCCGAGGGCGATCCGATCCTGGGGTCGCCTGGGGCCGGCCAGGGAGGACTCGATAGAGCCCATATCCAGATCAACCAGGTCCGTATAGACGATTTCGTGGCGGTTGTCTCGCCACAGCCCCTGAAGGAGGGCGTACTGTTCGACGGTTTCGATCAGCTCACGGGAGCGCCCGGTCAGCTTCAGATAGTCAAGAGTATGCTGATCGATGGGGAAGAAACCGCAGGTGGCACCGTACTCAGGGGCCATGTTGGCGATGGTGGCCCGAGTAGCGAGCGGCATGGCGTCCAGACCGGGCCCATGGAACTCGACAAAGCGTCCCACCACCCCCTGCTCCCGCAGGATCTCGGTTATCCGCAGCACCAGGTCGGTGGCGGTGGTGCCTTCGGGGAGCCGGCCGGTCAGACGAACCCCCACTACTTCGGGTGCCAGCATGAAGATGGGCTGTCCGACCATGGCGGCTTCCGCTTCGATACCGCCCACCCCCCAGCCGAGCACGCCCAGACCGTTGATCATGGTGGTATGCGAGTCGGTTCCCACCAGCGAATCAGGATAAAGGGTGGCTCCGTCATCCCAAACCACTTTGGCCAGGTATTCCAGGTTGACCTGGTGGACGATCCCGGTGGCGGGCGGTACCACCCGGAAGTTATCGAACGCCGACCGGCCCCATTTGAGGAACTCGTATCGTTCCCGGTTGCGCTCGAACTCGTGCCGGGAGTTGATTCGCAGCGCATCCTTGGAGTTGAAGGTGTCCACCTGGATGGAATGATCGATCACCAGGTCGCAGGGAACTTGCGGGTTGACCCGCCGGGCCGCGTCCGGATCGCCGGTCATACGAACGATGGCGTCCCTCATGGCGGCCAGATCTACGATGGCGGGCACACCGGTGAAGTCCTGCAGCACTACCCGACCGGGCGAGAAGGGGATTTCGGATTCCGGCACCTTGATGGCGTTGTAGGAGGCCAGGGCGATCACGTCTTCTTCGGTCACCACCCGCCCATCACATTTACGCAGAGCCGATTCCAGCAGAACTTTGATCGAATAGGGGAGCGAGTTCACGTCACCGTGGTCTCTGACCGAGTCCAATGCGTAGACGGTTCGTCTTCCCAGCGGGGTTTCTATTTCCCGGGCGGCGCTGAAAGGGTGGGGGGTGTTGTTCATGGTCGGTCAAGCCTCCTGGCCCGATGGCTTTTAGATCAAATACGTCTGGTCACGCCCAGACATACCAGGATGATAAACGGGTGGCCGCTCGCGGCGTTTACCGGACTCCGGTGGTTTTTCCGGCCCGAAGTTTTAACTCACTAGATAAAACTACAATGCATCGGAGGCCCATCTTCTCCTATGTCCGCCGGGTAGCTATGACAGATTCCAAGACCGAAGCGCTCACTACCGCCCTTGCCCAGACCATCGACCCCATCCTGGTGCGGCCCCTATCCGAGCTGGGTTATGTCACCTCCGCCCGAGTCAAACGGTTGGGTTCGGCTTCGATTGGGGTATTGCTTCCCGTTCCGGGACCGCCCGGCCACGCCGTTATAGAGGCCGTCACCACTGCCGCGCAGCAGGTGGACGGGGTGCGTTCGGTCCAGATACAGCATGAGCTGATGACAGACGAACAGCGGGCCGAGCTGATGGAGCAGGTGAGAGGAGAGAAAAAGCCGGTCGGGAGCGCCGGTTCATCCACCTATGTGATCGCAGTGTCCTCCGGCAAGGGAGGGGTCGGCAAGTCATCGGTTACCACCAACCTGGCGGTGAGCCTGGCCTCGCTCGGCCACACGGTGGGGGTGATCGACGCCGATGTCTGGGGGTATTCCATCCCCAAGATGTTGGGAGCAGAGGGTGCACCGGCGGTGATAGCCGACTCGATTATCCCGTTGCGGGCCTACGGTGTGTCGGTTATCTCCATCGACTACTTTGTTCCGGACGGCCAGGCGGTGGTCTGGCGTGGCCCCATGCTCCACAAGGCCTTGGAGCAGTTCCTAACCGATGTGTTCTGGGACGATCCGGAGTTCCTGTTGATCGACATGCCGCCCGGAACCGGAGATATTGCCATTTCGATCTCCCAGTTCGTGCCCCGAGCCCGGGTTCTGCTGGTCACCACTCCCCAGCCCACTGCCAGCCGGGTGGCCTCTCGAGCGGCTCGAATGGCCGATCGGGTTGATCAGAAGGTCATCGGCGTGGTCGAGAATATGAGCTGGTTCGTGGGGGACGACGGGAAACATTATGAGATTTTCGGCTCCGGTGGGGGTGCCGATCTGGCCGAGGACACCGGAACCGACCTGCTGGCCCAGATTCCCATCCTCCCGGCCATGCGATCCGGTGCCGACCGAGGAGAGCCGGTGACGGTGGCGGCACCCGGCAGCGAAGCGGCCCACGCCTTTGATGATCTGGCCCGAAAGCTGATCCAAACCCGACCCAAGATCAGAACCCATCCCGAGCTGCGGATCGGTTGACCCGAGCCCTCCCGACGCTGCGGAGGGTCGGAGAGGTTCCCCCATCAAAGGAAGAACATGGCCACCAGACCGATCCCGATGCAGTAGAAGCCGAACGGTCTAAGCCCGGAGCGGGCCAACCGATCGATCAGGAACTTGATCGCCCAGAATCCGGCAACGCCCGCCACCACGGTTCCCACCACCAATTCAAGGGAAAGATCGGCACCGGATCCCATATCCATGAACTCGCCCAGCCCGGCCCCGGCGATCACCGGGATAGCCATAAGGAATCCGAATCTTCCCGATTCCTGCGGAGATAGGCCCCGTCGGTTGGCGGCGGTTATAACCACACCTGACCGGGATATCCCGGGGAGCAGCGCCACCGCCTGAACCATCCCGATAATCAAGGCGTCTTGGAGAGACAGGTCCTCCGCCGCGGCCCTCTTAACCGATCCGGATCCACCGAACAGCAAAACCAAGCCGGTAACCATCAGGGCCACCCCCACCGCCGGTGCCGAATCCTGGAATCGGTCCACCGCCGAAGCCAGCGTAAACCCGACCAAAGCGGCGGGGACGGTAGCTACCGCCAACTTGACCACCATAGAGGTAGCGGTCCGATCTCGGCCCAGCCCGCCCAGCATCCAGGCAATGTCCCGCCGGTAGTAGGCCATTACCGCCACCAAGGTGCCGATATGTAGTACGGCGGAAGTGGAAAGGTCGGGCGGTTCCATCCCCAACAGGTCGGGGATCACCCGGAGGTGGCCGCTGGAGGAGACCGGTAGGAATTCGGTTATTCCCTGCACCAGTCCCCAGAGGATTGCTTCGAGCATCCCCTAACGCTATCCGGTTGTTCGGGTCGGGTGGGCTTCGATCAAAACCGACACCTGGTCTTCGGCGATAGCCACGGCTGCGGTGGCGGCCTGATCGGGTGGAAAGGCAACCGAGCCGATCAGGCCTTCGTTGGCATACTCGGAGGGCCGGACGCCCGCTACCACCCCGCCGATCGGCGCAACGGGCTGATCTCCCAAGCCGGGCAGGATCACCAGCTGAACGGTCATTCCGGCGGTGGTGTCGGCGGGTACGGCCACGTCCAGCAGCCACCAACCGGGCGGAACCTCGATCGGGGTGTCGGTAGTGTCTCCAGGCAGAAGAGGATGGCCGGCAGGAAGGTCACGATCGGCGAATCCTATACCGTAGACCGGCTCGAGCACGTCTTCCGGTATGTCCCGCCATTCGAGGGCACCTTCTACCGGTTCTCCTCGGGCCAGGTCATGGACGATGAACGGATGCGAAACCTGGGAGGTCGGTCGGATTTCTATCCAAAGGCTGACTACCACCAGCAAGCCGACCATTGCCCAGCGCAGATAGGGGGGGCGGGTTAACCAGAGCATGCCTCCCAACGTATATCGAAAAGCCCGGACCGGCTAGGGGGTTGTTTGAGTTTTAAGGCACGTATAAGGGGTCGCGTTATTTAACCGGCCAGGTTGACCCGAAAGCGATGCTCGGCGGCCAGGATGTCGTCCCAGGAATCCATTGAGTACCAAGAACGTCCGTCCTCGCCCCAGCCGGACCAGACCTCCGGTTCAATCCGGGTCCAGGGCACCGATTCGAGCATCCGTTGGATGGAACCCGAGGAACCTAGTTCTTGGATGGCCTGGTCAAGGCAATCCGAAGAATAGGCGGCGCAGGTCACCTGAGGCAGCCCGTCCAGGCAGAGGGCGGTCCGGTTATCCATAGCCCATTCGGCCAGTCGACGGAGGGTTTCGGGGCGGACCAGCGGCTGATCGACCGCGGTTACCACCAGCGGGCGTTGGAAGGCGGCCAGGGCGGTTTGGAGTCCGCTCAAAGGCCCGGCCGCGTCCGGCTGGAGGTCAGGTATCGCCTCCAAGCCCGCCCAACCCGGCCTACGTCCCACCACTACCACCTGGTCGAAACCGGACATGGCCTCCGCCACCCATTCGATCATCGGACGCCCCGCCAGCTCGACGAGGGCCTTATCCGAGCCCATCCGGCTGGATTTTCCACCCGCCAGGATCACACCGACCGGGCCTCTCATCTAAACAAGGCCCTCCGGAGCAACCACGCCGGGTCCGGTGCTCAGACGAACCGAGGGTGGAACCTTGCCCGGTTTAGTCGTCTGTTTTGGCACCGGAGCGGGCCGGCTCCTTCTTGGGGGTTTTTGAACCCGCCGAATCGGACTTTTCCTTTTTTGTGCCCGCCCCGTCCGACTTGGTTTCCTTGGAGGATGAAGAGGACGAGGTTTTAGAGGTGCGGGAGTCGGTGACGTAGAAACCCGACCCTTTGAAGACTACCCCGGCCGGGAACAGCACCTTTCTCAGGGCGGATTCTTGGCATTCGGGACAGGTGGTCAGTGGTTCGGCTCGGAAGCTCTGGAAGATTTCGAATCGGTGCCCGCATTCCTTGCACTGATATACATACGTGGGCATTCGCAGAAACTCCGTTTGGGTAGGGGAGAAGCCCGTAAGAGAGCCGGGCCATACGGATATTAACACCGCCGACCGACAACTGTCCGAATGGATCGGCATGGCACGCGGATAAACTCAGAGCCTTATGTTTGTTGGTATCGCCGTACTGCTGGTCGGAGCCTATCTGTTGGGCAGCGTCAATCCGGCCCTGATGGTGGCCCGCTTCCGAGGGGTGGACATCCGAGAGGTGGGTAGTGGCAACCCGGGTGCTTCCAACGTGCTGCGGGCGCTGGGGAAGGGTCCGGCGGCAACCGTGTATCTGCTCGACCTGCTGAAAGGGTTTGTTCCGGCCTTGGTCGGCCTGTTGATATGGTCCTCCGAGGCCGGGGCCGTAGCCGGTTTGGGGGCGGTGATCGGGCACTGCTATCCGATCTATCACCGGTTCCGAGGAGGTAAGGGAGTAGCTACCGCAGGGGGTGCCCTTCTAGCCGTTTCGCCTCCGGTGATGCTGATCATGGTGCTGGTTTACGCCATTACGCTGAAGCTATGGAAAATATCGGCGGTCGGGTCCCTGGTTGTGGCGGTAGTGTCAATTCCTGCTCTGTGGATAACCGGACAGGAGGGTGCCACGGTGGCCTGGTTTACCTCGATGATGCTGCTCATCATCTACCGGCATCGTTCCAACCTGAGCCGGATAAGCTCGGGCACCGAGAACCGATTCTGATGAAACCATGAACGTAGAGGTAGCGCTGATACCGGCCGCCGGCCGGGGAACCAGGATGCGGCCTGCGACCAACGCCATCCCCAAGGCCCTGCTGACCGTGGTAGACCGCCCCGGTATCCAATGGGTGGTCGAAGAGGCCGCCCGGGCGGGCGTAACCGAGGTGGTGGTGGTGGTCGATCCCGACGGCGGCGATATCATCTACCGCCACTTCGAGGAGTCCCTCTATCTGCCCTCGGTTGCCGATGTCAAGGTTCGCACCATTGTCCAGGCCGAGGCCAAAGGGCTGGGTCATGCCGTGCTTACCGGTCAGGAGGAGATCGGGCTTCGACCCTTCTTCGTGCTTCTGGCCGACGACCTGATCCGCCCATCGGACGACATTCTCACCGGTTTGGCCCGAGCCGCCCACCCTGACCGTTCGGCGGTTTATGTGCGTAAGGTTTCCGACCGGCTGCTGGGGGCCAAGGGGGTGGTCGAAACCGGGGAATGGGTCAGCCCCTCCGTCATGAACATCAGCGGAGCGGTTGAAAAACCCGGTCACTTGGCGGCCCCTTCCAACTATGCGATCCATGGTCGTTATCTGTTTACGCCGGAAGTTTTCGACTATCTGGCCGGCTTGTCGCCCGGCTACGGTGGGGAGGTGCAGCTCACCGACGCCATCGCCGAGCTGGGTGCGGCCGGAAGGTGCCGGGCCTATCTGGCCGAAGTGGATCTGTTCGACGTCGGCAACCCGCTCGGCTTTCTCCAGGCCAACACGGTACTCGGCCTCGACGACCCCAACTACCGGACGGGCTATCAGGCCATAATCGATGAGATCAGGGGGTGAACGAACCGATGCGTTCCTTGGAGAAAGCCCAACAGGATGTGCTGGCGGCGGTAGCCCTTCTGCCGGAAACCCGGGTAGCGGTCTGGGAGGCAACAGGCTTGGGTCTGGCGGCACCGGTGGTAGCCCCGCACGATGTCCCTCCGTTCACCAATTCCGCTATGGACGGATACGCGGTCCTGGGATCCGACGTCGGCTCGGCACCGGTCGAGCTGCAGCTCCTTGAAGATGTCCCGGCCGGTCATGTGGCCCGCCAAGAGGTTCGGGCCGGCGCAGCCATCAAGATCATGACCGGTGCGCCGCTACCGGACGGGGCGGATACTGTGGTAAAGGTGGAGGACACCGAGCCGATGCCGGATGCGGTGCGGATCCTGGCCGCCACCCCAACCGGCATGGCGGTGCGCCCGGCGGGTGGAGACCTTAAAACCGGTGACTTGGTGTTCGAAGCCGGGGAGCGCCTAACCCCTCCGCACCTGGCGGTACTGGCCTCGCTGGGTATCAGCCCGACCGTCCATCGCCGACCGGTGGTGGCGGTTCTATCCACCGGTGACGAGGTTCTATCCCCCGAAACCACCCGGCTGGGCCCCGGTCAGATCCGTGACACCAACCGGCCTTTGCTGCAGGCGATGCTGGACGAGCTGGGGGCGCAGGTTCTCGACCTGGGGATCGTGGGCGACGACGAATATCTGCTGCGAGATGCTTTGGAGCGAGGTGCCGCCGAAGCGGACATGATCCTCACCTCGGGCGGGGTGTCGATGGGGGAATACGACCTGGTCAAGATAGTCCTCCGCCGGCTGGGCACCATCGAGTTCTGGAAGGTGGCCATGAAGCCGGCCAAGCCGTTCGCCTTCGGCCATGTGGAAGGAACGCCGCTGCTCGGGCTGCCCGGCAACCCGGTGTCGGTGATGGTGGCTTTCGAGCAGTTCGCCCGTCCCGCCCTGTTACAAATGATGGGATGCCGGTCGATTTTCCGAGCCCGGAGCGTGGCGAAGGCGGCCGAAAAGTGGCGGACCGATTCGGCCAAGGTGGTGTTCACTCGAGTGGTGTGCGAGCTAGAAGGGGGTGTGACCTGGTGTAGGAGCAGCGGAGGACAGTCGTCGAATGTTCTATCCGCACTGGCCCGAGCCGACGCCTTCGCGGTTATCCCGGTCGGCACCGGCCGGGTAGAAATCGGCGACCCGGTGGATATCGAGTGGTTCCGTTCTCCCGAGACCCGAACCGCCGCCGAGGTGCTACATGGCTGACGAAGGGCGTCCCCATCCTCGTCTGACCCATACGGACGATCAGGGCCGAGCCCGCATGGTTGACGTGGGCGGTAAGCCGGTCACCGAACGTAAGGCGATCGCCGAAGCCCTGGTGGTCATGTCGGCCGCCACCCTTGACCTGATTTTTGACGGCGTACTCCCCAAAGGCGACGCCCTGGGGACCGCCCGTTTGGCCGGGATCATGGGAGTAAAAAAGACTCCCGAGCTGATCCCTCTGTGCCATCCGATCAGCGTGTCGGGGGTGACGGTGGACCTGGAGAGGGCCGAGACCGGGGTCTTGGTACGAACCACCGTTACCACCTCGGATCGGACCGGGGTGGAGATGGAGGCCTTGACCGGTTCCGCCGTGGCGTCCCTAACACTTTACGACATGATCAAGGGGGTGGATCGGGGGGCACGAATCGAAAAAATCCGCCTGCTACACAAATCGGGCGGTCGATCCGGCGAATGGGCGGCGGGTTAAAGGCTGACCGATCAAGGGATCGTTTATCCCCATATGCAACGGGTTAAACAGGGGTGAACCGAGTTAAACAGGGTTCAGCCGGTGGAAATCCTTGGTTTTCGGTTCGTAAACATATATCTTATTTCTGATTTCTAAATCGGGAGTAAAAGACCCTGATGCCTTGGGCAATTTTTCTGGCAGTAGCTGCGGTTGGGGCGATGCTCCTACTCCCCAGATGGTGGGCGGAGCGGGCCAGCTATCGATCCGCTCAAATTGCCTTTAAGCAGGGATCTCAGCTGGCTGCCGAGGTTGAGGAAGAACCAGAGATTGTCCCTCGGGAGAGCTATCGACCGCTTCCCCCGCCGGCCCGGCCCTATTCATCCAGGGAAGCGATCCTGGCCAGGCGACGTCGGACACTGACCATTTTGTTGGGTGGCGTTATCGGCTCGCTGCTGGGTTGGTTCGTGCTCAACAGTCTGTGGATGATCCTGCTGAACCTCATTTTTGACGCCCTGTTGATCTTTTTTGTGGTGCTGCTGCGGCGGATCATAATCTTCCAGCACAACATAAGAGCCTTACGCGAATATCCGCCCGAACAATATGTTCCGGCCACCAACCAGCAACCGACCGTAAGGGTTGTGCGGGCGGGCTAGCCCCCCTATGAGCGATCTGAACCTGCCCTCTCTGGAGGCGGCGGCCCGAGATGAGCTTGATTCAATGTTCAGCGCCCGTGAGCTGGCTATAGAAAACGGGCGGAAGGTGATCCGCCAATCCTCCCGAGCTATTCGTGCCATCCATCGTGGCGAGATAGATCAAGCGGTGGCATTAATGGACCAGGCCGGAGCCTTCCTGTCCGAGTCCGTCCAGGCCGTGGCCGACCATCCTGGCATCAACGCCGGAATCGTTGAAGATGCCGCCAAGGAGTATGCCGAGGCCGGGCTCTTTCTGGCCATATCCCAGGGCGATGACCTGCCCTCCCTCTCCGAGATGGGGATGCCAGCCATCCCCTACCTGCACGGACTGGGTGAGGTGGTAGGGGAGCTAAGACGGCGGCTGCTCGATCATCTACGCCGGGAGGATTTCTCCGAGGCGGAGCGCCTCCTGGAGATCATGGACGAGGTGGTCGACCTGCTGGCGGCACTGGACTATCCGGATGGAATGACCGCAGGGTTACGCCGCAAGACCGATGTGGCCCGCAGCATCGCCGAACGAAGTCGGTCCGACCTAACCTCCGCCTTCATAACCGAGCGCCTTCGGGAGGACGTGGGAGCGGTACTGGATCAACTGACGTGAGACCATGACCGACACCCGTGGCACCTGAAAAGCTCTCGTCCATTGTGGTCGGGTAGACTAAGGAATTACTCCCTGGGGCTGTAGCTCAGTTCGGCAGAGCACCTCGTTCGCAACGAGGGGGTCAGGGGTTCAAATCCCCTCAGCTCCACCCTAATGGTAACTTCACAAGCCGTAGACGAGCTCGTCAATATCTCCGGGTTCGACGCTGATTCCCTTGCTGCCGAAACCCGCTCGCTCCAGCCACATGTTCTTGACCGGCTCAGGCTTGTCGTCCTTCAGGTATGTCTCGGATGTCTTCTATGAGGCTTTCTGACATGTATTGGAGTACCTGTTCGGCTTGTTCTCGGGTTACGTTCGGGTAATGCTCGCAGAATTGTTCTACGGAGGCATGGGATAGGTTGGCTATTAGGGCACGGACGGGAACACGGGTGCCTTTGAACACCCAGGCCCCTCCTGCGATCCCCGGGGTGGATTCAAGGGAGGGGACTTGACCCCAGTCAAACATGGTCCGACACCAGGGTTCGTTGGGCGTCCTGCAGTCGATGACGAATCGCTCCTAGGCCGACCTTCAGAACCTCGGCTATCTGCTCGGCGCTCATGCCTGCTTGATGGGCGGCAAAAATAGCTTCGGTGGCGGCTCGTGACGCTTCCCGTACCGCAATGGTCGCTTCCGTATGGATCTTGCGGTGGCTTCGCCAGGCCTCTACCAGCCGGGCTTCTATCTCGTATTGATGGGAGTGGTCCATATACGGCCCATTTTACGGGTTATTCGTCGTCGAAGGTGTCGGGCATGAGGACGAACTCGGGGTAGGACTCCATTCCCAGCTCGGCCACGTCCTGGCCCAGGTGTTCGGCCTGTGGAGAAACCCGCAGCCCGGTGGTTCGGTCTAGGATCGTCCAGACCAGAAAGGAGATAACGAACACGAAGGCACCCACGGCCAGCACGCCGATCATCTGGGTTCCGAGGTTCACGTCGGGCTGGAGCGCGGCGGCCAAGGTTCCCCAGATGCCGCACATGAGGTGGGCCGGGATCGCCCCCACCACGTCGTCGACCTTGATCTTTTCCAGTCCTTTGATACCCAGGGTGCAGATAATGCCGCCGATGGCCCCGATGAGGATGGCCCAGTAATGGTCGGCCATGGTCGGGCCGGCGGTGATCGAAACCAGTCCGGCGATGGCACCGTTGAGTCCGGCGAACAGGTCGATCCGTCCGAGCAGCGGCCTGGAGATGACCAGGGCGGCCAGGACACCGGCGCAGGCGGCCAGGTTGGTGTTGACCAAGACGGTGCTCATGGCCACCGCGTCCAAGGCCGATCCCAAGGCCAGCTGGGAACCGCCGTTGAACCCGAACCAGCCCAGCCAGAGGATGAAGATCCCCAGCGTTACCGCCACCACGTTGGAAGGGGGAGTGGGTTTGACCGTCCCGTCCTTACGGAACTTGCCGAGTCGAGGGCCGATGACGATCACCCCGGCCAGGGCGGCCCAGCCTCCCACGCTGTGGACGATGGTGGAGCCGGCGAAGTCGGAAAAGCCCTGCTCGGCCAGCCATCCACCACCCCAGGTCCAGGCACCCACCACCGGGTAGATGAAGGCGGCCAGTACCAGGGTGAATCCGAAGAAGGGGAACAGTTTGGCCCGCTCGGCGATGGCCCCGGAGACGATGGAGGAGGTAGTCGCCACGAACACCATCTGGAAAAACCAGTCGGAGAGGACGCTGTAGCCGTTCGAAACCACCGAATCGACCGCCGCGGCGTTACCGCCCACCAGGTCGATCTCGGCCGCCGAGGAGGAGTAGAACAGTTGGAAGGAACCGATGACCCCGCCCACGTCCACATACATCAGGTTGTAGCCGATTACGTAGAAGGCCAGACAGGATATTGAGTAGATCCCGATGTTCTTCAGGCAGATCATTGAGGAGTTCTTGGTTCGCACCGCACCCGATTCGAGCATGGTGAACCCGGCGCACATCCACATGACCAGTGCCCCCCAGATCATGAACGAGAAGGTGTTCAGAATAAAGGCCACTTCACCTTCGGCCATCTCCGCCGCAGACGCAATAGACGGTCGGAACAGAACCAAGCCCGCCGTCAACAGCCCGGCCAACCAGATTCTGGTGTTCGCTCGAAGACTTCCCAGTGGTGCTAACAGGTTCATTTTTGCTTACTCTTTCCGTTTGGCGGGCGGGATCGGGTTAAAGGATAGAGCATAGATCGGCAGCCAAACCGGTATTGGGGGTCTGTATAGTTTCCGAAACCCGGCGGATGCGGGTAGTATGCAGACCCCGCAGGAGACAATCCTGTCGCATTTCTGTATTTTTGGTACCCACCACCAACGCCGGTATTCGGGGAGAAGACATGTCCAGAATCTGTATGGTCACAGGCAAGAAACCCACCTTTGGCAAGAAGGTATCGTTCTCGCACAAGCGGGCTAACCGTCGCTGGACCCCCAACGTTCAAAAAAAGCGCTACTGGGTTCCCTCCCAGCGCCGCTATGTGACCCTGACGGTCAGCACCAAGGGGATCAAGACCATCGACAAGAAGGGGATCGAGTCGGTAATCGCCGACCTCCGCAGGCGCGGCATCAAAGTCTAAGGGTCAATGGAGGGTTGAGCCGGTCGCCTGATAGCGGCCCTGCAGCGAGCTGACTGTCAAAGGGATACCGTAGATTTCGGAGAGGGTTTCTCCGGTGAGCATCTTACGAATCGAGCCCGCCGCCCGAACCCTTCCTTCCGACAGGATCAGGATGGACTCAAAGCCCCGGGGGATTTCCTCCACGTGATGGGTGACCAGTACCACCGTTAGTTCCTTTTCGCGCTCCTCCAGGGCGGAAAGTGAGGCGATCAGGCCCTCTCGGGCACCCAGATCCAGGCCGGTGCCGGGCTCGTCCAATAGCAGAAGGTCGGGTTGGGCCATAAGCGCCCGGGCTATCAGCACCCGCTTCATCTCGCCTTCCGACAGGGTGGCAAAAGCCCGATCGGCCAGGTCGGCCACGCCCATCTGCTCCAGCCGCATTCGGGAGGATTCACGGTCGGCGGAGGTGTAGGAATGCCATCTGGTGTCCACGAACGAGGCGTGGAGTCCGGTGATTACCACGTCCTTACAGGGCAGATGTCTTCTCACCAGCGCAGCCGGTGCCGGACCGACATAGCCAATCCTGGGTCGTAGCTGTCGGACGTCGGTTCGGCCCATCCGTTCGCCCAGGATGGTGGCGGTTCCGCGAGCGGGGAACTGGTAGGTCGAAATAACCTGCAGGAGGGTGGTCTTACCCGCCCCGTTAGGGCCGAACAACACCCAGCGTTCCCCGACCCCCACCTGCCAGTCGATGTCGGAGACCAGCTGCTTGCCCCCTTTCATTACCGTCACCTTGTGGAGGTCGATAGCCAGGGAGCTCAAACCGTCCCCATCCTTCGGGAGGTTAATAGTTACGGCGGGGGTTGAAGATCGGGAAGGGTTTTTCGCCGAGCCGGATGCGCTGGATATTGGCGGCGACTAGCGGGGCGGCGGTGGAGGCCCTGGTGAACCCGCTGATGTGGGGGGTGAGGCGCACCCGAGGATGATTCCAGAGTGCAGAATGGTCCGGTAAGGGTTCCTGGGTGGTTACGTCCAGAACCGCCGCCGACAGCAGGCCGTCGTCCAGCGCAGCAACCAGGTCGGCTTCGACGGTGGTGGCTCCCCGCCCGATTGATATATACACCGCATCGGGCCGGAAACGGCTAAAAAGTCGGTAGTCGATCAGACCGGTGGTGTCCGGGGTCTTGGGGAGGACGTTGACGACCGCCGCGCAAGACGACACCAGGTTTTGGAGTCCTGATGCCCCCTGATGGTAGGTGACCTCGGCTTCCGCTCCGCCGGTTCTGGTCCAGGCGTGGACGGGATAGCCCATTTTGGCCATAGTCCTACCGACCCGACTGCCGATGGCACCGAAGCCGAGCACCCCTACCGGAAAGTCGCCGGGGGGAGGGGTGCGGATGGTTTTCCAAACCTTTTGGGCTTGTTGGTCGAGGTATCGGTCCAACCCCCGATGGAAATGCACCACCCAGTGGGCGACAAAGCTCGCCATCTCCCCGGCCATGGTCGGGTCGGCCATCCTCACGATCGGGACGTCCGGATAATCTCCCTCCACGAACTGTTCCACTCCGGCGGTCACGGCGAGAATGGCACGCAGGTTCGGATAGGTGCGCAGATCGTCGGTGTCATGGATCCAGAACACGGCGTATTCGACCGACTCCGGGTCCTCTATTTTCGGCCAGAGTTGGATGCTCAGTTCCGGAAGTTCCCGGGAAAGTATCTCCATCCATTCGGATTGTTCCCAGTACGGATTCAGCAGGATTGACGACACGGGCATCAGTTTAGGTAGGTGGAGGGTTCGCTCCTGGAGTCGGGTTTGAATCTATCCGAAACGCTAGCGTTTAATAGAGGGGCCGATGGATAAGAAAGGAGAAAGCGAAATGCCAAATACCCTTCCCTGGACCGGTTCGGAGGAGGCCAACCGCCTGCTGGCCGAGAGCCCGCTGGCCCTAATGATCGGAATGTTGCTGGATCAGCAGGTGAGGATGGAGGTCGCCTTTCACTCCCCGTATCTGCTAGAAGAAAGGCTGGGCCGACCTTTGGAGGCGGGACATATCGCCTCAATGGACGGGGAGGAGTTGGAGAATATCTTCCGAGGCCCGCCCGCCCTGCATAGGTTCCCCAACGCCATGGCCCGCCGCACCCAGGCGCTCTGTCAGGCCCTTTCGGAACATTACGACGGTAATCCGGCCCGGATCTGGGAGACCGCCACCGACGGCCCCGAGCTGCTGAAGAGGCTGAAGGGATTGCCCGGATACGGCGACGCCAAGGCGCGTATTTTTGTGGGGATAGTCGGCAAACGTCTGGGGGAAGGCCCGGTCGGATGGGAGAAGGTGGCGGCCGACTGGCCCTCTATCGCCGACATAGCCGAGTTCGATCAGATCGAGTCGCTCCGTATGGCCAAGGCCCGGATGAAAGCCGAAAAGAAGGATTGATCGGGAGGCGGCTTTGAGCAGTTCCGGTGATCTATCGGCTACAGATATCGACCGTATTTGGCCGGAGGGCACCCCGTTCGTGGTGGGCGTGGCCGGAGGTTCGGGGTCGGGCAAGAGCACCATCTGTCGCTCGATAGTCGACCAGGTGGGCACCGAAAAAGTTTCTTTGATGTCCCATGACGCCTATTACCACCATCGACCCGACCTCTCCTACCAGGAACGAACCCGGGTCAACTACGACCATCCCGACTCCTTGGAGACCGAGCTGCTGCTGGCCCATCTGGAGGATCTGCGGGAAGGCAAGCCGGTAGAACAGCCGATCTACGACTTCACCAGACATCTCCGAAGAGCCGAGACCGTTCCCATACCTTCCGGTCCGGTGATCCTGATCGAAGGGATCCTGTTGCTGGTCGAGCCGGAGCTGCGGGAGATGCTGGACCTGAAGGTGTTCGTGGACACGGATGCCGACCTGCGGGTGATAAGGCGGATGGAAAGGGACATGGCGGAGCGGGGCAGATCCTTCGATTCGATCGTGGCCCAGTATCACGCCACGGTAAGGCCTATGCATAGACGGTTCGTGGAGCCCTCCAAGCGTCATGCCGACATGATTATCCCCAGGGGATTCAACCATCGGGCGGTGGGAACCCTGGTCGCCCTTATCCGCGAGGTTCTGGAAGGTCACCCCGTATAATCCCGATATATGGACAGGTCCTCTATAGCCATCGTCGGGGTGGGCGCTATGGGTGGTGCCCTGTTCTCCGGTCTTCTGGAAGCCGGTTGGGAGCAAGCGGATCTCACCCTGATCGAATCCCATCCACCCAGAGCCGAGGAGCTGGCCGAAACCTCCGGTTGCCGGACGGTTCTAACCCCCGCCGAGGGGATCGAAGGCCAGGAAATCGTGGTTTTGGCCGTCAAACCCCAGGACATCCATCCGGCCCTGGCCCAGCTGTCCGAGGTTATGACCGCTGACCAGGTGCTGGTGGCTTTGGTGGCCGG
The DNA here is from genome assembly GCA_009841075.1 of Acidimicrobiia bacterium. GTDB lineage: Bacteria > Actinomycetota > Acidimicrobiia > Spongiisociales > Spongiisociaceae > Spongiisocius. Next base: position 17,405 of record VXMP01000022.1, on the reverse strand, counting down.
GGTGCCGATCAGCGTTTACGAGCGGGCTCTGGGGGAGGTGCCGATTATTCGGGCCATGCCCAACACTCCCGCCCTGGTAGGTGAGGGCGTTACTGTCTGCGCACCCGGAAGCACCGCCGAGAGTGGACATATGGCTTTGGCCAGGGCGGTTCTGGAGGCGGTTGGATTGGTGGAAGAGGTTGAGGAGTCCTTGATGGATGCGGTTACGGCGGTGTCGGGCAGCGGCCCCGCCTATGCCTATGCGTTGGCGGAGGCCATGATCGCCGAGGGGGTGAAGCAAGGGCTGGAACCCGAGGTGGCGTTGCGGCTGGTGGCACGGACCATTAAAGGGGCGGGGACCATGATGGAAACCTCGCCGGATAGCCCGACCGTACTTCGGGAGCGGGTGGCCTCCCCCGGCGGCACCACGGCGGCGGCCCTGGAGGTTATGGGACGAGATGGCTTTTGGGAGCTGGTTCGCCAAGCCGTAGAGGCCGCCACCGAACGATCCAAGGAACTGGGGAAGATCGCGGCCCAACCGTAAGGCCGCCTAAACTCAGAGGGTGCGCCGTAGATTCTCAGCCGCCGAGGTTTTAATAGTTCTCGGGGTGTTGGTGGCCGCCGGAACCCTGGCGAGCTGGTTTGTCGGTCAGTTCCCCGGCCATACCGATAGTCCGATCACCCGGGAGGTCTTCGGGAACATACCCACCCCGCTGGTGGCCATGTTCTATATATCGGTGGCGGGTTTCCTGTTCCTCACCTTCTACCTGTTTTCGCTGCGAGCCAAAAACTGGCAGCGGGGACAACCCGACCGGCGCACCGGACTCTGGAAGGAACGGGTAATGGCTATGGGGGCCGGCCTGCGTATGCAAACCCTCATGCGTGACCGTGGTGCGGGCCTGATGCATTCCATGGTGTATTACGGATTCCTGATCCTGTTTCTGGGGACGGTGACCCTGGAGATCGACCATCTGCTCCCGGCCGATTACAAGTTCCTGCGGGACGACTTCTACCGGGGATACTCTTTCGTGCTCGACGCGGCGGCGCTGGTCTTTCTGGGCGGTCTGGCCTGGGCTTTTGTCCGGCGATACGGTCAGGCACCGGAACGGTTGCGCACCAAGACCCGTCCGGAAGACTTTTGGATTCTGGTCACCCTCGCCTTGATCGGGATCACCGGTCTGGCGACCGAAGCGGCTCGGATAGCGGTGGAGAACCGTCCCGCCCACGAGGTTTGGTCGTTTGTGGGCTATCCGCTCTCGCAGCTGGTTCCCGACTCGTCGGCGGCCGGAATCCACCAGATTATCTGGGTTTTGCACGTGGTTTCCTTCCTGGCGTTTCTGGTTGTTCTCCCCACCACCAAACTTCGTCATATGGTGACCTCGCCGGTCAATATGTTCCTCGGTCCGAGAGAGCGTCCGCCCGGGGCGATGCGGGAAATGCCCAACCTGATGGAGGTAGAAGACATCGAAACGGTGGGCGCATCCCTGGTGGGGGAGTTCACCTGGAAACAACTCCTCGACACCGACGCCTGCACCGTCTGCGGGAGATGCACCTCGGTTTGTCCGGCCAACGCCACCGGCAAGCCGCTTGATCCACGCGAAATAGTCCTCAAGCTCGGCGAGGTGGCCGCTCGGACAGCCGACCCCGCCGTCACCCCTCCGGTCTCGGTCGACCAGGCCATCACCGTGTCGGCAGAGAACGTGTTCGAGCGGATAACGCCCGAAGAGCTGTGGGCCTGCACCTCCTGCAAGGCCTGCGACGAGATCTGCCCGGTCGATATCGAAATCCTGGACAAGATCCTGGACATGCGCCGCTATCTGGCCTTGATGGAAGCCGATTTCCCCTCCGAGCTGGGTAAGGCCTTTCTGTCGATGGAGAACTCTTCCAACCCCTACGGCATGGCCCAGGCGGAACGGAGCAGCTGGACCGACAAGCTGGATTTCGATGTCCCGATCCTCGGACAGGATGTCGAGTCGGCCGAATATCTGTACTGGGTGGGATGCGCCGGTTCTTTCGATGACCGCAACCAGAAGGTTACGGTGGCGACCGCCCGCCTGCTTAACGAAGCGGGTGTCAGCTTCGCCATTCTCGGACCGGCCGAGCTGTGTACCGGCGATCCGGCCCGGCGGTCGGGCAACGAGTTCGTCTTCCAGATGCTGGCTATCCAAAACATCGAAACCCTGGAGGATCGCGGGGTTAAGAAGGTCATCACCCAGTGTCCTCACTGCTTCAACACCTTGCGGAACGAATACCCTCAATTCGGAGGGAACTACGAGGTGATCCACCACAGCCAGCTGCTGTCGGAGCTGGTGGAGATGGGTTTGCTCCAGCCCAAGAACGGGCAGTCCAAGACCGTCACCTACCACGATTCCTGCTACCTGGGACGGTATAACGGCGTGTATATGGCACCCAGAGGGGTGGTGGCGTCTATAGGAGGGATCAACGTGGTCGAAATGGGCCGTTCCGGTACCCGTTCGTTCTGCTGCGGTGCCGGAGGTGCCCAGATGTGGATGGAAGAACGGGTGGGCAAGAAGGTAAGCATCGATCGGGCCGAGGAGGCGGTGGAAACCGGTGCCGACGAGGTGGCGGTTGCCTGCCCCTTCTGCTACATCATGCTGGACGACGGGGTGCGGGAACTTGGCCAGGAGGATGCGGTGGCCGTTCGAGACATCTCCATGATCCTGGCCGACTCGGTTTTGGACCAGGAACCTTCTTAAATCAGAACCGAATAGGGGGATGATCCCTTCTCAAATCCCCTTTCAATCCGAGGTTTTTTCGCGTTCTGGTCCGGACCACCGCTTTTTGTCTCAGGCTTGTTATACGTTGACATCTACCAAACACCAATACAGCCACTGGTAATGGACGTCGCCCGGCTGTTGGTCATTTCTCGGGACGCCACCCGTAAGGGCTTAGAGGCACGCGTCCCGACCGGCGGAGGTGGAGGTGGGGGCGGGCCCAACGGGCGAAGCCCGTTTTCCGCGATTTTCGCGTTCTCTGTAATGCGGCCCGAGGAAGGCGCGGGGCTCAAGTCGTGCGCCATTTGGGAGCGGGGCTCAAAGTAATACGGTGTCGAGAAATGCGCCGGTTGGGACCAAGTAGTGCGCAGTTGGGCCGAGTGTTTTCGACCGGTGGGGCGAGTTCGGCGGGGGCGGGTGGCAACACTCCCAGGTCATCTAACTGACAAGGGGAAAAAGCCCTACCCCTTCCGCAGCGAGCAACCAGCTCCGATAACTCGCCCATCAGAGCCACCAAGCAAGGTAAAGGGGGTGGCGAGGATTACCTTTGGTCGGGTCGTTTAGCGCCCGTCCGGTTCTTCGGGTTCTACCGGCCCATAGGCGGCTTCTAATATCTCATTGGCCTGGTAGAGCCGATGGCGTTGCTTGCCGCTTATCTCCTCAAGATCGCCCCTTTCGACCAGAGAGCCTAGGGCGGCGTTGGCGGTTGGTACGGATACCTGAAGGCCCTTCGCCACCATAGAGGCGGTGACCATTGGCCGGGAGAAGAGATAATCTGCCAGGCGAAGAACCGAGCCGGTACTACCTTCGGTGAGTAACCGATCGCGCAGGCGGGCTTGGAGGGAGACGAGTCGATGGGTGCGCCGTTCGGCATCCTGGGCCTGATGGCGCACCCCCACCAAGAAGAACCGAATCCAAGGCATCAGGTCACCCTGTTGGCTGGTTCGAAGTAGCAGGTCGTAGTATTTGCTGCGGTTTTGCTCAAAATAGGCCGACATATAGAGCAAGGGCTCGGGCAGAACCCGGCGTTCCACGAGAAGCAGTGGGATAAGCATTCGACCCAGTCGACCGTTCCCGTCCAAGAAAGGGTGGATGACCTCGAACTGGTAGTGCATAAGCGCCAGCCAGGTCAGCAAAGGCATCGACCTCTCGTGCAGGAAGAGCTCCAGGTCGTCGAGGGCGGGGTTCATCGCCTCTGGTGGGGGAGGCACGAAGACGGCGTCCCGGAGAGAAGAACCTCCGATCCATACCGGACTCCTGCGCAGTTCCCCCGGATCCCGATAACGTCCACGGACTCCCGACAGAAGACGTTCGTGCATCTCACGCATCAGTCGGATCGAGATCGGGAACCCGTTTCGGACCCTCTTGATCCCGTGCTCCAGGGAGACAATGTAATTGGCCACCTCCCGAGCGTCTGATAATTGCGCGGGAGCGAGTGGTTGACCGGTCTCGTGGCGCAGCAGCTCCGGAATCTCAGTACTGGTTCCTTCGATTCTGGAGCTGAGTACCGCTTCCAGCCGTAGGTAAGTACCGATGAGCAGGTGGGGGTTGGGAAGGTGCAACCCTATCCCGCCGAGTCGGTTAAGGGCGGCGGTGGCCTCATCCAGCAGAACCACCGTCTCGGCGTCCATATCCAGATGCCGGGGGATGGGTTCGGGATAGAAAGCCCGATAACCCTCCAAAGTCCGGCGAACCTTTCCGCGCTCTGTGGATTGGAATGACTCCGGCCTCACACCATCCCCCTTCAGGGTCGTTTTAGGAAAGCCCGCTTTACCACTCCGGGAAATAAGTAAAGCGATTCGGTATTTACTTTACTAAAGGGCTCTGACTTGAGGAGAACAAAGGGCCCGGATTCCGAGTATGTGTTGTGGAGAGGTCAATTCCAGGTAGCCTGTTGGGTTTATGAGAGTCGGTTATCAGGGCGAAGGTCTTTCATATTCGGACCAGGCGACCATCCATCTATTTCCGGAGGCGGAACGGGTGGGCTTCGGGAGCTTTGCGGGTGCTTTTCAGGCGCTGGCCAACCAGGAGGTGGATCGGTTGGTGGTCCCCATCGAAAACTCCACGATCGGAAGCGTGCTGCCGGTACTGGATCGCCTGGCTCGGTTTCCGGTTTCGATCACCGGTGAGCATCTGGTTCAGGTTCGCCACGCCCTGGTAGGCCTGGCCGAGGCGACCATCGAAGGGATCAGGAAGGTGAGGTCCCACCCTCAGGCGCTGGCCCAGGCGGATGACCGAATCGAAAAGGCCGGTTGGGAAACGATTCCCACCCACGACACGGCCGGGGCGGTGCGGGTAGTGGTCGAACAAGGCGACCCCTCGGTGGCGGCCCTTGCTCCCCAACACACCGCCACACTCCACGGAGCAAAGGTTCTGATCAAGGATTTCCTGGATAGGGACCACAACACCACCCGGTTTGTAGTGCTGGCCCCGAACGGTGGCCGGATCGCCGAAAACGCCAACAAGACCTCGATGGTCTTCGAAACCGCCCACTCACCGGGGGCGTTGGCCCTGGCCCTGACCGAGCTGGGCTTAAGGGGGGCCAACCTCACCCATCTCCAATCAAGACCTGCCGACCAGGCCTGGAAGTATCGTTTCTACGCCGACATGATCCATCCTCCCGGCCCGGAGGGGGTCAGAGAGGTGTTGGAGCCCCGTCCGGCCACCCTGGCGGCCCTACAGGTGTTGGGTACCTATCCGGCCGCCGAAATACCCTAAAGGAGATCCGCCCTCGCCAAAGCCCCCAGCCTGGTGACGAACCGGTCGAGAAAAAGGTCGGTGCGTCCCTGAAGGGCGATGGCGGCGTTGGGTGGGCGACCCCAGGCGTTGCGTAGATCGGCCACGGTTTCGGCCGTGGTCAGCTCCCCCTTGGTTTCTACGTCCACCGTGGTCTCTACCGTTTCGACCAGAGTCGGATCCAAGGCGGCGGCCACGGCAAACGGATCATGCATGAAGGCACCGTAGATGCCGTCGTATCCGAAGTGGAACTCCATGTAGAAGCGGAGGGCGTCCGCCATGAAATCCAGCAAGGGGTTGCCTTCGTCGGCGTGCAAGGGCTGAGCCGAGCGCAGAGGTCGGCCGGCCGATTCGGCGATCCGGGCGACATGATCGGGCCGGAGCAGGACCTGTTCGGTGACGTCGAGCGGCACGAACAGCGGCAGGTTACGGGTGCCTTTACCGGCGGCGGCCATTACCTTTCGGGCCGCTTCGGGATCAACATGTATGTTCCACTCCGCCCGGGGTGCGGTGTTGCCGGTCACGGTGAAGCAACCTCCCATGATTACCAAACGCCCCAGCATTTCCAGCAGGTCAGGTTCCTGATCTAGGGCTAGGGCGATGTTGGTTAACGGTCCCACCGCCACCAGGGTCAACTCGCCGGGATGGTTCCGAACCTTCTCCACGATCAGATCAACCCCGTCTCGCTCCGAAATCCGTCCGGGCGGGGCCTTAAGGATGCTGTAGCCGGTGCCGGACGGCCCATGGGTTTCGGGGGTGGTGACCAGGGGCCGTTCAATCGGTCGATCCGCACCCCGGGCTACCTCCACCCGGTTCAAACCGGCCAGGTCCAGTACGGCGGCGGTGTTGACGGTTACTTCTTCAACCGGCACATTTCCGGCCACACAACTGACCCCGATCAGCTCGGCCTCGGGGGAAGCGGCCGCATACAGCAGAGCAAAGGAGTCGTCGATGCCGGTGTCAACATCCAGCCAAAGCTTGGTTTTGGGGCGGGCGGAGGAGGTTGACATATCCCGGTCAATTATATGGGCGGGACAGTCGGTCACCGTCGGCGTATTTAAGCTAGAGGGGTGAAGGGGAGGTAGTTATAGCAACCGATCAAGACCATCAACCGACCGTGGTAGTCGTGGGATCCACCATGATCGACCTGATCGCCTATACGCAGCGGGTTCCCGTGCGAGGCGAAACCCTGGTAGGCGACTCGTTCCAGATGGGGTTCGGAGGAAAAGGGGCCAACCAGGCCGTGATGGCCCGCCTGCTGGGTGCCGAGGTGGCGATGGTCAACTGTCTCGGAGACGACTCCTATGGGGATATGACCTTGGAGAACATGGCCTCCTACGGGATCGACATCACCCACATGTATCGGGCCTCGGGTGCCAGCGGTGTGGCCCCCATCTGGGTGGAGCCCGACGGGACCAATCGGATCATCATTATTCCGGGCGCGAACCACCTCCTGACCGGCGCTCAGGCAGTAGAGGCACTGCGCCGTATACCGGAGATATCGGTAGTGGTGGGGCAGCTGGAAATTCTCCAGGAGACCACCACCGCAGCCTTCGCCGAGGCCAGGCGGCGGGGGGCACTGACGGTTTTAAACCCGGCCCCGGCCGCCGAATTCTCCGAGGATCTGCTGGCGTTATGCGACTGGTTGATCCCCAACGAAGTGGAGTTCGAGGCGTTAACCGGCTGCTCGGCCCAATCCGAGGAAGCGCTGATCGGGTTTGCCCGACAAACCGGAACCCGGTTGGCTGTAACCCTTGGTGAACAGGGAGTGAGCCTGGTTTTGCCCGGAAACGACTCGGTTATCCAGGTTCCGGCCCCCAAGGTTACAGCGGTTGACACCACCGGGGCGGGCGACGCCTTCGTGGGCGCTTTCGTAGTCGGCCTGGCGCTCGGTTGGGATGAGCATCGGGCCGCCCAACTAGGCAACCGGTGCGCCTCGGCCGGCGTCTCCCGGCCGGGCACACAAGCTTCCTTTCCAGGTGCCTCGGAGTGTCAGTCCATACTCACCGAAGTGCGAAAAGGTCTGGGAGGGTAACCGAGCCCTATCTGGGTTGGGCGCTCTCGATATAGAAGAGCGAAACGTAGATCAGCCGGGAGGAGGTCTGAACGGCGGCGAAATCGACACCGACCTCGGTCAGCAGTCCGGTGTGTTGCCGACCGCCGGCCGTCTGGATCAGAACCGGGTAACGAAGCTTCTCGGCCTCGATCAGAGAATCCCGAAGGGTTCTCCGGGGCGGTTGGGTGATTACTGTGGGATTGGGGTTTGGTAAGGTTTGCATTCCTTAAACGTGCAACAAAATCAATTAAGATTCAAGGCCCTTGTAATTCCTTCTTCGGGAGACACCTGGTTTCCCCAACGGAATATCCTTACCGACTATGGATCTACCCCACATGAGACCTGACGGTGCCACCATCGCCCCCGACCGGGTGGACACCCCGGATACGGACGAACGGCCCGATATCGACAAGGGCTGGAACGTGGTGGTCTGGAACGATCCTGTCAACCTGATGTCGTTTGTGGTGCTGGTCTTTCGCCGCGTCTTCGGCTACTCGGAGGAGAAGGCCACCCGACTGATGCTGGAAGTCCATAACCAGGGCCGCTCGATTGTCAACACCGCTCCGCGGGAAAAGGCCGAGGTGGACTGCTATACCCTGCACCGCTACTCCCTCTGGGCGACGATCGAACGAGCCTGATGACCCGATTCAACCCTTTGGACCAAGAGATGGTCATCCAAGAGATCGGCGACGACCGGCTGGTGCTATCCCTGATGAGCGAGGTGCTTACCTCGGTAGGGAATCGCGAGGAGGATCCGGCCACCGAGCGGCTGTCTGTGGCCGCCTATCCGGATGACGAGGAGGCCCAAACCGAGTATGAGCGGTTTATGCAGTCGGACTTGGTCACCGGACGTCGGATCGATCAGGCCGTAGTTGATACGGTCATAAAGGGCTTTGAGGATGGGCCGGTGAGCCTGTCCTGGCCGGATGCCGAGTCCTTGTTGATGGCGGTTAACGAGGCCCGGGTCGTTATAGGTGCCCGGCTGGGGATCGAAAGCGACGATTGGGAACCCGACGAGGAGGTGGCCGGTCATCCGGTCTTGGCCCTGCTCCGCTACCTGACCGGCTACCAGGACGAGCTGATCGGGGTGCTGGCAGGCCGACTTTAAAGGCTGCTGGGAGGCCCCGGATTAGGATCACTGCCGGGGCGACCAAGGGAGGACCAAAGTGAACCGAACGACTCGATACGGTATCTGCACCGATCAATCCCTACCGTATTCGACCCTGGTGGACAGATGGCGGTTATACGAAGAGCTGGGCTTCGACAGCATATGGGACTGTGACCACTTCATGCGTCCCAGCAATCCCGGCAGCGACTATTTCGAAGGTTGGACGCTGTTGGCCGCCCTGGGAGCGGAAACCAGCCGAATCCGGGTGGGTTGTCTGGTCGCAAGCAACACTTTTCGCCATCCCGCTCTGCTGGCCCAACAGGCCATAACGATCGATCACATCACCGACGGTCGTCTGGAGCTGGGAATCGGTGCGGGATGGTTCGTGGAGGAACACGAACGCTTCGGTCTCCAGTTCGGAAGCCCTGGCGAGCTGGTAGACCGTTTCCAAGAGGCGGTGGAGGTGATCGATTCGCTGTTACGGGATGAAACCACCGACTATCAGGGTCGTTACTACCAGCTGCAGGGTGCCCGGCTGCGGCCCGAACCGGTTCAACGCCCTCGCCCGCCGCTGACGATGGGGGCACATAAGCCTCGCATGCTGGGAATATGCGCCCGCTTCGCCGACCGTTGGAACTCTTACGGGACGGTGGAAGAAATGGCCCACCGCAACCGGCTGCTCGACGAGGCGTGTATGAAAATCGGGCGAAACCCCGCCGAGATCATCCGCTCCTTCTACGGTTGGGTCCCCAACCTGGAGTCAATGGGCATGCCCGACCCCTGGGGAAGCCCGGACGCCTTCTCGGAGGTGGTAGGCCGGTATACCGAGGTGGGGATGAACGAGTTCATCTTCGACCAACCCCGCCCCGACCAGCTAGACCAGGCCGCCCAAATAGCCGCCCGGATTTTCTAGGAGGCGAACACAAAAATCGGCCTTAAATTAAGGGTTAGGGCCTGAGTTTTGATATTGTCAGGGTTTGCCCGCCCGCTTTGAAAGGAGGCCCTTATGAAGGTGTCCATGTCGGTGAACGGGAGTCCGGTCACGGCGGATGTTGAATCGCGCACCTTGCTGGTTCATTTCCTGCGTGACAGTCTGGGCTTGACCGGAACCCACGTGGGATGCGAGACGTCGTACTGCGGAGCCTGCACGGTAAGCCTCAACGGCCAGGCCGTACTCTCCTGCACGATGTTGGCCGCTCAGGCCGAGGGGGCCGAGGTCACCACGGTGGAGGGTCTGGCCAGGAACGGAGAGCTGCATCCGGTGCAGGAAGGGTTCTGGGAGCGCCACGGACTCCAGTGCGGGTTTTGCACACCGGGCATGATTATCTCGGCGGTCACCCTGCTGGAAGAGAACCCTGATCCATCGGAAGAGGAGATCCGCCGCGGCATCGAGGGCAACCTGTGCCGCTGCACCGGATATCACAACATTGTGCGGGCCGTCGAATATGCAGGCGCAAAAATGCGCGGCGAAGCGCCCGCCCCGGCTGAATGGGAGAACGCATGAGCTCAACCAGTGTTCTCGGCGGCGTGGTAAGGCGTCGAGAGGATCCGGCCCTGATCCAAGGACGAGGTCGATACACCGATGATGTCAAGTTGGCGGGAACGGCCCATGTTGCCTTCGTGCGAAGCCCCTTCGCCCATGCCACCGTCGGCGAGATCGATACGTCCGAAGCCACCGCCATGGATGGGGTGTTGGCGGTCTACACGGCGGCGGATGTGGAACACCTGGGCAAACTGATTGCCCAGGTTCCGGTGGGGACCTTGCGCCCGCTGCTTAACAACGGGACGGTCAAGCATGTCGGCGAAGCGGTGGCCATGGTGGTGGCGGAGAACCCCTACCTGGCCAAAGACGCCGCCGACGCCATCATGGTCGACTACGACCCGCTGCCGGCAGTGGTTGATCTCAAGCATTCTCTCAGCGACGAGGTCAAGGTGCATGATGAGGCTTCCAACACGCTGATCTCCTGGGTGGGGCCTTTTGGTGCCGACGAAGACGCCCTGACCGAGCTTCGGGATGGCATAGAGGCCGCCAAGCAGAGGGAAGACACGGTGGTCATAGAACAGGAGATGACCAACCAACGGCTTATTCCTGTGCCCATAGAGCCCCGTTCGGTAATGGCCGACTACCAGGCCGGATACGATCGGTTCGACATCTACTCCTCCACTCAGATCCCCTCCGCCCTGGCCGGGGCCCTGGGTAAATATTTCGGTATGAGCCTCAATCAGGTGACCGTCAAGGCTATGGAGGTGGGCGGCGGTTTCGGCTGCAAGCTCAACGTCTACAACGACGAGGTGCTGGTGGCGTTCGCCTCCAAGCAGCTGGGACGCCCGGTGAAGTGGACCGAGACCAGAAGGGAGGCGGCCAACTCCACCATTCAAGGGAGAGGCTGGATAGCTGCCGCCATCCTGACCGGAACCAGGGACGGAGAGATTCTGGGCTTCGAGCTGGAGGGCATCGCCGACATGGGTGCCTACAGCCAGAACTTTACGGTGGCCATCCCCTTCCTCGGGCTGTTCGTCGGGTCGGGCCAGTACGGTTTCCCGACCTATTGGAAGATGGATTGTGTCACCACCCACACCATGACCACCGACGCCTATCGGGGTGCGGGCCGACCGGAAGCCGCCTACTACCTGGAGCGGATCATCGACATGTACTCCCGTGAGATCGGGATGAATCCGGCCGATATCCGTCGTGCCAACTTTATTTCGGCAGACGACTTTCCCGGTGCCGTGTCGCCGATGGGTTTCCCTATGGATACCGGCGACTACGCCACCAACCTGGATGCCGCCCTGGAGATGGCGGGCTGGTCGGGCCTGATCTCCGAGCGTGATGCGGCCCGAGCGGAAGGCCGCCACGTCGGAGTGGGTTTGGCTACCTACGTAGAGGTGTGCGGCTTCGGTCCGTCCGGCCTGGTAGATCTGGGATTTTCTTGGGCGGAGTACCAGATGCCGTCCGCCTTCAACGGTTCCAGTCTGGTCCGAATCCATCCTGACGGGTCGGCCACGGTATCGATCGGCACCGGACCTTCCGGTCAAGGCCATCAGACCACCTGGGCGCAGATAGTCGGTGACGGCCTCGGCATGAGCGTGGACCGGATCCGGGTTATCCACGGCGACACGGAAGAGTCTCCCCCCAGCGTAGGGAGCTTCGGGTCCCGATCGGCTGCGGTGGACGGGGCGGCCTGCTTCGAGGCCACCCAGAAGGTTCGGGCCAAGGCGGCCCGGATCGCCGCTCACCTGTTGGAGGCTTCGGAGGAGGACATCGAGTTCGCCGACGGTGCGGCCCACGTGGCCGGGGCCCCCGACAGCTCGGTCGCCTGGGGCGACATAGCGGCCTGCGCCTACCAGCCCCATCGTCTGCCGGAAGGCCTGGAAGGTGGCTTGGAGGCCCACTCCATTTTCAGTCCGGGCAATGCCACCTGGCCGTTCGGAACCCATATCGCCATGGTGGAGGTGGATCCCGAAACCGGGGATGTGGACATTCTGCGCTACATCGGGATGGACGATTGCGGCAACGTGATCAGCCCGATGATTGTGGACGGCCAGATTCACGGGGGCATTGCGCAGGGTATCGGCCAGGCCATGTTCGAGGATGCGGTGTATGACCGCGACGGCAACCTGCTGTCGGCTTCGCTGGTGGACTACATACTTCCCACCGCCGCCGACCTTCCCTCGTTTGAGCTGAGCCGGACGGTTACCCCCACCGACGTCAACCCCTTGGGGGTTAAGGGCATCGGGGAGGCGGGCACGATCGGTTCGGCCCAGACCGTGGTCAACGCGGTGGTCGATGCTCTCGAACCGCTGGGGGTAACCCATATCGATATGCCGCTTCGACCTAGACGGGTCTGGCAGGCCATTCAGGACGCCCGGTCTTAAGAAAGGAGGAGTCTCATGTATCCACGACAGTTCGAGTACCTCGCTCCCTCCAGCTTGGATGAGGCGCTGGCAGCACTTGACGCCCATCCTGGTGCCAAGGTTTTGGCGGGCGGGATGAGCCTGCTCCCCATGATGAAGCTGCGGCTGCTTTCGCCGGAGGTGGTGGTGGACATCGGGCGCATCCCTGGTTTGGACGGGATCACCGACCACGGTGACTCGGTCGGAATCGGTGCCCTGGTAACCCACGCCGAGGTGGCGGCAGACGTTTTGGTAATGCGTAACGGGGCGGCTTTGGCTACCGCCGCCTCCTGGACGGGTGATAGGCAGGTACGTAACCGAGGCACCTGTTGCGGGGCGATGGCGCACGCCGATGTGGCGGCCGACCAGCCGGTGGCGGCCCTGGCTTTGGGTGCCACCTTCGTGGCCGCCTCGTCCTCCGGTACCAGGGCGATCGCGGCGGGGGACTTCTTTGTCGACACCATGATGTCGGCTTTGGCACCCAACGAGATCCTCACCGAGGTGCGAATCCCCAAGACCGGCCCCGGAACCGCCTCCGCCTACGACAAGCTAGGCCGACGAGGTGGGCACACCGATTACGCCGTAGCCGGGGTAGCCGCCTCGGTTACCCGCTCCAACGGTTCGATCGGTGGGGCCACGGTTGCTTTAACCGGGGTGGGTAACAAGCCGACCCTCAGCCATGCGGTAATGGATGCCCTGGTCGGAACCGACGGCTCCGATGCCGCCATAGAGGCGGCCGCCGCCCATGCCACGGACGGGGTTGAGGTGCTGGAGGACCTGTACGGTTCGGTCGAATACAAAACCCATCTGGCCTCGGTCTTCACCGCCCGAGCCATCAAGGCAGCCCTGAACGCGATCTAGGTCGAAGCAGACCTGTTTTCGGTCTGTAGCCGGACCGGAATGGCCGCGCGCCTGAGTGGGACCTGATGAAAGATTGCCTACCAGGAACGGGTAACCTGGGCGCATGATTCCGGCCACTGTTGAAGAGGTTGCCGAGGCGCTCACTGCCCGGCGTTACGTTACGGATCGTTCCCTGGCGGTGTCGATCCATCTGGCCCTTCAGCTAGGCCGTCCTCTCTTCCTGGAGGGAGAGGCCGGGGTCGGCAAAACCGAGGTCGCCAAGGTGCTGTCCGCCATGCTCGACCAGCCGCTGATCAGGCTCCAATGCTACGAAGGTCTGGACGCTGGCCACTCCCTGTACGAGTGGGATTATGCCCGCCAGATGCTGGCCATCCGGCTTATCGAGGCCCGAGGCGAGGGCGAAGGGTCGACTATTTCGGACATTATGAGCCGAGATTTTCTGATCGCCCGTCCGCTGCTTCAGGCGGTGGAGATGGCTTCGGACGGGGCACGTCCGGTGCTTCTGATCGACGAGCTGGATCGGGCGGACGAGGAGTTCGAGGCCTATCTGTTGGAGCTGCTGTCCGATTTTCAGGTGACTATTCCCGAGGTAGGCACCGTCCAGGCGCAGAATCCTCCGGTGGTGGTGGTGACCTCCAACCGAACCCGGGAGATCCACGACGCCCTGAAACGCCGCTGTCTATACCACTGGATCGACTATCCCGATTTCGAGCGGGAGGTGGAGATCATAACCCTCAAGGTTCCCGGCATAGATCAAGCCTTGGCGGCGGATCTGGCCCGGGCCATGGAACGGCTACGGGATCTGGACCTGTTCAAGCCACCCGGCGTGGCCGAAACCCTGGACTGGGCGGCCGCCCTGAACGTCCTGGGTGTTGAGATGTTGTCACCTGAGACGGCCGAGGACACCCTGGGGGTGATCCTCAAATACGAAGAGGACATCGAACGGGTAAGAACCTCCGGGGTAGCCGGACTGCTGTCCAACCGATGATGCGATGACCTCTTCCGCATTGGCCGGCAACATCATCCATTTCGCCCGCTACCTCCGGGCGAAAGGTCTTGATATCGACCCCCGTACCGGCATGGACCTGCTGACCTCCGCCCATATTCTGGGCCTGGAAGACGGCCGGGATGTCAAAAGCGGCTTCAGGTCCTTGGTGGTGACCCGGCCCGATCAGGTGCCGGTGTTCGACGCCGCCTTCGACCTGTTCTTCGGGTCGGGTTCGATAGCCAGGCCGTCGGTGGAGGTGAAGACGGATCGGTTGGTACAGTCCTATCTCCCGTTGTTGGTCCGGGCCGGACGGGTTGATGGGGAGCAGACGGAAAGCAGTACCGAGCAGATGGGGGCGTCGGAGGTGGAGCGCCTGGGAACCCGTGACTTCGGAGAGCTGACCCCGGAGGAGATAGCCGAGGTACGCCGGATGATTTCCCGCATGGTTTGGAAACCCGCCGAAGCCGCCAGCCGCCGTTGGGTGGCGGACTCGAAAGGGCGGCGCCCGGATATGCGCCGGACGCTGCGCAACTCGGTCGGTCCCCGTGGGGAACTTCTGGAGATGGAGTTTCGATCCCGCAAACCCCGGCGGCGGCCGCTGGTCGTCCTGGCCGACGTGAGCGGATCCATGGAAAAATACGTGGAGATGCTGCTGTATTTCGCCCATTCCGCTCCCGCTCGGATGGGTCGGGTCGAAACCTTCGTTTTTTCCACTCGGCTGACCCGGATAACCCACGAGCTGCGTAGGAGGGATCCCGCCCAGGCCCTCCGTCTGGTCGCCGACCGGGTGCACGACTGGTCGGGTGGCACCCGGATCGGGGCCGCCTTGGAAACCTATAACCGTCTGTGGAGCCGCCGGGTGGCTCGGGGCGGGCCGATCGGCATGATCATCAGCGACGGTTGGGATCGGGGCGATCCCAACCACCTGGGCCGGGAGATGGCCCGGTTTTCCCGCTCGGTTTACCGGACTATCTGGCTGAACCCGCTGGCCGGCCGCCGCGGGTATGCACCCGAGACCAGAGGCCTCCGGGCGGTCCTTCCGTTCGTGGACGATTTCCTGCCCGCCGCCCGTCTGGTCGATCTGGCCGGTGTGATTCGGCTTCTGGAGTCCATTCCCTCCCGCCCAGGTCAATCGTCGGCCCGATCATCTACCCGAGGAGCTATTGCCTCATGAAAGACGCCTTATCCGTATACAGCCAATGGATCGCCGAAGGAAAGCAGGTGGCGGTAGCGACCGTGGTGAGGGTCAAAGGGTCCGCCCCTAGGCCGGAAGGGGCCAAATTCCTGGTGTCTTCCGATGGGGATATGGAGGGTTCGGTCAGCGGCGGATGCGTGGAGAACGACGTCTACCTGCACGCCATGGAGGTGCTGGCTTCGGGAGAGCCCCGCCTGGTCACCTACGGCATCGCCGATGAGGACGCTTTCGAGGTGGGTTTGGCCTGTGGAGGAACCATCCAGGTGCTGGTCGAGAAATGGTAAACCCCCATCTGGTAGCGGTACGTCGTCTCGTCGAGGAGGAGCGGCTGGGGGCGACGGTAACCGTCGTGGAAGGTTCGGACACCGGCCTTAAAGCGGTAATCGATCGGGTGGAAGGGCTGGTAGAGGGCTCTCTTCCCGCCGCAATCCGAGACGACGTGCTGGCCGATGCCGTCAGCCTCATGGACCGTGAACAAAACCGAACCCTGGG
>VXMP01000022.1:0-1261 GCA_009841075.1 Acidimicrobiia bacterium | reverse complement strand
CTTTTGGGGAGCGATGCCAAATACATTGGGGTGATGGGCAGTCGTCGCACCCATCGTAAGCGGGTGGAACGGCTCAAAGGGGCCGGTTTCCCAGACGATCAGATCGATCGCATCCACGGCCCGGTCGGGCTTGATATCGGTGCCGAACAGCCCGGCGAGGTGGCCATTTCTATCCTGGCCGAGATGATCCAGATCCGTTACGGGTCGGGTACCGGAGAGTCGCTGGTGGGCCGCAAGGGGAGGATTCACCTCCAACGGACCGAGGACGCCGGAGACCTGTGAACTCCGGCACCCTCCGACCCTTTTCGTAGGACAGTGAGCGTCGCGGCGTTGGTTTTGGCCGGCGGCGAAGCCCAACGCTTCGGTCGGCCCAAACAGCTGGCCGACTGGAAGGGGAAAACTCTCCTGTCCCACGTGGTCGATCTGGTGGAAACCTGGCCGGGGGTGGAGTCGGTTTATATCGTCCTGGGGGCCCGGGCCGAGGAGATCATGGATCAGGCCGATTTATCAGGACATACGGTCATAGAAAACCTCGAATGGCAGGAAGGCCTGGCTTCTTCGCTGCGGGCGGGGTTGGACTTTCTGATCGGAGAACGTTCGGTTAAGCAGGCTTTGCTGGTGCTGGGAGACCAACCGCACCTGACCGGAGAGGTGGTACCAAAACTGGTCGAGGCCCAAAAGCGGTCGCGGCGGCCGGTGGTGATACCTCGCTATCGCTTTACCAGGGGCCATCCGGTGCTGGTGCATCGCTCGATATGGCACGAGCTGGTGACCGGACTGAACGGCGACCAAGGCGCTCGCAACCTGTTCCTGTCCCACCCGGATTGGGTGGAGGAGGTGCGGGTGGATGCCCCACCACCCGGAGATATAGACACCCCCGAAGATCTGGAGCGCCTCAGCCGCCTAAAATAACCCGACGCTTCAAGTCAGCTTCCCAAGAGATTTTCGCGCTCTCCAAATTGCCTCTAGGAGAGTGCTGAAAACGGGGATGGGTTGGCCCCTTGGCTTTCTTCTAACCTGGATTTCGTTCCTGTCGGCGGGCAACGTGGATATTTTGCAGCACCCTCCTAGGAGATGTCACAATGCCGTTATACATTGTCATCTGCCAAACACTTATCCAGCCATGTGCTTCGAACCTTCGACGTCGGCTCGGCTGGAGGTCATCTTTCTCAGGACGCAACCGGTCACGGGGCTTAGACGAACGCGTCCCGACCAACGGAGGTGGTGGCGGGGGCGGGAACCCGGCGTAGCCGGGTGAGGT
>VXMP01000051.1:10244-13318 GCA_009841075.1 Acidimicrobiia bacterium | reverse complement strand
CGGATAATGATGTGCCGCCGCCTTCGACCCCTGAAATCAGTATCACCGCCGGGAGTGGGATAACCGAGGGTGGTAATGCTTCGTTTACGGTCGCTGCCTCTCCGGCTCCCACGTCGCCGTTGTCGGTGTCGGTGACGGTTAGCCAGAGCGGTGATTTTGGTGCCTCTACCGGCACGCGGACGGTAACTGTTCCTATAAGTGGCACCGCGACGGTGACAGTTGGCACCACAGACGACAACACCGATGAGGTTGACGGTTCGGTCACTGTAACGGTCAACGCCCGCAGTGGTTACACGGTGTCTTCCACGCAGGGTTCGGCCTCGGTCAACGTTGCCGACAACGACGACCCGCCTCCGACGGATCTGCCGGAGGTGTCGATCTCAGACGACACTGTTGTTGAAGGGGAGCCCCCCTACTTCCTGGAGTTCACGGTGACGTTGAGCCAAAGGTCGGAGCAGAACGTGACGGTCACCTATGAGACCCGAGAGGTCACAGCCACAGATCATCTGGATTATCAGGGCACAAGAAACGGACGGGTGGTGATCTGGTCGGGCCGGTTACGGGCGACTTTGATCGTCCATATACGCGACGATGTCCGCCGTGAAGCTCATGAGGAAACCTTCAACGTTGTGCTAACAGCCGCAGACGGAGCCACCATAACCAACAGCACCGCCACAGGCACCATCATCGACGATGAATAAAAACGTCCCGTCCAATAGCCCGGGCACGAAAAGGCCCCTGCACCCTTTCCCTTAATCAGGAGGCGGCCTTGATTGCTGGTCTTGGGTGTTTTGTTCTCGAGTTTGACCCGTTTTTCTCAGTCCGATTTCTTTACGCATTGCTCGACGAACTGGTGCACGCTCCTGGGGTGTCTTTAGAAGCAACTGGTGAATCGGCTCACCCTCCCTGATCCAGGAATCAAAAGTCGAGACCGGGTCGTCATCGAAGCCATCGAGTTCCGTGCCCCACTCCTCCAACAGGTCTGCCTCTTCGTAGGTGTGGTCGAAGGCCTCGTGGAACTTCCTCGTTGGAATGACGAGCCGAGTCTGATGAAAAACGAGCCTTTGCTGGAGATGATTGATACCGGCATGCGATAAACACACCACGCGATTCGTCGGGAGTAGGTCGCACGTGAGCGCTAGGTCGAGTCGGGCAACGTGAAACTCCTCCTCCAGCGGCAGGCCCGCCAAGGGCATCCTATTGAAGTATCCATTCACCCAGCGCTGTGGCATGAGCGGCTCGTGAGCCTCGACCGCGGCAACGGGCGTACGATCAGCGAGCCTTCCGCTCCTTCCGCGAAACGAACACGGATGCCCGATGACGATGGCCGACGACTCGCCGACACCAGGTATGTCAACGGATGTGTAGACGTCACCTGTGAATAGGGGCCTATTAGCGTTGACCTCGGAACCCACAGCCGAATAGAGGCGGTGGGGATCGACGACCGGCTCTAGTTCCACCCCGCCTAGTCTTGTGTTCGCATACGGATCGCGCGTCCGCCGTCAGGTGCCTCGTATATTTCGAAGCGTTCGTCCAAGGTGTCCCGCCAGGTTGGGAGGGCTCGATCCAGAAGGTCAGCACTACCGATGTGTTGGGTCGCGAATTGCAAGAGATCGTGCGCTCGCCCGACAGCTAGAATATCCACTCCGGTGAAGCAGGATTCAGCCAAGGGCATGTCCAACCAGGAAGCGCCGTCGCTGATCAAATAATCCTCCTCCAGCACTCCCACGAAAGCGACTATCCGGGCGAGGTTCCTCCGGTTCTCACCCGACATAGGGTTGCCAAGTCGCCATTTTCTCACCGCAGGAATCGACACACCGACTACACGGGCGATCGAGGTCCAAGAGAACCCCTTGTCGGCCAGTTCCTCAAGAAGGTCAAGGGGCACCCTTCGAGCTGCTTCATCCGTCCGAGACTCAAGCTGGAAGCGCAGCGAATCGCCATGCATTAGAGCCACATTAATAGATTTGATGCGGGTCGCTTTAGCCTGGTCCTTGTTCGGCTCGGTATAGGAAGGTGGCCATTTGGGCGCGGGTCACATCGCGGTGGGGGCAGAACCTGGAGCCGTCGCCGCAGCCTGTTGTTATCCCTGAGGCGGCGAGACGGGCCACGCTATCGGCGTACCAGGCACCGGGTGGCACATCCTCGAACCCCGGATCCGGACCCATAGCCAGCTTGTATGCCCGAGTGAGGAAGGTCGCCATTTGCGCACGGCTCACTGTGCGGTTGGGGCAGAATCCGGAACCGTCACCGCAGCCCAGGGTTACACCCAGCTCTGCCAGGCGCTCTATATACGGTGCATAGAAATTCAAAGGGGATACATCGATGAACCTCGACTCGAACAACGGGGGAGGGTTCCTGCCGTCGAGCACCCGGACTATCCACACGGCCATGGTCTTGCGATCGATCGGCGTATGGGGGCAGAATCCCTCAGGGCACTCGGTGCCGGCGAAGACCGATAGGGCGGATAAAGTCGCCACCGCCTGGGTGTAGTACACGTCGGTGGGGACGTCAGGAAACCCGCCTACCAGTAACGGACTCGGAGGGGGTGGTAGGGATGGAGAAGGCGACGGCGGTGGAGTTGTAGTAGTCGGCGGTGGAGTTGTAGTAGTCGGCGGTGGATTGTCATCATCCCTGATGGTGACGGTGGCTGTGTTGGGTGTTCCGCGGGTGTAGCCGGTTCCGTTGTTGAGGGTTACGGTGACGGTTCCGTTGGGTTCGTCGGTGGTGTCTGCTTGGGTGGGGATGGTGAAGGTGCGGGTGGCGGCGTTGAGGGTGATGGTTTTGGTGCCGGTTTGGCTGCTGGTGAGGTATTGGCCGGTTTGGGTGACGGTGTAGCGGACGGTGATTTGGCCGGTGGGTGCGGGGGTGGCGCTGATGGTGAAGCTGGCGTTGCTGCCTTCTGTGACTGCTGAGCCGCCGCTTATAGTCAGTTGGGGGGTGTTGGGTGGCGGATCGTCGTCGTCGTTGATGGTGACGGTGGCTGTGTTGGGTGTTCCGCGGGTGTAGCCGGTTCCGTTGTTGAGGGTTACGGTGACGGTTCCGTTGGGTTCGTCGGTGGTGTCTGCTTGGGT
>VXMP01000051.1:0-10234 GCA_009841075.1 Acidimicrobiia bacterium | reverse complement strand
TGTTGAGGGTTACGGTGACGGTTCCGTTGGGTTCGTCGGTGGTGTCTGCTTGGGTGGGGATGGTGAAGGTGCGGGTGGCGGCGTTGAGGGTGATGGTTTTGGTGCCGGTTTGGCTGCTGGTGAGGTATTGGCCGGTTTGGGTGACGGTGTAGCGGACGGTGATTTGGCCGGTGGGTGCGGGGGTGGCGCTGATGGTGAAGCTGGCGTTGCTGCCTTCTGTGACTGCTGAGCCGCCGCTTATAGTCAACTCGGGAGTGGTCGACGAATCATTGTCGTTGATCGTGATCTGGTGCGTCCTCTGCGATCCCAGGTTGTAGCCCGTGCCGGGGTCGAGGGTGAGGATGACGGTTTCGCCCGGGTCGATGACACTGTCGTCGATCAAAGGCACCGAGATGGTTGCGGAGGAGGCGTTGGCGTTGGCGGTCACACTCCCGGACAGGTTCGTATAGTCGGAACCTGGGGTGGCTGTGCCGGTAACGCTGTACAGAAGTGTGATGGTGTGGGGGAGCTTTGGCGTGAAGTTGATGGTCACGTTGTGCGAACCCGCTCCCTCCCCGGCGTTGCTCGACGCTGAGGCGAAGGCCGCGACCGGCGAGTTCGGGGGATTGTCGTCGTTGGTGAGGCTCAGCTGAGCGGCCTCCACCGGCACTCCGGCGAGCGACCCGGACACCACGATTACCTGGGGTTTGTTCTCAACGTTGTCGTTCACGGGCGTCAGATCGAACGTTCCCGTTCCGGAGGATGCGCCGGCCGGGATGGTCAGGACGAAGGTGCTCACCGGGGTGAATCCGACCGTATCCGGGTTGTTCGGACCCGAGGGCGTCACCATAATGGTCTGCTCTTCACCGAAGACCGTCCCCTGCGGCGTGGCGGTGACCGTGACCGTCGTGGTAGCGGCGCTCTCCGAGATGGTGGTGGGGCTCACGCTCAGCTTGACGGATGACGGTGGCTCGTCGTCGTCTGTGACGTAGACCCTGGCGCTGTTGGGCATCGCCACCACATAACCCATGCCCGAGTTGATGGTGACCGTAACCGAACCACCCTCTCCGTTGACCAGATCCTGCAGGGTGGGGATAGTCAAATCAAAGTTGCCGGTGTTGCCCGTGAAAGAAGCCGTCTGGTTGCCGATCTGGTCCGCCGCCAGAACGTTCCCGTCCTGGGCGACGGTATAGCTCACCGTTTGCATGGTGGAAGGTGTGGACAGAGGGATATAGACCCGAAAACCGGCGTCTTCGCCCTCGGCCACTGTACGGGTGATTGGAATGATGGACAAGGCCGGGGTACCGGAGCCGCCGTCGTTGTCGATCACGCTAACCGTGGCTGAGCCCTGCGACCCGACTCGGTAGCTGCTCTGGGTCATCAGGGCGACCGTTGCCGTGGGGTGCTCCGTGGTCGTGCTGACGCCGTCAAGTGTGGGGATATTGATGGTGAGGCTGTCTCCGCTGAACGAGGCGGTCTTGTCCCCCCTCTCACTCCCGGGCAGGCTGGTTGAGGACTCTCTCACTGTGTAGGAGACGTCGAAGGGGGTGCCGACCGTGGCGTCCGAACGGATCGTGAATTCCAGTGGCCTTCCTTCTACCTCCGCCCGGTTGCCGGTCACGGTGAGCTCAGGTCCACGTATCTCGAACACTGGCGACAGCGCGTAGAGGTACATGTCCTGTTGCCGGTATCTGGTGCCTTCGTTGTAGTTCAGCGGATGGCTGGTAGGTCCTGAGTTGCCGGGCGTGGCGGCGATCGGATTGGCAGTCCCGAGCTCTTGGCCGGGCCATCCGGAACCGCCGCTGGTGCTACCCGTCCAGATGCCGTGATCCAGGGTGGGAAGATTGCTGGTGACGGTGGCGGTGCCGCCCGACTCGTTCCGGGCGTTTCGGCTGGCCCAGCTGCCGTCGTAGAAATCGTCTTTGTGGTCGGCGACCTTTTCGCCGCTCACCCAGTAGATGGGCACTCCGGTCCCCACCCGGGTCGCGGTCTTGGTGTTGTCGACGGCGTCGATCCTCGGGGTGGAGACGACCGCTCGGAACAGGCTGCTGTAGGGGACGAGAGAGCTGATAGTCGACGCGGCGGCGCGGTTCTGCACGAAGGTGTTGTAGACGGCTATCTCGGTGGAGAGTGCCTGGGTTTTGGTCGACGTTACGAAGAGCAGCCGGAAACGATCTCCCGTCACCAGACCGGTGGGGATGAACGCCGAGCCTGGCACCACATACGCCAACGGTGCCGCCTCGTTGTCCACTAACACCACGGTGTGTTCTACCCGACTGCCCAGCGTGTATCCGGATAGCGGGCCACGCTTCAGGGTGAGAACGATTTTCTCGAAGTCCTCGACGATGGCGTCGTCAATGACCGGCACCTGGATAGAGGCCGTGGTGGCTCCGGCGGTGACGGACACGGTGCCGTCGAGCATGTAGTCCGCGCCCAGGACGGCATCCCCTCCCAGGGTATAGCGAAGGGTGAGGCCGCCGGAGGGTGCCGGGTTGCTGAGGGTCACCGTGACCGTGTGGCCGGTACCGCCCTCGGACGCGGTCGAGGAGGCGGAGGAGAGGGACACCGAGGGTGGCTCCGGCAGGTCGTCAACCAGTTTCAGTTGAGCGGAGGACACGTTAACTCCGGTGAGCACGCCGGACACGGTCAGCGTTTCTTCCTTCTGATAGTTAGTGTCGTCCGTGGGCGTCACCGAGAACATACCCGTGCTACTGGTCTGACCCCCCGGGATGGTGATGCCGAACGACGCCGGTGCCACCGAGAAGCCGACCACGCCGGTCTTTCCCGAGCCCGCTACGCTCACCTGAACCGTTTGGTCGGTAGCGAAGGTGGTCGAGCCGTCCACCATCGCCGTGACGGTCACGGTCGTCGCTCCGGCGTTTTCTGTCACCGAAACCGGGCTCACGCTCAACGACACCGCAGAGGGCGTGCCGTCGTCATCGACTACGGTCAGCGTCGCCGGATTAACGGTCGCGCCCCCGAGGGTGCCTGCGAACTTGACGTTCGCGTTGGGCTCGTCATTGTTATTGTCAATCGCGGTGACGTTCACGTCGTGTGTGGCCGATTCGGTGCCTGCCGGGATGGTGATCGTGAAGTTGGAGATGGGGTTCACGCGGAGGGGATTGCTTCTTGTGGCGGTCACCTGAACCGTCTTGGCGGTGCCGAAGGTGGTCGAGCCCTCCACCGTTGCCGTGACGGTCACGGTCGTCGCTCCGGCCCCTTCTGTCACCGACACCGGGTCCAGGCTCAGCGACACCGTGCTCGGCGTAGCGTCGTCGTCGCTCACCCCCACCGAGGCCGTCGAGACGGTGACGCTGGCGAGCACGCCGCTGAAGGTGACGGTCGCGTCCGCCTCGTCCACGCTGTCGTTCTGCGGGGTGACCGCCACCGTGTTGCTTCCCGATAGGCTCCCGGCGGGGATCGTGATGGTGAACGTGGGGATGGCGGCCACACCGACACCACCCGAGGTGCGTGCTGCGGTTACCGTCAGGCTCTGCGGGGTGTCGAAGGAGACGGCACCCTGCACTGTTGCGGTGACGGTGACCGCGACGGTTCCGGCGCTTTCCATTATCGACGGAGGGTTGGTGGACAGGGCAATGCTGGTAGGTGTGGCGTCATCGTCGGTGATAGTGACCGTAGTCGAGGTGTTGGTGCCGAGGTTGTAGAGCGTGGAAGTGACCAGGGTCAGAACGATGGTCTCTCCGTCGTCGTCTCGTGTGTCGTCGAGGATGGTCACGGGGATGGTCGCCGTGGAGGAGCCGGCGGTGACCTCGACGTCTGTGAGTGGCGAAAAATCGGTACCGGAAGTGGCCGTGCCGCTCACGGTGTAGGACAGGGTGATGGCGGTTGTGGGGGCCGGTGACAGGTTGACCACCACGTTGGCGGTGCGGCTTCCCGAAGCCTCGCCGGCGGTGTAGGTGGTGGAGGCGAACGAGGCCGTCACCGAGGCCGGTGCCACGTTCACGATGGTGATCGCCCCGGCGCTGTCGACCGGTGTGCTAATCCCACCGGACAGGCCCATATGGGTGACGGTGCCTAAACCGATGTTAACCGTCTCCATCTCCGAAGCCACCGAATCTATCTCGGCGGTCAGGGTCAGGGTGGCCACTCTGCCGTTGGTCCCGAAAGAAACCGTTGCGCTTCCCGAATTAAGGTTCGAGCAGGTGATGCCTACCCCGCTACATGCCAAGGTGTAGTCCGTGCCGCGGGTCGCGGTGCCGCTGAAGGTGAGAGGCACCGTCACCGACTCGCCTTGGGCGAGGTTACGACCGAGCGTGAGGGTGAGCGGCTTACTTTCGCCTTCGCTTATATTGGGGGGGTCGAGTCCGGTACCTAACGCCAGGGTGATCGAAGTGGGATCGTTGTCCTTCACCACGACCGTGGCCAAACTGTGGTCGCCGGGAGCGTAGCCCGAACCGCTCAGCACGGCCACGCGGAGGCCTTCGTCGGCAAAGTCCAGGCTGTCGGCGTTGGTAGGAACGGAGAAGGTCGCGGTGGAGGAACCTGAGCTGAAGGTTACCTGCTTCTGGCCCCGATTCTCGGGCGACACGAATTCGTTTTCGGCCACGAGGAGTTTGACGGTCAGCGAGCCGGTGATCGCCATGTCGGCGGTCAGGGTGAAGCTTGCTGCCGTTCCCTCCGTAACCGAGGCGTTGGCGGCGGCGATCGTGATCGTTGGCACGTCCGCCACCTTGAACACGGGTGACATACCGTAGAAGCTGCGGGCGTTGCTTCCGCCGACTGTTTGGGTGCTGCCCAGAGGTGCGCGTCCGGTTTGGTTGTTGTTCAGGAAACCCAGACTGCTCGGATCGGCACCGAGCGGGTTGGAGGAGCGGGTGCCGTCGCTATTGCTGCCCGTGAGATAGCCGTTCGCGCTCACACTGACTAGGGTGCCCTGCTCGTTGCGTGGTCTGTTCTGGTTTTGCCACTCCCCGCGGAATGAGGAGTAATTGGAGGCCACGAGATCATTGGAGGCCCTCCCTCCGAGCCAGTAGACGGGAATGTTGTTTCCGCTGCCAGTGAAGCTGTTGTGGCTACTGGCCACGGTGGAGGACGTGCTGCCTATCGCCTTGAAGAAACCGGCGTAAGGAACGATTGCGGCGTTGCCTTCCACCAGGTGGTTGCGGATGAAGGCGTCGTAGTCGGCGATATCGGATGAAGAGGCGTCCCTGGTGCCGCTGGTGGTGAAGACGAGGCGGAAGGTCTGGGTGCTGCCGCTCGCGGTCGGCTTCAGGCTCCACCCGGGGGGCACCAGAATGTCGCCGGTCTCGTTATCCGCTATGACAAATCCGGCACCGAACTCGCCCGCCGTGGGCGTGGCGAAGTCGATGTTTGTGCCGGCGGCACCGGTGCCGTAGCTGATGCTGACCCAGGGCTGGGTGCGTACCTCGTTGTCCACCGCGGTGAATCGCAGCGTGGCCGCCGAAGCTCCGGCTGCGATCTGTAGCGCCGGGTTTTGCGTGCTGTGGGTACCGCTTGTCAGCAGCGTTACACCTGTTTGGGCGGCCGGATGCAAGGCGATGGTGTAGTTGTCGGTGACGGTGGCACCCAGCACCTTGAGGGGTACGGTTATCGACTCGTCATCGATCAGGGCGCGGCTGAGGGTCAGCGTCACATCTGCGGTCCCGTTGTTCTCGCTGACGCTGTTCGTGGACGCGCTCATCGTCACGGTGGTGTCGTCGGTGTCGGTCAACGGCAGGGTTGCCGAAGTGACGCTTACCGTGTTGCCATGGACGTCGTTGCCGGCGGTTCCCGAAACGGTGATGGTTTCGTCGTAGTGGTCCACGGAGTTGGACGGCACCATCAAGGTGACCGACCCGGTAGCCGACTGCCCTCCGGCGGGAATGGTGATGGTGGTGGTGCCGGGGTCGGTGAAGGGGACAACGTTGGTGCCACCGGAACCGGCGAAGCTTACAGAGACCTGCGTGGCCAGGGCGTAGCGGGTCGATCCGCCCACGGTCGCGGTGACGGTGACGGTGTGGGAGTTGGTGCCATCACTGATCGAGGCGGGGTTGACCGTCAGCGTCACCCCGGTCGGCGCGGCGTCGGCGTCAGTGATGGTCAGAGAGGTGCTGCTGACGGTCACGCTGCCGTCGCCCGAATCGTATCTGCCGAGATTGGGGGTGGTGCCGGAGATGGTGACCGTCTCGTCCAGTTCGTCACGGTTGTCCTCGGTCGGGTTGAGGGTGAACTGTCCGGTGGCGCTGTTACTCCCGAGGGGGATGGTGATGGTGAAGTCCTGAACGGCGGCGAATCCGACGCTGCCGGGGGTTCCTGACCCGGCCACCGACACCGTGACCGTCTTCGCTTCGCCGAAGGTGGTGGTCCCCTGCACCCTGGCCGTCACGATGATGGTCTGAGAGTTGTCGTCTTCGCCGTTGGTGCTCCGGCTGTTGCTCAGATGGATATCCGTCGGCGTGGCGTCGTCGTCGGTGACGCTCAACGTCGCCGAGTTCACGGTGAACGTAGCCTCGCCGTCCAGCTCGCCGCTGAAGGTGACGGTCGCATCTGCATCGTCAATCGTGTTGCTGGTCGGAGAGACGGTCTTGGTTACGCTTGCGGAACGCTGTCCGGCCGGAATCGAGATGGTGAAGTCGGAGATCGAGGTGATGCCGACTGTGCCGGGGGTGGTTGGGGCGCTCACGCTCACATTCACCGTCTCGGCTGTGCCGAAGGTGGTGGTCCCGCCTACGGTCGCGGTCACCGTGACCGAGGTCGAACCGGCGCTCTCGGTTAACGTGGTCTCGCTGAGCGACAGGGATATCGAGGTGGGACGGGCGTCGTCGTCGCTTACCGTTACCGCCACGGTCTGGGTGTCGGCCAGGGCGCTGTATTTCGGGTCGGTCGAGTCGATCGTGTGGGAAATGGTCGAAGAGCGACTGTCATCCGGGTTGTCGACGTTGTCGTTGACGCCCTGAACCCGGACCGTTTTGGGAGTATCCCAGGTCGCCTGGGAGAAGCTCAGCGTTTCGGAGGCCGTGAATGCCATGGCGGTGTCGACGCTGTCCAGCCGGGCCGCGGTCGACGTGCCGGAGGCCAGTGCTACGGTGACCGTGTCCGTAGGCTCGCTATCGAGCACCACGGTGTAGGTTCCCGTGTCGGTTCCGTCTTCTTTAACGGTGAGGGTGGATTTGGAGATGGTCACGCCGGCCGTGTCGTCGTCGGTTACGTTGGCGGTTACGCTGCCGATGCTGGTCAGATGGGTGTTGGTGTATCGGCCGCCATCCCCCGAAGATGCAATTGTGTGCGTGATAGTGGTGGAACGGCTGTCGCCGGTGTTGTCGATGTCGTCGTTTTGGCCTTGGACCGTGACTTGTTGGGCGCTGTTCCAGTTGGACGGGGTAAATAGGATCTCTGTGCTTCCACGGAAGTCGGTGCCGTCCCTGCTCACTAGGGCCACGTTGGCGTCGCCCGCATCCACGTTGATGGTGACGTTTGTCAGCGGCTCGCTGGTGAGCACCAAGGTGTAGGTGGCGGTGCCTCCGTTTTCAGCCGCCGTGACTGTGTTCGTTGAGAGGGTTACCCCGGCAGCGTCGTCGTCGGTTACGTCCGCGGTCACACTGTTGAGGGTGAGGCTGGTGGGATAGCCGTCGGCACCTGCCTCGGTGACGGTATGGCTGATGGTGACGCTGCGTTTGTCGCCGACGTTGTCGATGTCGTCGTCCTGGCCTCGGACGGTGACGGTTTGGGTGCTGTTCCAGTTGGTGGGGGTGAAGGTTAGGTCGGTGGTGGCTCCCCAGGTCCGTCCGGCTGCCGGTCCGTCTACTTGGGCACCGGTTGCGCTGGTGGCCCGGATGGTGACGTTATCTCGTGGTTTGGAGGCGAGCTTGACGGTGTAGGTATCGGTATCGGTGCCGTCTTCTCGTACGGTGACGGTGCTCTCCGAGAGGGTTATCCCGGCGGTGTCGTCGTCGGTTATGGTGGCGGTCACGCTGTCGATGCTGAGGTTGGTCGGGTAGCCGTCGGCACCTGCCTCGGTGACGGTATGGCTGATGGTGACGCTGCGTTTGTCGCCGACGTTGTCGATGTCGTCGTCCTGGCCTCGGACGGTGACGGTTTGGGTGCTGTTCCAGTTGGTGGGGGTGAAGGTTAGGTCGGTGGTGGCTCCCCAGGTCCGTCCGGCTGCCGGTCCGTCTACTTGGGCACCGGTTGCGCTGGTGGCCCGGATGGTGACGTTATCTCGTGGTTTGGAGGCGAGCTTGACGGTGTAGGTATCGGTATCGGTGCCGTCTTCTCGTACGGTGACGGTGCTCTCCGAGAGGGTTATCCCGGCGGTGTCGTCGTCGGTTATGGTCGCGACCACATTGGCGATGTTCACGTTGCTGTCGTAGTTGCCTCCGTCTCCGGACGTCACGGCGTGGGTGATCGTGGCGCTGCGCTCATCACCGGCGTTGTCGACGTCGTCGTTCTGTCCTCGAACGGTGACCGTGTGGGGGTTGTCCCATTTGTTGGTGGTACCCCCCACGGTGAATAGCAGCGTTGTGGTCGCTCCGAAGCTTGAACCGTCGTTGCTTACTTCGACTCCGGCGGCACCGGTGACAGTGACCGTGACGTCTCCCGCCGGCACGTAGTCGAGCGCCATCGTGTAGGTGGCGGTGCCTCCGTTTTCAGCGACCGTTACTGCGCTCTTCGAGACGGTGGCACCCACCATATCGTCGTCGACCAAAGTTACGGCGATGCTGTCAATGGTGAGGGCGGTCGTGTAGCCGCTGGCGGTATGATCGCCGGTCACCGCATGGCTGATCGTGGCAGTACGCGCTGAGGTGTTTATGACGTCATCGTTGACGCCCACCACGTACACCATCTGGTCTGCGCTTAAGTTACCGGGGCCGAAGACCAAAAAGACTCTTTCCGCCGGATCGCCGGTGGGGGTCGTGCTCACCCCGGCCACGGTCGTGTCGCTGGATGTCACCGTGACGGTAACCGACCCTCCCGGCTCGGTATCAAGACCGACTGTGTAGGCGACTCTGGCCCCGTTTTCGTCGACCGATATCGTGCTCTTCGAGATAGTCACACCGGCGGTGTCGTTGTCGTTCACAACGACCGTTGCAGACGAGGGAGAACCCACGGTGTAGCCGGTCCCCGGATTAATGGTGACTGTGACCGAACCGGCGGCCTCGTCCACGTTGTCGTCGATGGTGGGAATGCCGGGGAGGCTCGGGCTGGCAGAGTCCATCGAGAAGGTTTTCGACCCGGTCGCGCCGGAAGCGATTACGCCGCCGGATTGCGTCACCGTGTAGTTGACGGTTATCGGGCTGCCCGGCGCGCCGTAGCTGTTGCTGGTGTTGAGATGGAATTGGGCCGAACCCCCCTCGGTGATCGGAGTGTTACGGCTGACGAAAATGGCCGGAACCGTCACGGTGACGCTGATCGAGTCGATATCAAGGGAGGTCGGGTAGTTGGTCATGTCGCCGGTACTGTTGATGGAATGGCCGATAATGGCCGTGCCCGCCGCCACGCCGGTGATGGTGGCGGTCTGAGGAATATTCCAGTCGGTCGTCCGGAAGGTGAACGAACCGGAGCCGGTAGCCACGGCCGTGCCCTCGGAAGCGTAATTAACGGGCACATTTCCGGAAGGCTGGCTCTTCAAGAACGTGTCGTAGGTGACGGTCGCGCCCGCCTTGACGGAAAGGGAAGTGGGACTGAAGTACACTCCGTGGCCGGCGTCGGTGACATCCACCTCTACCGAATCAACCATGATGCCGTTGTAGGGGCCGCTTGACGCAGAGGCGGTGTGGGTGATGGCGACGTCCTGCTCGCCGACCGTGTCGCCGTCGTGGACCGCGCGCACGGTCACTGTCTGCGCCGTGCCCCAATTGCCGGTGTTGCCGTGGGTGAAGACGAGGGTATTTTGGTCGCCCGACATAGTGCTATCGGTGTCGACCGCCACGGCAGAGCTATCGCCCGAGGAGACAGTGATAGTCACGTCTGCCCCGGGGTCGGTGGCGAGCACAATGGTGTACTCCTTACTGACGCTGTCGGAGTCGCCCAATTCGGTGAGCGTAAGCGAGGGGACAGATACAGTGACGCCGTCGGTCTGCCCCTGGGCGATTATGGCGAAGAAGGCCGGCAACAACAGCGCCAGGCCACCGACCAGCAGGCCAAGCGAACCCCGATTCCAGGCGCGCACAGCCGGTCGGAAGCTAAGGCTCATCAGCCGAGTCCTTCCTTTCCTTTCCCTCCGACCCCTACAGCCAGGCCCGGGGGGGGGGGGTGGGTGGGGGGTGTGGGGGGTGTGTCTTATAAACATCACCGC
>VXMP01000070.1 GCA_009841075.1 Acidimicrobiia bacterium | reverse complement strand
ATAGGTCACCGGGGTGATCCATGGGAGGGAGGTTCTCGGGGGTGTAAGGAAGGGGTTCGTATTCGGGGATACATTCTCCGGGGGTGTCACCCACGAACACGGGATGGCCGTGTCGGATTATCTCGGCAGGCATCAGGCATGCCCCCATCCTGCCATCGGGGTGGACTATCACCTTCGCCACCGTGGTCTGTGCACTTACCGGATTAATACGACGCCAAATGATATGTCCCAGCCCCCAGGCCACCGGTTTGCCATCGATCCACCCCAGTGGCCCCACCCGATGCTGATGATGGCCGAAGATGATATCGGCACCCGCCTTCACCATCGCTTCCGCCAGATCTATGTCGACAGGTCGGGGTTGGGTGTCTTTTTCCATTCCCCAGTGGATGGTGACGATCACCAGGTCCGCCACGGCCGCAGCCCGTTCCACCGCAGCCACCATGTCCGGCTTGTCGTCACCGCTGGCGATGCCGTGCCGATCCTCGGTAGCCAACCAGGATCGGGTCAGCAGAACCCCACCGAACCCCAAAACGGCGATCTTCCATCCTCCGATTTCGAGCAGGGCCGGCGAATAGGCCTCTTCATAGTTGGCTCCCGCCCCCACCGGATGAATCCCGGCCTCCCGCAGGTTGACTATGGAGTCGAGCATCGCCTCTCGTCCGAAGTCGAGCGAGTGATTGTTGGCCAGGTTGGCCACGTCTATGCCCGCCGCCTTAGCCGAGGGCAGGGCATCGGTGTCGCATCGGAAGTTAAAGGTTTTCGGCGCCGGACGGCCGAGATCGGATACCGAGCACTCCATGTTTATCACGGTCAGATCGTCGTCCAGGAATATCCCGTCCAGGCCCGACCAGGCGTACTCATAGCCCTCGGAAGGGAAGGTGGGGATATAGACCGGATCGAGCGCCACGTCCCCGATTCCGTGGATGACCAGGGTTTTTTTCGGCTCCGGCGTAACGGGTTGAGGAACTGTCCATTCGGTCGGGTGGTCCCAGATCTCCTTTGTGGTGGTAGTGGTTGGACTAACAGCCGTAGTGGTAGTTGTTGCCGTTGTCTCTACGAAGATCTCAACCGGAGGATCCGTTTCCTCTGGGGTCGGTTCGTCCGGAGGGGTGAGGTCCGTAGTGGTTACCGAAGAAGAAACAATTGACGGGGCGGCGTCTATCTCAGCAACGACCTGGCCGGCCACCACATCAACTTGAACCTCTGTATATGGTGTGGTCTCGGCCGGTGAAATAAAGGTGCAAGCCGAGCCCATCACCACCGCCCAGGTCAAGAGGGCATATATTCCAGTCCTGTCCACCATCAGATTTATAAGGAAGGGTAGTGGCGGAGTAGCATTTCAATGACGAACACTCTCCCTGGAGACCACCCGAACCCTCACCCCAAGGAAGATCAATGACCAGTGCAGATATCTCCATAGTTGAGATAGTTTTTCGACTGATCCCCCTTCTGATACTTCTGGGGACGGGGGCGATGGGTGCCATTGTGGTGCTTAATAACCTGACCGCCCCGAGCGCCAACATGTCCTTCGTCCGACACATTATGACCATGGACACCACCAACATGGACCAGGGGACGCAATGGCGGGAGATCAAATCGCCCTTTCTCCACCGAGCCGCCTATGGATCTATCCTCGTGCTGGAGGTAGCTGTTACTGTGTTGTCCCTGATAGGAAGCTACTTTCTGGCGATCAACCTCGGTGCTGGCCAAGTGGTCTGGGACGAAGCCAAGCTGTTCGGGTATCTGGGGTTCCTGGCCGCATTGGTGGTCTGGTTTCTGATAATCCAAGTGGTTGGGGCCGAATGGTTCGTGAGCTGGCAGTCGGAAAACTGGAACGCCATACGGGATTCAACCCGCATCAACCTCATCACCCTGGCAGGCATCATCATTCTCCGCCTGGCCTAGAAACGGGCACCCTGATCGGACGGAACCGATTTAATCCCTATCAGCCTGATCAATATTTTCCTGAACATCCCTTAAGAGCCTGTGCTACAGTACCCAAGAAGTTGCGTGAATCGGTGTATTGAGCGCAGACCTACTTGGACCATTTAGGCCGAGTGAACGGGAAGGCGCTCTGTCGTTTTTCGCGAAAGAAAACGGTCTCAAATCGGGACCCCTGCTCAGGCAAACCTAGGGTAAGTAAGCGAGCGGAAAGGAACCTGTATGAAGAAGTTTCGTGTTGCCTTCATCTTGATGATGGCACTGGCTTTGCTGGCTTCGGCCTGCGGCGACGACTCGTCTGATGACGATGCGACTGCGGCTGCGGAGGCTGCGGCGGCCGCTGCGGCTGCAGATGCGGCTGCGGCCCAGACTCAAGCCGATGCTGCGGCGGAAGAAGCGGCTGCGGCCCAGGCGGCTCTGGAGGCGGCCCAGGCCGACCTAGCGGCCACCGAGGCAGAGGCGGCGGCCGGCGATGCCGAGGCCCAGGCGGCTCTGGAAGAGGCCCAGATGAAGGCCGATGAGGCTGCTGCAATGGCTGAGGAAGCCGAGATGATGGCCCAAGAAGCCCAGATGGCTCTGGAAGAGTCCATGATGGTCACGGCCCCCGAGATCCGTGAGGCCGAGGTGCGAATGGGCATCTATCCCTGCTGCGCCGACCTGGCCTACTGGCAGATCCCCATCGAGCTCGGATGGTGGGATGATGTGAACATCACCATCACCCCGAACCAGCCGACCTATCACTACTTCACAGCCTCCCAGGAAATCGTTCCCTGGTTGCAGCGCGGTGACGGCGATGTAGCCCAAGGTTGGGTACCTGGCCTCTTCGGAGCCCTGGCGACCTTCGGGCAGGACATTCCGCCCATCCACTTTGCCGACATCTATGTCGGGTACGCCATCCTGGTTTCGCCGGACAGCGAGGCCAAGACCGCACTCGAGTTCATGGACGAGGGCATGAGTTTCCCGGAGGCGGCCAAGGCTGCGGTAGAGCAGCTGGTCGGTAAGGAAGTCCATATCCCGCCGCACAGCACGACCCAGGCCCAGTACTCGGACGCCTTCTTCGCCTACCTTGACGCATGGTGGGAGGACGTCCAGGAAGACATTCCTGCACTGGACAGCGAAGGCAACCAGCTGGTTCTGCTTGACCGGGAAGGAAACCCGGCCCTGGACGACGACGGAAATGAACAGCCCATTCGGATCACCACCAACGACTGGCGTAACTATGCCACCCCGGTCTATGTGGACGACCCGACCATTGTTCAGCTCTCCGCTCAGGCGGGAAGGATCGAGTTCGCCATGCCTTATGGCGCTCCGACCTTGGTCCAGATGATGCGTAACGGCTGGGATCCGCTGATCAACTTTGCCATGATGTACGACAACGATGCGGTTTCTCAGCAGACTGCTATCGCTTCGGCTACGGTCGGAGGTACCGGATTGCTCGCCCGCCGTGCGTGGGTTGAAGAGAACCCGGACCTGGCCTATCGAGTAGTTGGTATGGCCAACCGTATCCTTGCCACCCTTGAAGACTCTGACGCCCAGGCGGAGCTTTGGGCAATCGAGGCCAACATCATCAACGAGAAGCGGGGCCTTTCGATGGAGCCCGAGGACATCGGGATCATTTGGGACACCATTGACCCCTCGTTCAACTGGGTAGATCAAGAAGCCCTTTGGGACCTGACCCAACCCAGCTACCACCCGGCGACGGTGTTCCGTACCCAGGTCGAGAAGTTGAAGGCCAACGGCACGCTGCCGGCGACCTTTAACACCCAGGCCGAGCTGGAAGAGTTCCTGCTCGCTAAGGATATTTATGAGGACCTGCGGGACTTCCAGCATCGTTCGGATGCTCTCTTTGAAAGAGCCATGGGTATGGATCTCTCGGAAAGCCAGCAGGAGCTGGTTGACCACGCCCACACCCATTACGACAACTACAACTTCTATGATGCTCTTCGCTTCCTTGAGACAGCCGTTCTTGGCGGTATAGTCACTCCGGGGCTATCCACTTAAGGTAAAGGCGAGGCTTATCAACTAATTAGCTGGATGCGGGGCCGGAAGTTTGTGCTACCGGCCCCGCATCGGCTTGTCAGGGCACCCTGACCGTCCAGATCAGAACCGAACTGCACCTAACTAAGGGGACCGATACCAAGTGACGATGACCTCTACCGATGTTCTTGACGTACGGGCAAGAGCAAAGCGGGAGCAACGTAAGCGGCGAATCCTCAATGTGTTGTACCTCTTATTCGGTATGCTGCTTTTCTTTGTGGCATGGTGGCTCCTCTCTCTGGAAGCGTCACCTTTCTACTATGACATTCCCCCGCCCATAGACGCCATTCAGCACTTTTTGGGCAATCTCGGGACGAGCAGCGAGATGAGGGCCAAGTTCGTCCATGCCTGCCCCGATCTTCATCCCGATAGAGCGACCAACTGGTTGCGGCAAGTCGGTTCCAGTCTGATCGGATACAAGTACACCAACGAAGGCCTTTTGCCCGGTGACCCTCGTCCGATACCGCTCGGACAGCTGCCGGAAGGTTGCTACGGATACGCCATCCACTTGGTGGTGACCATCATCCGCATCCTCATCGGAGCCACACTCGGAACCGTATTAGGCATAACGATCGGTTTGAGCAGCCTGGTCTTCCCCAAGGTCGCCCAGGTTTTCACCCCGGTAGCATCCTTCTTCGGAACCGCCCCGATCTTCATCGCCGCCCCCTTCTTCGTCATCTGGTTCGGAGTCGAGGTTCCGATCATGACCACTATGGGCTTGGTTACCTTTTACACCACCCTGCTCATGTATTTTTTCAGCAGAAGAGCGGCAGAGAACATCTCGGTAGGAATCGTGGAGTCGGCCCTTACCTTGGGCGGATCTCCTCGATCGATCTTCAGGTGGGTTTACCTGCCGGGCACGGTGCCCGAAATTGCCGGAGGGTTTCGAATCGCACTCGCCGGAGCCTGGGGCCTAGGCGTCCTGGTAGAGGTGCTTGGGATACAAGTGGGAGGCGGGCATCTCATCGACATCTGGAGGTTCCTCATCGGTCTCATAGAAGCGCCCTCGGCGTTGGTGGCCCTGATCACCTTCTTCGGTGTACTGGCCGTGGTGGTAGATGGCATTCTCGTAGTGATTATTCGTTTCCTGACCAGATGGTCCGAGTCCGGCCGTCGACTAGGGCTATAAGCAAGGAGGAAGCAACAAATGTCTAAAGTCGTCAGCTTCGAGGGGCTGTGGTGTGTGTTCGAACATCGTTCCGGCCAGTTAGTCAACGCTCTTCAAGACGTGACCTTCAAGGTCGAACCCGGCGAATTCGTCTGCGTGGTGGGAAGATCAGGTCATGGCAAGACCACTTTGCTGAGGGTTCTGGCCGGCCTTCAACCCCCGACAGCCGGACAAATCCAGCTAGGCGAAACCGTGGTTTCCGGCCCAGGTGCCGACCGGGCGATGGTCTTCCAGCAGGACACCGTGTTCCCCTGGTTGCATGTGCGCGAAAACATTGAGTTCGGACTTCGGGCCATGAAGGTGCCGACCGAGGAAAGGGAAAGCATTACGGCCCATTGGCTGGATGCGGTAGGCCTGACCGATTTCGCCGATTCCTGGCCTCGGGAATTGTCCGGTGGTATGCGCAAGCGGGTGGCTTTGGCCGCTGCCATGGCGGTCGGTTCGGATGTGATCCTGATGGACGAACCGTTCGGATCGCTCGACTACTTCACCCGCCGTAACCTGCACGAGGTTCTTCTCGACCTGTGGAGGGAGACCAAGAAGACCATTTTCTTCGTCACCCACGATATTGAGGAAGCCCTTATCCTGGCCGACCGGGTGATCCTCTTGGCGGAGGGGAAACTGGTTGATGACATTCCAGTTCAACTCTCCCGTCCCCGAGACGAAGACGTTCGGGCCAGTACCGACGCAGTGGATATCACCAAGACGATTCTGGCCCACCTGGGCATAACCGAAGAGGAAGCGATCCAAGGTTGAGACGCGTCCAATCGCCCACCGTGTTCTGGATCGGGTGGCTGGTCTGGTTTTTTGCCTCGGCCTACGTCCTCACTTTTTCATCCGGTCTGGTGGGAAGGTGGCGGTTCGAGGAGGGTCTGCTCTATCTGAACTGGTCGTTCTTTGTGGGCTGGGCACTCCTGTTCTGGGCCTACCCCTTTGCTTTACGCCTCGCCGACGCTTTCCGTATTCTTAAAGCCGTCGGTCGCATTATTTTGAGCTTGCCCAGGCGGCTCAAAGATGCGGTCAAGAACAACCCTACTTTTTTCATTACCTGGCTGGTGCTGCTGACCGGTTGGCAGCTGGTGTCGCTGGTTGCGCCCGAAGGAACTCTTGAGCATCCTTTGGTACCTGGTTTTGAATATGTTTTATTTAATCTTGACGGCGGCCTCTACCGGCTGTCGGGTAATTGGGATCTGGTAGGTGGGGTCAATCTGCCGGGCGTGTCCCTTCGCTTCGGCGAACTAGCCCCCTTCCCTTCTCTAGAAGGTGCCGAAACCAGGACCTGGACTGCGGTTTGGCTGGCACTAGGGTTCCACTCTTTCATGACCCTTTCCCGGCTGGTAGTCGGACTTTCCCTGGGTTTGGTAGCGGGCTTGATTACCGGGCTGGCCATCCCCTACTGGTCGGCTCTTCGCCAAATCTCCTGGGCACCGTTCAACTTCCTGAGGATGATTCCCCTTTTGGCCGCCATCCCCTGGATGCAGTTCGCTCTGGGAGCAGGCCTGCGGGCCACCACCATTTTTATCGGCTTCGGGGTTTGGGTCACGCTGGTGGTTGCCACCATGAACTCGGTGTCCAACGTACCCGACCGTTTCATCGAAAGCGCTCGCACCCTGGGGGCCTCCAGGCTGTATACCTATCTGCGGGTCATCGTTCCGGGAGCTATGCCCGAGCTCCGAACCGCCCTATTGTTGTCCGGCGGCCTGGGCTGGTCGCTTACCATCGCCGGCGAGTTTCTGGGCTTTTCCACCGGATTGGGCTTCATGGCCGCGGCTGCCGTTCAGGAGACCAACACTGCCCGACTGATGATCGTGGCCATCGTGGTGGCCTTCTACTCTCTGCTGACCTTCTACCTGCTTAACAAGATGTTCAACCGGATGGTCAGCTGGATGCCCCAGCGTACCGGAACAACCGACATCTCCAAGGTGGCCGGTGCAGCCGGTGCAGCCAGTGCGGTCCGGGTTCAAACCCAGGAATAGATTCGGGTAAAAATAACCGAACCGGCGCTGACAAAATCTGGATCGGGCCCATATGGACCCCAAAGCCATATCAGCGCCCACATCCTGTTCCATCCTGTTCGGCGTGTTCCTAAGTGACCGGTCAATCCAGGGGTTTTAACTGATGCTGATCGGTTCTATTTTCGGGATGGTTACCGCCGTCACCTTGGGGGTTAACAATCTGCTTACGGCGGTCGTTACCCGCCGGTTCGGGGTGTTGCGGTCAACTGTTTTCACCCTGACGCTCGCCTTTCTGGTGATGATCGGGTGGGCGGTTGCGATTGATGTGCCCTTTAATATTCGGGCGGATCAGGTGTTGTTCCTCGGCGGGTTGGGAGCGGCTGCGGCCGGGTCGTTCGTGGGCACCTACATGGCTTTGCGTCTGGGGCCGGTGTCGATTGTTAGCCCCATTTCGGCTTTGGGTGGGGCGGTCACGGTGGTCTACTCCTACCTTTGGTTGGGAGAGGAACCCAGCTTTTTGCAGTGGGCAGGTATAGCCATTGCCGTGATCGGGGCGGTGTTGGCCTCGCTGGTGATCGAAGCGGGGGCCAAGATTCGTCTGGTCACCTGGGGGCCGGTGTTCGCCATGATCGGAGTCCTGGTAGGGGCCATCTCAAACGCCGGTCTCAAGATCCCGATCCAGGACGGTTTGGACTCGAACCTGACCATCATTACCCAGCGTGCCTTCACCGTGTTGTACGCGGCGCTGTTGTTCTTCGTGGTGACCCTCTGGAGGAAAAATCGGGTCACCGCTGGCGGAGGGCCGTTCTCTGAGGAGGGACCCGACCGTGTCCGGCTCACCTGGAGGAACAGTTGGCCCTTGATAGTAGTCGGCCTGATCGATGCCGTGTCGTTCGTGTCGTTCGGCTACGGCTTGGCCAACGCCCCGGCCTGGCTGATCGGGATACTGTCGCAAAGCGGACGGGTCATAGCAGTGATCGGAGGGGTGGTCTTCTTCAAAGAACGACTGCTCGGCTACCAGTGGACCGGAGTCATTCTGGTAGGCATAGGGGTAGCCATGTCAATCGTCGGCTAAGCCCTTCTGTACCAACTTCAGGCCGAGGACGTAACAGGTGGTGCTGCGAACTTTAGGTTGGGGGTGTGCCTCCGGCGGCGGGTAGGAAGAAGCCCTCTCCCAGGGGGTCGTGGCGGTCGAGCACCAGCTCGTTGAAGGCGGTCAGGTGGGCGGAGCCGGTAATGGTGGGGATGATCTCCCAACCCAGGGCGGAACCGGCCGGGCCACCTCGCATCACCTGATTAACCGCCCTGATCTCCCCCACAAAAGTGGTGTTGATAACGCTTTCGTGGACGAACCTGTCTCCCAATCCCATCTCCTCTCGGGCGTGATGCCAGGCCATCCGAGCGCAGCATCCGGTTCCGCAGGGCGACCGGTCGAAACCTAGGCCGGTGGAGGTCACCAGATTCTGTCCATCGGCACCAGGACTGACCGGAGGGCCGACATAGAGCAGCTGATCCACCTGGTCGGGCGTTCCCATCGGCCAATCGGAGGATTCGCTAAGTAGCCGGTTGACCTTCTGGCGGATTCGATGCCCTAGGGCCACCAGATTCGGTATCTCTTCAACCTCTATAGTCAGGCCGGTTTGTTCGATCCGCACCATGGCAAACCAGTTCCCTCCGTAAGCCAGGTCAACCTCGAAGAGACGCCCCGCTACCTCAACCTCCATGCCGGTTACCGCCACCCAGGACGGCACCCCTTCAAAGGTCACCGCAACCACCCGACCGCCTTCCACCTGCGCCGTAGCCGTGACCAACCCGCTCAGTGTCTCTACCACTACTTGGGTGGTCGGCTCACGGACCGGTATCCGACCGGTCTCGATAAAGGTGGTGACCAACCCGATCAGAGCGTGTCCGCACATGGCGAGCGATCCCAGGGCGGACACGATCAGGATGGAAAGGTCGGCCCGAGGATGGAGGGGTGGTAAAGGGATGACGCTATGCCAGGGGGCATGGCCACGGGGCTCTCCCACCAGCAGCTTGGCCAGGCCGGCATGATTGGCCAGGAAGTCCGTCTCTTTTTCGGGAAGCGTGGAACCCTCCAGGGTCGGAATACCTTCGATCACCACCCGGGTGGGCTCTCCGGCGGTGTGGGAGTCGATCACCTTGATCCGGCGGACGATGTTCATCTGGAGCGGCCCATTGGATTGCACCTCCTATGATCGGATAGGGGAAGCCGGATCATCCATGCTAGATTTCCTATCGCCTCCTACCCGTTTCAACCCGAAGGAACCTACACCATGGGAAAGATCACCTACGCCACCATGTCGGCAGACGATCCGGCGCTTCATCAAGCATACGAAGCAGGCCTGGCCGCTGCCACCGCCGGCATCGGGCAGACCCATCCGCTGCTTATCAACGGCGAAAAACGCTTCACCGACCAGACCTTCACCGAGCGCTCCCCCATCGACTCGCAGCTGGTGATCGGCGTCTATTCCCAGGCCGCTGACCAGGACGTTGACGACGCGGTGGCGGCAGCCCGCTCCTTTCAGCCGGCATGGGAGGCCACCGGATGGCAGGAAAGGGTGGCCATCCTCCGTCGCGCCGCCGAGATAATCGAAGAAGAAACCCCTCTTCTGGCCGGTTATCTGAGCCTGGAGATCGGCAAGACCAGGCTGGAGGCCTTGGGCGACGTCTCCGAAGGGTCGGCCTTCATCAACTACTACTGCGACCGTTTGGATGAATCGGGCGGTTTGGAGACCGCCATGGGACAGTACGGGGTGGGGGATACCAACCATTCGGTGTTGCGCCCCTGGGGGGTCTGGGCGGTCATCTCCCCCTTCAACTTCCCGATGGCCCTGGTGGCGAGCCCCACCTCGGCGGCCCTTCTAACCGGCAACGCAGTGGTTCTGAAGCCCTCCAACACCGGTGCCCTCGGCTCGCTGCTGCTGGCCGATATCTATATGCGGGCCGGCGTCCCCTCCGGTGCCTTTCATGTCGTAACCGGAGGCGACCAGGCCGGCGAACGGCTGGCCCATCACGATGAGGTGGACGGGATCACCTTCACCGGTTCCTATGAGGTAGGGATGCATCTCTATCGAAC
The DNA here is from genome assembly GCA_009841075.1 of Acidimicrobiia bacterium. Lineage (GTDB taxonomy): Bacteria > Actinomycetota > Acidimicrobiia > Spongiisociales > Spongiisociaceae > Spongiisocius. Next base: position 4,488 of record VXMP01000070.1, on the reverse strand, counting down.
CGCCGCCTCCGGTCGCCCCAAGCCGGTGGTCTGCGAAATGGGCGGCAAGAACCCGGCGGTGGTGACTGCTTCGGCCGACCTTGACCTGGCCGCAGAAGGGGTGATGCGGGCCGCCTTCGGTCTGTCCGGGCAGAAGTGTTCGGCCAACTCCCGGGTGTATGTGGAGCGTCCCGCCTTCCAGGATTTCCTGGAGATTCTCACCGAGAAGACCAACCGACTGGAGGTAGGCGACCCGCGCCGTAGGGAGGTCTTTCTCGGGCCGGTGATCGACCATGAGGCGGTGGATAGGTTCCGTTCCGCCGTCGAAGAGGTGCAGGATTCGGGAGGCGAGGTCTTGTCGGGCGGTGAGGTAGTCACCGAAGGCGATCTGGAGCGGGGCAACTTCGTCCAGCCCACCGTGGTGACCGCTCCGCCGGAGGCCTGGATCTGGGAGAAGGAGCTGTTCCTGCCCTTTGTGGCCGTGACCGCGGTCGATTCCCTTGACGAGGGTATAGACCAGGCCAACGACACTATTTTCGGCCTGACCGCCGGAGTTTTTGCCGGCACCGACGACGAAGTTGATCGGTTCTTCCGGCGCATCCAGGCGGGAGTGGTCTACGCCAACCGCCGGGCCGGTTCGACCACCGGTGCCTGGCCGGATATCCAGCCCTTCGGCGGCTGGAAGGGATCCGGCACTTCGGGGGCGGGCAGCGGAGGCCCCTGGTACATGCGATCCTATGTTCGGGAGCAGGCCCGCACGCTGATCCGGGAGTGATCCAACACCGGTAGAAGGGGCTTTTTGAGCCCTTCCTGAGCGGGGGATGCAGGCTCTCCGCTCCGATAAAGCCTCATTTGTCAAAGGTGATGGGTTATCGTACCCCTGTGGATTAAACTTGTTCGAACCCAGTCACCCAAGGCCAATGCAGGAGGAACCATGAGAGCAGGAACAAAACCTAGTACTCGATGGGCGGCTATGGTCGCCGCTTCGATGGTGTTTTCCCTGCTGGCCCTGGCATCTCCTCCGCCGGTGGGTGCCGTCCCCGGCGAAGCCGACGCCACCGCTGAGTATTCGGCTTGTGTGGGGCCGGCCACCCAATCCTACGGCTTTACCGACATGGTGGGCAGCTTCGCCGAAGAGGCCGCCAACTGTCTGGCCCATTACGGTATAACCAGGGGAACTACCGCCACCACCTACTCTCCCAGGGCCGGAATCACCCGCGTTCAGATGGCCTTGTTCATGACCCGGGCCGCCGGGCCGGCCGGGATCACCCTCCCCGCCGTCCGAGACCAGGGCTTCACCGACATCGACCGCATTTCGACCGAGGGCCAGGCCGCCATCAATCAGGTGGCTTACCTGGAGATAATGGAGGGTCGCTCCCCGACAGAGTTTGATCCTAAAGGTCTGGTCACCCGGGCCGACATGGCCAACCATCTGGCCGCCTTTTTGGAGCAGGCCACCGTAGGCCCGGGGGGTGTTGACATCGAAGACCTCGAGCAGGACGAAGACGATGACGAAGACGAAATTATTTTCGAGGACATCGATCGGCTGCCCCAAAGGACCTATCGCGACATTCTTAACCTGTTTGAAATGGGAATAACCCTGGGAACCGGATCGGGTCGCTATCTTCCCGAAGGCGCAGTAACCCGGGCTCAGATGGCCGCGTTTATCGCCCGTACCCTGGCCCATACCAACGCCCGCCCGATCGGTCTCACCGTCCAACAAGCCCGGCCGGATGCCCCGGTATATGCGGAAGACGAGGTTGAGTTTACGGCTTCGATTCGTGATGCAAGGCATCGTCCGCTTGAGGAAATCCCGGTGGACTTTTTCTGGGCCGGGGAGGACGATGACCCCTTGAACAACGCCGGCGAGTGCACCTCCTCTGCCCGGCCAGTGGACACCGGGGCTGGTTCGTTAGAATGCGAGATAGACGGGCAGGATCCTCTTACCGATGAGCAAGGCAACCTGGAAGATACGGTCTCTATCGAACCGCCGGAGGACGGCGATGTCGTGGTCTGGGCCTGGACCGGCAACGATGGAGACGAGTTCGACGAGGACGATTCCAATCCGGTGATAATCGAGCTATCGGTTTCTCCCTCGGCCGACCAGATCCGATTGACCCATAACGCCGGGGTTACCAATACGGTGCGGTTCGGGAAGAGCTTGACCTTAACCTTCCAGCTCATCGACGAAGATGGGAATCGGATTCGTCAAAAGGGTGCCCAGATCACTTGGAGTGAAGTCTATACCCGGACCGGCGGTAATAGTTCCTCTAAAACCGACACCGAATATACCGACAACTCAGGACGCTTCCAACTGACTATTCCGGCGGAGCGGGACCCCAGCCGAAGCGACAGCAATACCACCACCTTGGTAGTGAGCTTTGAGCCCGGCACCGCCTACGGCGTAGTAGACGAGAACGGCGATCCACTAAAAGACGATGACATAACCTTCAAATGGTCGGACGAAACTTCAGAGGCTGCGCGTATAACACTGAGCGGCAATCAATATAAGACAGCTTCAAACAATGGAAGCAACACTATCAGGGTGACAGTTACCGACCAGTACGGTTCTCCTATTGGTAGGAAGGAAGTGACCTTCAGTTCCAGTCTGACTGATGGCGAAAATGGTTATGAGGCGCCCACACGAATCACACGAACGGTCAATAGCCGAGGCGTGACCGACTTCAGCTACAAACGGAAGGCAACAGATAGCGTGAAGGAGACCATCACGGTTACCCTGACAGGTACTTCGATTGACGACGAAATAATCATTTACTGGGGTGAGACTCCCGATAATGGGGAAATTCTTGACGATCTTAATGTCGCGGAGGTAGATAAGGGCAGCAACACCATGATATTAGATGCTACTGATACTGTCTATATTATCAAGTACGACAGCAATGATCAGTTTAATATAGGCGACAACAACCCGGTGACCTTCGCAGTATTTGAAGAAGCACTCTCTGAAGGGGATACTATTGATGGCACCTACGGCAGTGGAGACGGTGCGGTCAGCTCCTTCACTCTGACCGACAAAGACGCTTCGTAAGAGGTTTTCCATCCAAGAACTCTAAGTGCGCCCCGGACCACTCCGGGGCGCACTTATTTCAATCTCTTTCTGATCCAATCCAGGTCGATGCAGTGTTCGTGCACCCCGCCCGGGGTTTCGATAATGACGGGCGCGTTAGCCTTTTCGACCACTTCGATCAGCCGGTCGCCGGGAATATAACCTTGTCCCAGGTTGGCGTGACGATCCCTTCTCGAATCGAACGGATCCCGTGAATCGTTGAGGTGTACCAGATCGATCCGCCCGGTGGCTTCCAACACCCGTTCCACCACCCCTTCCATCGGCTCGCCTCCTGCCCAAACATGACAGGTATCCAGGCAGAACCCGGGGTTTAGATCGCCGATCACCTCCCACAGGCGGGCCAGGTCTTCTATCCGCCTGGCCTGGGCGTTGTTACCCGAGGCGGTGTTTTCGATCAGGATGGGCAGGTCGGTCTCAAAGCTCTGCAGGGCCTTTCGCCAACGCGGAAATCCGGCTTCGACCGGTTCGCCGTCGGTGACATGCCCGCCGTGCACCACCAGTCCGGCAGCACCGATCTGCTCGGCCGCGTCGATGATGTTGGCCAGGGTCTTGCGGCTGGGGATACGGATTCGGTTGTTGGGGCTGGCCACGTTCACCCGATAGGGAGCGTGAACATAGATTTCAACCGGCGACTCCTTCAATTCTTGGGCATCGGGTCGGGGCGGGGGCTTGCGAAATGATTGAGGCGGCCCGAGAAATATCTGCACCAGGTCAACGCCTCTGGCCTCGGCCCCCGCCAAAGGGTCGTCCCCTCGGAGGTGCGCCCCCAGGCGAATCACCGGTCGAACGCTTCGTCACCACCCTCCGGGGGTTCTGGCTCAGTCAGCTCCTCGTCTTGTTCGATGTCCCAACTTGTGGCCGCCTGCTCGGGATTCGGGTTCCCCTCCTCGGTGGGCTGTATGTCGGTGCGGCTCTCCACTATCTCGTCCAATCTTCGGACAATTTCGTCATGCGGGATGCTCCAATCCTGGGCGAGAACACAAAGAGTAGAGGGTTCCACCCAACGGGCCCCCCAGGGGTCGGGTCCGATTCGGGCGGGGTCGGATAATCCGATTAACAACGCCGGAGCGGTTCCATAATCGTCCGCAACCTCCGTCTCTGTGTAGGACTCCACCTCTTCCCAGGGAACCGCGATAGCCGCCCTGAACGGTCCCGCCACCGAAAGAAACCAGCCGGTTTGGTCAACCCGTAACGCCTCGGCCCTCCTAGTCAAAAGCCGGATCACCATCCACAGGATCAGCGCGGTCCCGGCCACTAGAAACAAGATCGCCCAGGTCTGATCTCGGTTCTCGAACGCCGGTATGTCCCGGCCAGGATAGATATACCCGAGAAGAGTGTCGGTAGGCGGCCACCCGAACAGTATCCCGCCTCCATAGACAGCCAAAACCAACCCCACCAAACCCAGATACCAGCGCCGCGCC